>JANXGQ010000031.1 GCA_024959305.1 Porticoccaceae bacterium | reverse complement strand
CACGAGCAAAAGCCGCCTGCACTATATCCTCAGCTTCGTCACGAGTAACCTGAAACTTAGTGGCAACAGAACAACACAGCTCCGATCTGTGTTGGACATAGACATCATGCATTCGTGACAACTGACGATCAAACATTCTCTCTGGACATCCCATTAAGTAAATGCTGTAAATTCCCATGCTAAGGTAGATTGGCCTACAATGGCAAGCTGAACTCCAAAAATGGGATGTGTCGCTAATTAGACGCGGAAGGCAGGTAAATCCGCCCCTAAATAGATAATCTAATACCTAATAATGCAGGGCTAATTGATACGACAGATCAAAAGACGTTCTATACATAGGCCAGCATCGCGGTTAGAGATGAGAACTGGACTCTACTGGTTGTTTTTTTATATGGTGCCCAAGGCCGGACTTGAACCGGCACGGCTTGCGCCACTACCCCCTCAAGATAGCGTGTCTACCAATTCCACCACTTGGGCAATCTTTATTAATCCTGAACTGGGATTACCGAGTCATCCACTGCTGGCAAATCGGTATCAGCCTCTGGCTCCAATTCGGGGATGCTGCTCTCGGAGGTAGTTTCAGCGGGCACTTCGCGAAGCTCTGGCAATAAGACAGTATCAACCACAGTGCGGTTTTTGGCCGCTATGGCAAGGCTGACGCTGGTTACAAAAAATACCGTGGCTAAGATAGCCGTGGTTTTACTAAAGAAGTTCCAACCCCCTGAACTTCCAAGTACTGTCTGCGAGGCACCTGCACCAAAAGAGGCACCGGCCTCTGCGCCTTTACCCTGTTGAATTAGAATTAATCCGATTAGGGCTACGGCAACTACAAAGTGAAAAATTAAAATAAACTGTTCCATTACTTTTGCTCGACCATCTGTTGTGCAATGTTTAAAAACTGTTCCGCCTCTAGCGAGGCCCCACCCACCAGACCACCATCTATATCTGGCTGGGCAAATAATGCCGCAGCATTGTCTGCCTTCACACTGCCACCATAGAGTAGCGGTGTTGGTATACCCTGTTCACCCAACTGGGCGCGTATATAAGCATGTACTTCCTGCGCCTGCTCCGGCGTAGCTGTTTCTCCAGTGCCAATCGCCCACACTGGCTCGTAAGCTATCACCGCTCGGCAAACATTTTGCAGGCCCACTAGGTCGACAACTGCAGTGATTTGCTCTTTTACCACCTGCAGCCTCAGTCCCTTTTGACGCTCTGTGAGCGTCTCGCCCACACAGAGAATAGGCGTTAAACCAGTGCTCTGTGCGGCGGCAAACTTTTCTGCCACTAGCTGGTTATTCTCAGCAAATAGTGCGCGTCGCTCCGAATGCCCAACCAATACATGGCTACAACCCAGATCTGCCAACATCTGTGCGCAGACCTCTCCGGTGTAGGCACCCTGTGCATGCTGACAGAGATTCTGCGCGCCTACCGAAATATTAGTCCTTGCCGCTAACTCAGCAATCACTGCTGGGATGCAAACAAAGGAAGGCAACAGAATAATATCCGGTGCCTCCGCTGCACAGTCAGCAATTTGACCCGCCAGTGTAGCAGCCGATTGCGCTGTACCATGCATTTTCCAGTTACCCGCCAGTAGCGGCTTTGCCATCCTCAGCACTCCTCTCTAGAGGGGGTTTGCCAAACGGGTGCGAATGCTACCCGACAAATGGGCAATATACAACCAGCAAACAGCGTTCTAGGCTAATTGACCTGCTGCTGAACCACCTGTGAAATATCAGCGACTAAATGATTCACTAATTGCGAGTCCTCTCCCTCAACCATCACGCGAATCACTGGCTCGGTTCCAGAGGGCCTCAACAGTACTCGACCGCGACCATCAAGTTGCTTTTCCGCCGCTTCAACGGCCTGATTAATCACTGTATTACCACTGATATCGATTTTCTTTGGCAGTCCTACATTAATCATGGTTTGCGGAAATTTACGCATACCTTGCTTAAGTTTCTCCAGCGCTTGACCACTGTCTGACAGCGCCAAAATAACCTGTAGTGCCGATACAATGCCATCTCCGGTGGTATTGAGCTCGCCGCAGAGGATATGCCCTGAACTCTCGCCACCCAGACTCCAACCATTCTCCTTGAGCGCTTCGATCACATAGCGATCCCCCACTTTGCTGCGCTTAAAGGGAATCTGTAATTCTTTAAGAGCCAGCTCCAACCCCAGATTACTCATCTGGGTGCCAACCACACCATCGCATTTACCTGCGGCATGGCGACGCTGGGCAATGATATAAAGCAGCTCATCACCATCGACAATCTCTCCCAATCCATCGACAAATAACACCCGATCACCATCACCGTCAAAGGCGATACCAAGGTCAGCTCGCTGTGCACGCACAGTCTCCTGAAGTGCTTGCATATACGTGGAGCCGCACTGGTGATTAATATTAAAGCCATCTGGGGCATCGCCTATGCTGACAACGCTGGCTCCCAGCTCTTTAAATACTCGCGGCGCGGCGCTGTAGGTTGCACCATGGGCGCAGTCCAGCACTATATTAAGCCCAGCCATATTAAAGCCCAGCGGCAATGTACCTTTGCAAAATTCTATATAGCGACCGGTGGCATCGTCAATGCGGCGCGCCTTGCCCAAGCTGTCAGAGCCATTGGTAACCAGCGGCTGATCCATCAAGGCCTCTATCTCCAGTTCGATATTATCAGGCAATTTAAAGCCGTCTGCGGCAAAGAATTTAACCCCGTTATCGCCCACTGGATTATGGGAGGCACTGATCACAATGCCGGCAGCAGCACGGAAGGTTCTGGTTAGATAGGCTATGGCCGGGGTCGGCATGGGTCCCAGCAGATCTACATTTACGCCAGCCGCTACTAATCCGGCCTCGAGCGCGGATTCAAACATATAGCCGGACACTCTGGTGTCTTTGCCTATAATAACGCGGTTTTTCTTGCCCTTGGCATGCCGAGTGAGCACTTTCCCCGCCGCCCAACCCAGCTTGAGCATAAAGTCAGCGGTGATCGGATGCTCCCCCACCTTGCCTCGAATACCGTCAGTACCAAAATATTTTCGTTTCATTGATTACCTACCATCCTTTGATTGATCAACTGACTGCCAAATAGTTAAGGCTTGCCTTGTCTGTTTGACATCGTGGACACGAAGAATCACCGAGCCCCCTGCGCGATGAATTTTTTGAACGGCTAAAACTGCCATTGTAACACTTCCAATCAATCGATCATTTATACCTGCATCTAATAATTGACCGATCATTGACTTGCGTGACAGACCGACCAAAATGGGGTGTTTTTGCTCTGCCAAGCGATCCAATCCATTAAATAGCGCTAAGTTGTGATCTAGGGTTTTACCAAACCCAAAGCCCGGATCCAATAGTATTTGCTCTGCCCTAATACCCGCCGCTATACATTGCTGTTTGCGCTGCTCTAAGAACTCAATAACTTCGCCTACAACGTCTTGATACCGAGGATTATTCTGCATGGATTGCGGTTGCTTTTGCATATGCATCAGACACACCGGCAAACCGCAATCAACCGCAGTTTGCAGGGCTCCCTCGCGCTGCAGTGCGCGAACGTCGTTGATTAGATGCGCGCCAGCTGTCGCTGCCGCTCGCATCACTTCAGCTGTGCTGGTATCCACTGAGAAGATTGTGTCAAAGTTTGCGGACAACGCCTCCAGAATCGGAATTACCCGCTCTAGCTCTTGCTCCACAGATACAGGCACGGCACCGGGGCGCGTAGACTCTCCGCCCAAATCTATAATATCGGCGCCATCATTTAGCATTTTTTCCACTGTGGATAGAATCTTGCTTTTATTTAACTGATGATCCGAGTGCAGCTGGCCGCCATCGGAGAAGGAATCTGGCGTTAGGTTAACAACTCCCATCACTGAAGGCTTGGATAGGTTGAGCATTTTGCCACCACAATTAAGATGGCTAGGAGAGAAATCTGGTTTTTTCATAAGTAGGCAAAAGCCCCGATGCTCTATCTAATAGACCCGAGGCTTTTTTTGCACTGCAATTATAGGTCCTTTACCGGACCGCCAATATTACCGTCTTTGCCAGCGCTCTTTTTGCCAGCGCTCTTTTTAGCTGTGGCAGTTCCGCCGGAATCGTCAGTATCGTTATCGTCCCACTGGCGCGGCGGTCGAACTTTGCGTCGCGCCATCAGATCGCCAACCTGATCGGCATCAATGGTTTCATACTCCATCAATGCACCTTTCATGGCTTCGAGTATATCTCGGTTATCCTCAAGCAGCTTCTGCGCTGAACTGTATGCTTTATTCAGAATATCTCGCACCTCTTGGTCTATCTCGCGGGATGTATCTTCGGAGTAATGGGCGTTACCACCACCAGGCGCCTGCGATTCATCCTCACCATAGAGAACTGGGCCGAGTTTTTCAGTTAGCCCCCATTTGGTCACCATATTTCTGGCCATCTGCGTGGCTCGCTCAATATCATTGGAAGCCCCCGTGGTCACAGCATCTGCACCACCTACCAGCTCTTCGGCAATCCGACCTCCGAATAAGCTACACAGCTGACTGGTCAGCTGTCGGCGACTCATACTGTATCTGTCTTCCTCGGGGAGGTACTGGGTAACACCCAGTGCTCGACCTCGCGGTATTATGGTTACCTTGTGAACCGGATCATGCTCTGGAACCAGACGCCCGATAATAGCGTGCCCCGCTTCATGGTATGCGGTGTTAATCTTTTCTTTCTCCGACATCACCATGGATCGCCTTTCAGCACCCATCATTATTTTGTCGCGAGCCTTTTCAAACTCTTCCATATTGACCAGCCGTCGGTTGGAACGAGCAGAAAACAGCGCTGCCTCGTTGACTAAGTTGGCCAAATCCGCACCGGAGAATCCTGGCGTGCCCCGAGCTAAGATACCCAGATCAACCGATTCATCCAAGGGCACTTTGCGCGCGTGAACCTTAAGAATCTGCTCCCGCCCCCTGATATCTGGTAGCCCCACATAGACCTGCCTATCAAAACGACCGGGGCGCAATAGAGCCTTGTCCAAGACATCTGGACGGTTGGTGGCGGCGATTACAATCACCCCTTCATTGCCCTCAAATCCATCCATCTCGACCAGCAACTGGTTCAAGGTCTGTTCGCGCTCGTCATTGCCGCCGCCGTAACCACCACCACGGTGGCGACCCACAGCATCAATTTCATCAATAAAGATAATACAGGGTGCCTGTTTCTTGGCCTGTTCGAACATATCGCGGACACGGGAGGCCCCGACACCCACAAACATCTCGACGAAGTCAGAACCGGAAATTGAGAAAAATGGCACCTTGGCCTCACCGGCTATGGCTTTAGCCAGCAAGGTTTTACCAGTTCCCGGAGGCCCCACCATCAGCACCCCTTTGGGAATTCGCCCACCTAAACGTTGAAATTTACTGGGGTCACTTAAGAATTCTACCAATTCGCCAACATCTTCTTTGGCCTCATCTACCCCTGCAACGTCGGCAAAGGTAGTTTTTATTTGATCTCCGGTCAGCAGCTTTGCCTTGCTTTTGCCAAAGCTCATGGGGCCGCCTTTGCCTCCACCGCCACCCTGCATTTGCCGCATAAAGAACATAAAAATAGCGAGGATCAGCAAGATTGGAAAAGCCGCCACTAGCAACTGCGAAAATACACTGGGAGATGCCGGAAGCTCCCCTACAACCTTAACATTGTGATTGACTAGATCGTTTATAAGGCCATCATCCTTAATGCCTGAGGGTATCACTGTGATAAACTTGCTGCCATCAGTGCGCTCGCCCTTAATAGTCAGCCCATCGTTGGCCACACTAGCAACACGATCATTTTGCACCTCCAAGATAAATTCCGAGTAACCGAGCTCATTGACCTCAGTCTTTGGAGTGAAGCTATTGAACACTGACATCAAAATAGCCGCCAGTACCAGCCAAATTATTAAATTCTTTGCAAAATCATTCACATCCAGATCCTCTCTACCTTCCTACCTTGACCGCAGACCTCTAGCTAGCAAATACACTTCGCGAGATTTCGCCCTTGATGCATCCGGTTTCTTTAAGCTAATAGTATTAAACACTGTTCTTGTGTTGCGCACAAATTCGTCAAACCCCTCACCTTGAAACAATTTAGCTATAAAAATACCGTTTTTCTTCAGTACTTGCTGCGCTAAATCCACGGCCAACTCTGCCAGATAAACTACCGCGGGCTGATCTACTGCCTTCATTCCTGTTAAGTTGGGGGCCATATCGGAAATTACAAGGTCTACCGGCTTATTTCCAATCTCATTTAACAGCTGCTGTAATACGGACTCCTCAGTAAAGTCTCCCTGAATAAAACTCACTCCAGCCACCGCATCCATAGGCAGTATATCCACAGCCACAACGGCGCCGTTGTGCCCCACCAACTTCGAGGCCACCTGGGACCAGCCGCCGGGCGCGGACCCCAGATCAACCACAGTCATCCCGGGGCGGATAAGGCGCTCTTTTTCAATAATTTCCAGCAGTTTGTAGCTGGCTCTGGATCTATAGCCATCGCGTTGAGATTGCATCACATAGGGATCTTTAACATGCCGTTTGATCCAGGTGCGATTTTTTGATTTCGCCATAGTCTGCTTTTCGCTAGAATGAAGGTCTTATTGAATGAGCATTGTATTATGACAACTTCCTCCGCGGATAAAAAATATTTACGCAGCTTGGGCCACAAATTAAAGCCGGTGGTCACTGTGGCTGGTAAAGGCCTTAATGAAAACGTTGTAGCTGAGATAGATCGCGCACTGCGCGACCATGAACTGATCAAGATTAAACTGGCTGTCGGCGATAGAACCGCCAAAAAAGTCACCATCGAGAAAATATGCCAGCGCTGCGAGTCACAACTTATTCAGTCAATAGGGCATATGCTATTGCTGTATCGCAAAGCGGATAAACCCAATCCAAAATTATCTAATCTATTGAGATAGCAATTAACAGATAAAAAAGGTTTACTGTTACCTTTACTGTAATTGGCAGCTCCTAGGAAGGATGCAGTGTTAAATAATCGAACTTTCAGCAAAGTAATCGACTTTATTGGCCTGCCGGTACTCACTGGATTGGCTGTTGCCACTGTTCTGTTGCTGCTGTTCCCTGAATTTCGGGACGCTGCCGATTTATCAGATCAACCCAACGACTTGCAGTATAAAACATTGTCGAGCGATTGGTCCGGACCTGTCTCCTATGCTCAGGCGGTCAGAAAAGCAGCACCCTCTGTGGTCAATATTTACACGCGCACAATGCCTCGTCAGAACAATCACCCGCTACTCACGCACCCATTTTTTAGACGCCTTTATAACCAGCAGCAGGAGCGTGCCCAAAGCTCATTGGGTTCTGGGGTTATTATGGATAAAGCCGGATTTATCGTGACTAACTATCATGTGGTGGATAATGTAGATGAAATTCTGGTGTTGCTCTACGATGGTCGAGAGGTGCCTGCATCAGTGGTTGGTAGCGATCCGGACACAGATTTGGCGGTGTTAAAAATTGCCTCGGATAATTTGCAAGATATACCCGTGGGAGACCCCAATCAAGCTGAAATTGGCGATGTGGTACTGGCTATTGGCAATCCTTTCGGCATGGGCCAAACAGTGACTCAGGGTATTGTTAGCGCAACTCGGCGCAATGGACTTAATCTCAATACCTTTGAGAACTATATTCAAACCGATGCCAATATCAATCCCGGAAACTCCGGTGGCGCCCTAGTTGATGCCTACGGCAATTTGCTGGGTATAAATGCGGCAAAAATCAATCAGGATAATTCCGAGGGAATTGCCTTCGCCGTGCCTGCAGATGAAGTACAAAAAGTTTTAACCCATATTATTGAGCACGGGCGCGTTATTCGCGGCTGGCTTGGTTTTGATGCTCACCAGTTAACGCCAAATTTGGCCGAGCGTTTAAAAATTAATCTCTCCAGCGGCCTGCTGATTACTGGGATTGCCAAAGCTGGGCCCGCACATACCGCTGGTATACGACCTGGAGACATCGTTATCTCAATCAATGGCATACCAGTAACCAATGCTCAGAGAAGCATTAGCCAAATCGCAGAGATAATCCCCGGGGAACCGATCAGTCTACAAATTCAACGAAATAATAAGCGCCTTGATGTAACAGCGCTCGCCGGAGAGCGCCCAACTGCTCATTAGTCCGCCCTGAAAAAGTCGTCGCTGCGCCATTCCCTAACGCAAATACACGGATTTGCTGGCTCATGGCGCACCCCAGATCAATCAACTAATCACTGACGATGCTTTTTAAGGCGTCGATAAGCAGGCTGTTCTGAGACTCGTCGCCAACCGTTATGCGCAAAAAGTCTTGAATCCGCGGCTGTTTAAAATGCCTCACCACTATGCCCAGTTCACGCAATCTACTCGCTAGCTCTTCTGCACTCTGATGCGGATGACGAGTGAATACAAAGTTGGCCTGCGAGGGAAGAACCTCGAAACCTAAACGTTCAAGCTGTGCCGTTAACCGCTGTCGTTCTGATATAACCAGTTGTCGAGTTTTTTGAAAATAATCTTCATCTTCAAAAGACGCGATAGCCGCCGCTATTTGCAGATGCCCCAAGGGATAGGAATTAAAACTATTTTTAATCCGCTCGAGACCCGCAATCAATTCAGCTGAACCCATGGCATAGCCTATCCTCATTCCGGCGAGGGAGCGAGATTTCGACATGCTTTGCACCACTAAAAGATTGCTGTATTGATCGATCAGTGAAGCCGCTGTCTGTCCACCAAAATCAATATAGGCTTCATCGATGACTACCACTGACTGTTGACTGCACTGTAGAAAATTCTCGATTGCTTCGAGTCCCAACAACATACCGGTGGGCGCATTGGGGTTTGGAAAAATAATACCGCCATTGGGTCGCTTATAGTCTTCAAGACCTATGCAAAAATCCTCTGACAGGGGAATTTTTTCAAAGCTTATATCATAGAGTTGACAGTAAACTGGATAGAAGCTGTAGCTGATATCCGGAAACAGTAGCGGTCCTTTTTCGCGGTGATTTAGCAACCCGTTAAATACATGAGCTAATACTTCATCGGAACCATTGCCAACAAAAACCTGTTCTGTTGATAATTGATAATAATCCGCGATCACCTGCTTGAGCCTCAGTGCGGCGGGCGGCGGGTAGAGCCTTAGATCATCATTTAACTGATTGCGCACGGCTTCCAGCAGTGCCGGCGATGGCCCATAGGGATTCTCATTGGTATTTAACTTGGTGATATTGCCAATGTCCGGCTGCTCCCCAGGGCTATAGGGTTCGAGGTCTTTAACAAAATCACTCCAGTAGCTGCTCATATATAATGGCTCTGAATGGGTTATTTTTTTATCCGGTACTCTTTTTATCCGGTACTCTTTTTATCCGGTACTCTGCCGATCGCGCGTGGGCGGTAAGGGATTCTCCTCTTCCGAGAATCGAGGCCACCTCGCCTAATTCCGATGCGCCCGACTCCGAACAGTAGATCACCGAGCTGCGCTTCTGGAAATCGTACACACCCAGAGGCGAGGAAAATCTAGCCGTTGCCGAAGTGGGAAGCACATGGTTGGGGCCAGCACAGTAGTCTCCCAGTGCCTCTGCGGTAAAACGCCCTAAAAATATTGCACCGGCATGGCGTATCTCCGGCAACCAAGATTGCGGATCCTCAACCGATAATTCTAAGTGCTCGGGAGCAATACGGTTGCTGAGCATAATGGCTTCATCTTTATCAGCTACTTCTATCAGGGCTCCACGATTGGCCAGTGACTGGGCGATAATATCTTGGCGCTCCATCTCGGGCAGTAATTTGGCAATACTCTGATAAACAGCATCGAGGTGAGCCCTGTCCCAGCTTATCAGTATGGATTGGGCATTTTCATCGTGCTCTGCCTGAGAAAAAAGATCCATGGCAATCCAATCCGGATCTGTTTTTCCATCGCAGATAATCAGAATTTCACTGGGACCCGCCACCATATCCAAACCCACAGAACCAAAGACCATACGCTTGGCAGTGGCCACAAAACTATTGCCAGGGCCCACAATCTTGTCCACTTTGGGAATGCTTTCAGTGCCGTAGGCCATGGCCGCAATGGCTTGGGCGCCGCCTAGGGTGAATACTTTGTCGACCCCGGCAATCGCCGCTGCCGCTAATACTATTGGGCTCAGCTTATCATCAGGTGCCGGAACGGTCATAATAATCTCGTCCACTTGGGCTATACGCGCGGGAATACAATTCATCAATACCGATGAGGGATAACTGGCTTTGCCACCGGGCACATACAGACCCACTCGCTCAAGCGCTGTTATCTGCTGTCCCAGCTGGGTTCCATTAGCCTCCTGATACTGCCAAGACTGTTGCAGCTGATGCTGGTGATAGTCGTTAATTCTTTGTGCCGCAGATTCCAGCGCCGAGCGCGTCTGTGAATCGATACTTTCTAATGCTGCCGCAAGCTGCTCTCTGCCTAAACACAGCTGGTCCATGCGCTGACAGGAGCGACGATCAAACTGATTGCTGTACTCCAATAGCGCCTGATCACCGCGACACCGGACCTGCTGAATAATTTCCGCTACCTTGGCTTCGATATCGCTGTCCGAAACAGCGTTCCAAGCCGTCAGCTTATCCAGCGTCGGCAGGAAATCACCATCAGATGTCGAAAGTCGATTGATCAGTGGTCTACTCATTAGCTTGCACTCACCACCTCTGCCAAGGCATCTAAAATATCTTTGATAACTGGGTACTTGGTTTTCATCGCCGCCTTGTTAACTATAACCCGCGAGCTGATATCAGCTATGTGTTCTCGAGGTTCTAGTCCGTTAGCTTTTAAGGTATTTCCCGTATCCACTATATCTACTATTTCGTGGGCTAGATCCAGTACAGGCGCTAACTCCATAGCCCCATAGAGCTTAATTAGGTCAACTTGGCGACCCTGCTGGGCATAATATTTCCTGGCCACATTGATATATTTAGTGGCAACGCGCACGCGTCCTCTATACGGCTCTGCTCCTTTCGGCACTGCTGTCATTAGCTTACATCGGGCAATACCCAAATCCACAGGTTCATAGTAGCCGTCACCCTGATGCTCAAGCAGCCCATCCTTTCCGGCTATACCTATGTCGGCAGCGCCAAATTGTACGTAGGTGGGAACATCAGAGCCGCGCAAAACAAGCAATCTTAGGTCATCGCGAGTGGTTGAAAACACCAGTTTTCGACTTGTAAATATATCCTCAAGGGGCTCGATATTAACCTGCTTCAGCAACGGCAAGGTCTCTTTAAGAATGCGCCCTTTGGTCAACGCCATGGTAATCTGTGTCATAAAAAAACATCTCTCAGTGGCTAATTGGGAACTCGCCTGATTTTAGCACCCAGTTGCTGTAATTTCTCTTCAATACATTCATAGCCGCGATCAATATGATAGATACGATCTACCACAGTCTCTCCAGAAGCGACCAACCCCGCAATAACCAGCGCTGCGGAGGCACGCAAGTCGGAGGCCATCACCGGCGCTCCCTTGAGCTCGTCAACACCAGTCACCACCGCGGTATTTCCCTCAACGGCTATATTAGCACCCATACGATTGAGTTCCTGAACCTGCATTAGACGATTCTCAAAAATCGTTTCGGTTACCCTACCGCAGCCCTGACTCACCGCGTTCACCGCGGTTAGCTGAGCCTGCATATCTGTGGGAAACCCCGGATAGGGAGCGGTTTTTAAGTTGACCGCTGTTGGGCGCCTGCCCTGCATATCCAGCTCTATCCAATCATCCCCCTGGGTGATAACAGCCCCGGCCTCTTTTAACTTTAACAGCACCGCCTCAAGGGCAGAGGGATCGGTCTTGGTAACCTTAACCCTGCCTCCTGTGGCCGCCGCCGCCGCCAGATAGGTGCCTGTTTCTATACGATCCGGCATAACCTTGTAGTCGCCACCTAGCATCTTCTCAACACCCTGAATAGTCAGCGTATTGGAGCCCGCACCACAAACTTTAGCACCCCAAGTATTCATACAATTCGCCAGATCAACTATTTCAGGCTCGCGGGCAGCATTCTCAATGACTGTGGTTCCCTCCGCCAATGCAGCCGCCATCATCAGGTTCTCGGTAGCACCAACGGACACTGTATCCATTAAAATATGGGCGCCTTTTAAGCGCCCAGCGCTGCGCGCTTTGATGTAGCCCTGATCCACTTCAATCTCGGCACCCATTGCTTGCAGACCCTTTAGATGGAGATCCACAGGACGACTGCCGATCGCGCAGCCTCCAGGGAAAGACACATTGGCCTCTCCGTACCTAGCCAGCAAAGGGCCCAGCACTAAGATAGAGGCGCGCATGGTTTTTACCAACTCATAGGGTGCCGTTACAGCCGTTAGAGTTTGAGTTTCCACCGCGAGGTGCATTTTTTCGTCGATGCTGACAGTCACCCCGAGCGCCCCGAGCAACTCGATGGTGGTAGTCACATCATGCAAATGTGGCAGATTGGCTATTTTGACCCGCCGCTCTGTTAGAAGCGCGGCAAAAAGAATAGGCAGTGCCGCGTTTTTAGATCCTGAAATCCATATTTCGCCACGCAGTTCTGCCCCTCCCTGAATAATCAGTTTATCCATCGGTTATCCCGTATAAGCAGTAAGCTGTCGCAACTGATAAATCATCAGATTGGCGACACTAGAAGTCATTTTTAACATCCATTTAAGAGAGTTTCTGCCACTCTTGCTGAGTGTATGTTTTCATATTAACAGCATGTATGGCTCCCGATGCAATCTGCTCTCTCAAAGCGCCATAGACCAG
>JANXGQ010000023.1 GCA_024959305.1 Porticoccaceae bacterium | reverse complement strand
TTTAATGCTAAATTAGTAAGTTTCCGAAAGGAGTTGTGGGGAATTAACACCTATGATCCTCTCAGGAATAAACTAAAAGTTTCTTTGGAAAGTTATGAAAATAACCTCCATGAGAGTATTTCACTTACATCGACTTGCGCTAGCAAATGATAGCTGAAGGCATACAAGACAGTTAGAACTTCGGTTGATATAAAAGGCTGATTTCTGGTTGTTCTCTGGGGCTTTTAATGTAAAATGCGCTACCTCAGAGAGCAATGGGAGCATAACTCAGCTGGTAGAGTGTCGTCATGACATGGCGAAAGTCGTTGGTTCGAGCCCAACTGTTCCCACCACTCTCTCTCAAGGAAAAAAGAAGGGTTAGAGAAGCCCGATTTGTCTTCAATTCAGAAAAGGCTGTCGGGGAAAATTCGGGGAATTCAAATTCAGGCTCCAGAATCTCGTTATTTTTCAATTACTTATTAGTTAGGCGACGCCATGACATGGCGGATGTCGTTGGTTCAAGCCCAACAGTGAGCACCATTTCCAACCTCTTTCAAGAAAAAAGCGTCTTTATTTAAGATTTTTCAAGTCTTCTTAGAAGAGGTTTAAGTCTTCTTGTTTTATATGCCTTTCGTGTAAATTTCGGGTAAAAAATGATCTGCTACTTTTAAGGCTGGCAATGGCGGGGATTGCAGGGAAGGGAATCGCCTTGACATAGCCATGCTCAAGAAATCAAACTCTCCTGAAACCCGTGCCACGCTTACAGTTCTAAAATAAATCGTTCTGAAAAACAGCAAAATTTTCGGGTAAAAGTCGGGTAAAAGTCGGGTAAAAGTCGGGTAAAAAATAAAATGCCTATCTATTAAATTTGCTATAAGCCAAAATTCCCTATATGAGAGCTTAACAAAATAAGGAAAACGATTTGCTTTATATTTTGAGCGGCACCTCAAGATCTGGAAAGACTATGGTTGCCAGAGAATTTTTAAAAAAAACCGGCATTCCTTATATGTCCGTTGATGCCATTATGATGGGATTTACCAACGGAATACCAGAATATGGTATCCATGATAGGCTTTGGCCGAACGAAATTGCCGAAAAAATGTGGCCGTTCTTCAATGCAATGTGCGATAACATGATTTGGGGAGAGATTGATTACGTCCTGGAGGGGGAAGCGTTTCTACCTCATCTTCTCCGCGAACTATTAGATGATAATCCAGATAGAGTTCAAGTCGCCTTTATGGGCTATGCGGATGCAAACCTGGAGGAAAAGGTTAAAGAAGTTAAAGACCATAGCTCCGGTGTTGGAGATTGGCTTATAGATGAGCCAAATGATTATATCGAGAGCCATATCAAAAATATGATTGACTACAGTGCAATGATAAAAGCTGAGTGTGCCAAACACAGGGTGCCATATTTTGATATGTCGAATAATTTTGAAAGGTCAATAAACAGGGTGCTAAATAGCTTTCGGGTAAAAGTCGGGTAAAAAATATGATGCTCTTCTCAAGGCCAGCGTTTTAGGTTGCTACATAGAAGGTCATCTCCTTGACATGCAAGGGGTCCGCAGTTCGAGTCTGCCTGTTCCCACCGCTTTCGAGATGATCAAATTCCCTCTCAATTCACGGCTTTCCAGCCCTTCTTTTATCGATGACATCCTCCACAAGGATGCAGGTTTCTCTAGTGAGCTAGATTAAACAGAGCAAGCCTCATGGGTGCTCTTTATGTCTTTAATCTAAGGATAATAAAAGCCCCGATCTGACAATCAGACCGAGGCTTATTCTACTACTTAGGAGAGTTTACATTTCTTACTATTCTCTTAGGGGGAGAATATGCAATTATTGTTTGCTAGGATTTAGACAGCATTTTTGGATTAAGTTCCATTTTTTTGTGCCTTTTTAAAGATTTGATATCACGAAGAGTAAAAAAAACGCTGAAAGCCTTATGAATACTGCAATGCAAGTAAAATAGAGGATTTGCTATTAATCTAGCGTAATCGACAGAAGAGGATAAAAAGGGCGAAGGGTACTTGGAGGACCGCCTCGACCCCGATGGCTGTGACGATTGGGGCGAGTAGAGGTAACTTATTAATCGTAGAGGGTCGCGATGGGTAACCGTTTATGCTGGGTTTTTTGGTAAATATCTATCAGCCTTTGCGCGCTTGCCTCAGGTACAGGTTTTCCCTCTAGGAAGTCGTCAATAACATCATAGGTCAGGCCGAGAACCGCTTCATCTTCCTTTTGAGGGCTGAGACATTCAAGATCGGCGGTTGGGGTCTTTGCGACGATAGAATTTGGCGCACCCAGAGTTGCGGCGAGCAGTCGTACCTGACGTTTGTTCAATCCGAAAAGTGGTGCCAAATCGCAGGCGCCGTCACCAAATTTGGTGTAAAAGCCGGTGATATTTTCCGCTGAGTGATCGGTGCCCAATACTAACCCGTTTACCATGCCGGCGATTTGATATTGACCTGTCATACGGGTTCTCGCCTTGACATTTCCCTTCGCAAAATCAATAGCCTCTGCACTGGAGTGCTCACCGATCTGCTCTAGGGATGCGCAGACAGCTTGGCTGATAGCGTCAGTTGCCCCCTGAACATTGACGGTCAATATATGGTCGGGCTCAATTGCGTCCAGCGCTATTTGAGCATCTTGCTCATCTTTTTGTGTCCCGTAGGGCAGGCGCACCGCGAAGAAGTTAAATGCGTCGCATTGCTGCTGTTGCCTGAGGTTTTCTACTGCACGCTGAGCCAAGTTTCCGCAGGTGAATGAGTCGACACCGCCACTGATGCCCAGTACTAAATTTTTACATCCGGATTTTATAAGTTGCTGTTGAATAAATGCGACGCGCCGTTGAATTTCGGCTTCTGGGTCAATGTTGGGGATAACCCGCATCTCTTTAATAATAGCCTGTTTGCTCATTTGTTCAACGCACCTAAATTTAATTTGCCTTTTCGTCTTGCTGTGCAGCCTTATTGTAGATCATTCGAGTGTCAAAAGCTGGGGGCGCGACCTGTGCTATCAAGCCCAGGGTTAATTTGCTCAAAAATGAATTGCTCGGATTGAGCATCCTGCTGTCATAGTCAAAATTGCCACTTTCATCTAGCGACGGATAGCCTGGATAGTTGGCAGCCAATACTTTGACAGCATTGTCCGCTAGCTGCTGCTTTCCCAGCATATGATAGGCTTGGGCCATCACAGCTAGACCATCGGCAACAGCGGGGGATTGCTGAAAGTTTTCCACCACATACTGTCCCCGGTTGGCGGCGGCCACCAAAGCGCCCCGTGAGAAGTAATAATTGGCAACATTAATTTCTGAGCGCGCTAAAAGATTGCGAAGATTGAGCAGACGTTTGCGAGCGTCCGGCGAGTAGGGGCTGTTTGGAAACCTCGACAGTAATTCGGTAAGTGTCGCGAAGGCATCTCTGGCAGAACCTATATCTCTTTTACTGTTGTCTGTGGGAATAAAGCCTGTAAAGAAACCAGAGATTTTTGCAATTTCACAGAGTCCCTTTACGTAGAATGCATAGTCTACATTGGGGTGTTGGGGATGCAGGCGGATAAACCGCTCTGCCGAAGCGATACTGGATTCGTAATCTGCAGATTTATACTGGGCGTAGATCAATTCCAGTTGAGCCTGTTCGGCGTATTTTCCAAAGGGAAATTGAGATTCTAAAAGCTGAAGATTACTAATTGCCACCGACCAGTTCTGTGAGTTGAGACTGCGTTGAATTTTTTCGTAAAAATCTCGCTCTGTGTATGCGCCACTATTATCTTCCGACCCATCGTTATCCTCGGAGCTCAACCATGAGCAGCTGGCAATTGCAGTCAGCGTTAAAATCAAAAGAATACGCGCAAAGTTTTTCATGTAATATTCCCTGCTGGAGGAGTCTGGTGGTTATTTGTAAAAGCTCAGTATTTAAACACAGAGCAGAGTACAAACCAATGAGTCTTAAGAGTAAATGAGTCTTAAGAGTAAGAGTGCCGCGGGAGAGAGAAAGTTCAATAGAAGGGTTTGAACTTCAATGCGCTTGCGCAAGCCAACTGGAAAAATTATTTGTGATGGAGCAGAAAAATAATACCGATGGGGAAGTTTACGAGAAGATTGCAACACAGATTGAAAGGTCTGCTGTAGCCTCTAGTGAGCACTGTGGTCGACGTTTGGATCAGGTTGCATCTGAGTTATTCTCAGAATTTTCAAGATCCAGATTACAGCAGTGGATAAGGTCCGGACTACTCAGGGTTGACGGTGAACAGTGCGTCCCCAAGCAGAAGTTGCTGGGGGGAGAGGCACTCTGTATCTCTGCATCAATCACAGCTGAGGGTGAATGGGTAGCGGAAGATATTCCCCTCAATATTGTTTACGAGGACGACCACCTTATAGTGATTAACAAGACTGCCAATTTTGTTGTGCATCCGGCAGCGGGCAATCATAGTGGCACTGTACTCAATGCGCTACTTTTTCACTGCCCGCAGTTGATCTCGGTGCCCCGCGCAGGGATTGTGCACCGTCTAGATAAAGACACTACTGGGCTGATGGTAGTGGCGAAAACTTTAGAGGCGCATACTAATCTGGTTAGTCAACTGCAGGCGCGCTCGGTTAAACGGGTTTATCAGGCGGTTGTGAGTGGCTTGCTGACGGGCAGCGGCAAGATTGATCAGCCCATAGGTCGTCATCCTCGACAGCGCATTAAAATGGCAGTGGTAGCCGATGGCAAGGAGGCGCGAACGCAGTATTCAGTACTGGAGCGCTATCAGGGCCACAGCCATGTGCAACTGAGATTGGAAACCGGCCGCACCCATCAAATTCGGGTTCATATGGCTTATCTTGGGTATCCTCTGGTGGGAGATAATCTGTACGCTGGGCGTTTTAGAATACATAAAGGAGCCTCATCAGAACTGGTCGATTATGTGCGCAACTTCGGTCGTCAAGCACTGCATGCTGCGGAGTTGGGGCTTTTTCATCCAGCCACAGGCGAGCCGATTAGCTGGAGTTCAGCACTTCCTGCCGATATTGAGTCGCTGTTAGTAGCGCTACAAAATGCCCAGTAATGGCCCTGCTTATATAGTGCCCGACTGGCCAGCACCTGCGACTGTTCGAGCCGCAATTACCCTGCGTTCAAAAGGGCAGAGTCAGGTGCCATTCAATGGATTTAACCTTGCCGACCATGTGGGTGATAATTCACAGGCAGTTTATGCAAACCGGCAGTCTCTTATTGAATCTTTGGGATTATCTGCGCAGCCCATCTGGTTAAATCAGGTTCACGGCGCCGAGGTTGTCTACGCTCCTGAAATTGACGGATTGGCCGCTGCTGATAGCTGCTATAGCGATCGAGTCGGGCAGGCCTGTGTGGTGCTCAGCGCCGATTGTCTACCGGTGTTGTTGTGCAATCGGGATGGGACGCAGGTGGCGGCGGCACATGCCGGTTGGCGAGGTCTCTGCGGTGGCATTCTGGGCAATACCTTGGCCCATTTTGGGTCTGATGAAACGGTTCTCGCCTATTTGGGGCCGGCGATTGGCCCGCGGGTCTTTGAGGTGGGGGCAGAAGTGCTGGAGGCCTTTTTGTCCAGTGCTCGGAATACCCAGCATCAGCAGTCTATTGAGCGGGCATTTGTGGCCACAGTTAAGGGTCGCTATTTAGCGGACCTCTATGCACTGGCCAAAGCCGAATTGCTGAGTTGTGGCGTCAGCCATATTTATGGGGGAAGTTTCTGTAGTTACTCTCAGCCCGAGCAGTTTTATTCCTACCGCCGCGATCAGGTTACTGGCCGAAATGCATCATTGGTGTGGCTTGAATCTCCCTAAGGGTGGATTATTTATCGAAGTGCTCAACGGAAAATATGCGGGTTGAAGAGGCATTTTAGATTGACTTCTGTGGCTTTAAAATAGGTTCAAGCGGCCTTATTTCAAAAGTAGCTTAAAGTGCAGCCAAAGAACAGAGTAATTACTGTTACAAACACTTGCTAAGCGCACGGTGTTCCATTAGAATTGCCGCCCTTTAAAGCGGGCTGTCAAGCCTGCTGAATCATAAGTAGAATAGGTCTCTAGCACTGAGGCCTAGTGATAGTGGAGCGAAACATGTACGCAGTGATCAAAAGTGGTGGAAAACAGCATCGGGTTGTAGAGGGTGAAA
The DNA here is from genome assembly GCA_024959305.1 of Porticoccaceae bacterium. GTDB lineage: Bacteria > Pseudomonadota > Gammaproteobacteria > Pseudomonadales > Porticoccaceae > HTCC2207. Next base: position 12,973 of record JANXGQ010000023.1, on the reverse strand, counting down.
CTCTGCGTCTCGAAAAATTGGATGTAGCCACTGGTGACAGCATAGATTTTGATGAGGTGTTGATGGTTGGTGAAGGTGCCAAGGTTAAGATTGGCGCGCCGATTGTAAAAGGTGGAAAGGTTACTGCGGAAGTCATGGCCCATGGTCGTGGCGATAAGGTGAAAATCATCAAGTTCCGTCGCCGTAAGTATTCGCGCACGCAACAGGGCCACAGACAGTGGTATACAGAAGTTAAGATTACCGGCATTAATGTTGGTTAATTCCGAGAGGAGATAGAAATGGCTCACAAAAAAGCTGGTGGTAGTACTAGAAACGGTCGCGACTCAGAAAGTAAGAGACTGGGTGTAAAAGTATATGGCGGCCAAACAATCAACGCCGGCGGCATTATTGTTCGCCAGCGAGGAACCAAACTTCATGCCGGTGAGAATGTTGGAATCGGCAAGGACCATACTCTATTCGCCACTGCTGATGGGGTAGTTGAGTTTGTTCAAAGAGGCCCGAGAAACCGCAAATATGCTCAGGTGGTGACCGCTTAAGTTACACCTCTGATGCAAAAAGCCCCCCTGCGGGGCTTTTTTTATGGGCGGCTATTTTTGCTCGAAATGACAGACAGCATAGGGTAACTGTAAACTAGCGTTATGAAATTTGTAGATGAAGCAGCAATTAAAGTTCAGGCGGGGAAGGGCGGCAACGGTTGTCTGAGTTTTCGCCGTGAAAAATATATTCCCAAAGGGGGTCCCGATGGCGGTGATGGTGGCGATGGTGGCAGTGTCTATCTAGAGGCGGTGGACGGTTTAAATACGCTGATTGATTTTAGATATACCCGAAACTTCAAAGCTGAAAATGGCCGGCAGGGCAGTAGTAGTGAATGCACTGGCCGCGGTGGCGATGATCTGATTCTTAAAGTACCCATAGGCACCACCGTTATTGATGAGGAGAGTGGTGATCTGTTGGGAGATTTGACTGAGCTGGGTCAAAAATTAAAAGTATCTCAGGGTGGCTACCACGGTTTGGGTAATACCAGATATAAGTCGAGTACCAATCGGGCCCCACGACAGACTTCCCCTGGCCAAGAGGGAGAGATTCGTGAACTTAAATTGGAGCTTAAGGTACTTGCGGATGTTGGATTGTTGGGCTTGCCAAACGCTGGTAAATCGACCTTTATAAGATCTGTTTCCGCGGCGCGCCCCAAGGTTGCCGACTATCCCTTTACTACTCTGGTTCCCAATCTGGGCGTAGTGGGGTTAAGTGCCGACAAGAGTTTTGTGGTGGCGGATATCCCGGGTCTTATTGAGGGGGCGTCGGAAGGTGCTGGGCTGGGTATAAGATTTCTAAAACATTTGACCCGCACAAGACTGTTATTGCATTTGGTGGATATGTTTCCCTATGAGGGCAACTCGGCGGGGGATAATGCTCAGGTTATTGAAAATGAACTGCTGAGATTTAGTCCAACCATGGCGGCGGGTGATCGATGGCTGGTGTTAAATAAACTGGATTTACTGCCGGAGGATGAGGTGGAAGAACGCTGTCAGGCAGTGATTGATCAGCTGCATTGGCAGGGGCCAGTGTTTAAAATTTCTGGGCTGGCCTCGGTGGGAACTAAGGCGCTCTGTGCCGCGATTATGGATCATATAGATGCGCTGCGAGATCGAGAGCGCGCAGATAGCGAGTTGGCAGTCGCAGAGAATGCTCGGCGGCTGCAGATGCAAGCTGAGGCACGGCAGCGTATTGAGGTGCTGGCTCAGGCGAGGCGACAGGCCCGTCGACAGAAGCAAGACGATGATAACGATGATTTTGACGACGACGATTATGATGTCGACGTGGTGTATGTAGAGTAATTTATGATGAGTAGACAATCTGTTAGTGATGCAAAACGCTTGGTTATCAAAGTGGGCAGTGCGCTGCTGACTAATGATGGCGCCGGCATTGATCGTGAGGCCATTGACAAATGGGTCGATCAAATTGCGGCATTGCTAGACCAGGGCAAGCAGATTGTTGTGGTCTCATCTGGTGCTGTTGCTGAGGGTTTGGTGAGGCTTGGCTTGGACTCTCGACCACAGACTATCCATATTCTGCAATCCGCAGCTGCTGTGGGCCAAATGGGCTTGATTCAGACCTATGAGAGCAGTTTTCGCAGATTCGATAGGCAAACTGCACAGATCTTGCTCGACCATGATGATATGGCAAATCGTGAGCGCTATCTGAATGCCCGTGGCGTGATGCAAACCTTAATGGGTCTCAATGTGGTACCCATAGTCAATGAGAACGACACGGTGGCGACTGACGAAATTAGATTTGGCGACAATGATCGATTGGCAGCACTGGTGGCCAATCTTGTGGATGCTGACGCGCTGATAATTTTGACCGATAAAGATGGTATGTACGACGCTAATCCTGATATCAGTAAAAATGCCAACTTAATTTCTGAGGCATTGGCCTCCGATTCTTCACTGGATGCCTTAGCTGGTACCAGTAACAGTGCTCTGGGGCGCGGAGGCATGCAGACAAAGCTAGAGGCGGCTAGGCTGGCGGCGCGCTCTGGCTGCAATACAGTGATTGCCGGTGGTCGCAATAAAAATATTTTGCTGCGTATTGCTGCTGGAGATAAGATTGGAACTCTGTTGTCGGCGGATCAGGCGCCACTGGCCGCGCGTAAACAGTGGTTAGTGGGTCAGTTGCAGGTAAAAGGCAGTCTAGTGCTTGATGAAGGTGCGAGCAGAGTGATCGCCGAGCAAGGTCGCAGTTTATTGGCGGTGGGTGTCACCGCTGTCAATGGATCATTTACGCGTGGTGAACTGGTGAACTGCTTGGATTCTAAAGGCAAAGAAGTTGCTAGGGGTCTAGTGAATTACAACTCTGATGAGGCTCAATTGATCAAAGGCAAGAGCACAGAGGACATCGCCGGCATTCTCGGTTATCGAGAAGATGACGAGCTAATTCACCGCGACAATATGGTGGTTGTGAGTTAACCCCTTAATTGACTACCTGTGCAATGGTCTCGCAGTGGGTAGATCGCCTAAATAGCCACGAATTGTCTGCTGCTTGATATCTATATATCTATGGGGAGTAGGTGGTTGTAAGATATAGCAAGCTGATGACGACAGTCAAAGAGATAACGGCCAGAACCGATTCTATCGACAATACTGCCCCCCAAATTCTTCTAAGTAATTCCTTCACTTTACATCCTTGTAATTCTTCGATTCCGCCGCTGTAAATGGTGGTGGGGAGTAATCGAAACAGCCACAAGACACTGCCCTCCTTATTCCCCACGAATAGGTATTGTATTAAGGAGGACTCCCCGCCGTGACGGTGGGTGTGAATTCTCGCGAGAGTTCCGACGCTCCTTGGAATCAAGACTAGACCATATTCTCAGCAAGTCAATTTTGTCGCAGTAAAGTATTTACTTGTGAATAACAGACTATGTACCCAAATATTGTATGTACCCACATATTGATTGTCTAGAAACCCCAATGTGCAGTGGTTCTTGGAGTCGAAGGTTATTCTCAAGAGACAATAGAGAATAATTAGTTAACCATAAAATATTATTTTGGTTGACAGCTAAGATGTTGGGTCTATTATTAGCGAACTTTATTTCGCCATCCATGAGGATTGTAAAAATGGCCGCTAGCGAGCAGCAAACACTAAGAAATAACTGGACTCGTGAAGAGGTAACAGCGCTGCTTGGCATACCTTTTAATGATTTGCTCTACAAGGCGCAAACCGTTCACCGAAGTTATTTCAATCCGAACAAGATTCAATTAAGCACGTTGCTATCTATTAAAACTGGTGCCTGTCCCGAGGACTGTAAATACTGCCCGCAAAGCGCGCGATATGACACCGGGCTAGAAAAAGAAAAACTATTGCAAATTGAAAAAGTGATCGAAGCGGCAAAAGTTGCCAAGGCCAGTGGTTCCAGCCGCTTTTGTATGGGTGCAGCATGGCGATCCCCTCACGACAGAGATATTCCCGCCATAGAATCCATGATTCAGGAGGTCAAGGCGCTGGGGTTAGAAACCTGTATGACGCTGGGTATGCTGACGGAGGATCAGGCGGGGCGGCTCTCTGAGGCCGGTTTAGATTACTATAACCACAATTTGGATACCTCCAAAGAATTCTATGCAGATATTATTACTACCAGAACCTATCAGGATCGCTTGGATACTCTGGCCCATGTGCGCGAATCGGGGATGAAAGTCTGCGCCGGTGGGATTGTCGGCATGGGTGAGCAACAGAAAGATCGTGCGGGGCTGTTAATGGAGTTGGCCAATTTACCCAAACACCCGGAATCAGTGCCTATCAATATGCTGGTCAAAGTTGCTGGGACCCCCATGGAAAATGAGCAGGATCTAGATCCTTTCGAATTTATTCGCACCATTGCTGTGGCGCGGATAATGATGCCTCAGTCCTATGTGCGTCTATCTGCTGGTCGCGAGGAAATGAATGAACAGATGCAGGCGATGGCCTTTATGGCGGGGGCCAACTCTATTTTCTACTGCGATAAATTATTGACCACGCCCAATCCTCAGGCCAATAACGATATGCAACTACTGAAGCGGTTGGGTATTAGCCCTGAAGAATATTCTGCTGATAAACACAGTGAACAGCAGGAAGCTGAATTGCATCAAGCAATGACTGAGCAGAAAAATGACCACCTCTTTTACCGAGCGGGTTGATTGCCAAGGTGACTGCTAAGGCTATGGACAGGGTGCTTCAGGTTAATCTTGAGAAGCGCCATCGGCAATATCTCTATCGTTCTCGCGTCAATATTAGCTCAGGTTGTTCCGCGGTTGTTAATGCAGACGGAAAGCAGCTCTACAATTTTTGCAGTAACGACTATCTAGGGCTGGCCAGTCATGGTGATATTGCCCAAGCTTTTAAACAGGGAGTCGACAAGTATGGTACAGGCAGTGGTGCTTCACATCTAATCAGCGGTCATTCCGAGGCCCACGAGCATCTAGAAAATCAGTTGGCCGAGTTTACCAAACGCCCGAGAGCATTGCTTTTTTCCTCTGGCTATATGGCAAATATGGGTGTTATCAGCGCCCTAGTGGGTCGCCATGACTTAGTGTTGCAGGACTATCTCAATCATGCCTCATTATTGGATGGAGGTCTTTTGAGTCGCGCTGCATTTCAGCGCTTTAAGCATCGAGATACAGAGAATTTAGATGCCAAGTTAAGCGCGGCTGATGGCGCGCGTAAATTGGTGGTAACTGATGCCGTTTTTAGTATGGATGGTGATCTGGCACCTCTTGAGGATATAGCCACTGTGGCCGCTCGCCACAATGGTTGGTTAATGGTAGATGATGCCCATGGGTTTGGGGTCTTGGGTAGTTCTGGGGGCGGGTTGATCGAGGAGCTTAATTTGAGCATAGATCAGGTCCCTATATTAATGGGTACCCTAGGCAAGGCATTTGCAACCTATGGCGCCTTTGTTGCCGGTAGCGAGGCCCTGATAGAGACTTTAATTCAATTTTCTCGGAATTATATCTATACCACTGCGCCCCCTCCAGCCATAGCTGTGGCCACCAGTGCCAGCTTGAAGTTAGTGCAGTCAGAGCAGTGGCGGCGGGATAAGCTCAATCAGTTAATTGCAAGATTTCGTTCGGGGGCGCTGCAGATTGGCTTGCAGTTGATGGACTCCAAAACACCTATTCAGCCAGTTTTAATGGACGCTGATCAGACTGGCCAGAAGGTGCTAGAGATAAGCGGTAAATTGCGCGACAGCGGCTTTATGGTGGGGGCAATACGTCCACCCACTGTGCCTGAGGGTACGGGGCGATTGCGTATTACCCTGTCTGCCAACCATAGTGAAGAACAGGTCGATGCCCTGTTGGATGCTCTGGACAGATGTCGATGAGTGCGACCTCTAATTTATTACAACAACCCGCAGTTGCAGATTGCAATGTACTGCGCCTGTTTCCCAGTCGCAATTTAAAACCTTATAGAGATCCGCTTGTTTTAGTCCATGGTTGGGGTGCCAATAGCCAGATTTGGCAGTCTCTTCCCCATGTACTCAGCGAACATATGGATGTGTATACCTTGGATTTACCCGGGTTTGGAGCCTCGCCTGCCTTAGAGGCATATTCTGAACAGTCTCTGGTTGACTGGTTGCATGCCCAGCTTCCCAGCTGCTGCTATCTGGTCGGTTTATCACTGGGGGGAATGCTCTGTCGCGCCTATGCTGCCGCGTATCCGGAGCAGGTTCGAGGCTTAGTTGCCATCAGTACCAACCTCAGATTTGTGGCTGATAAGCAGTATCCACTGGCTATGTCCAAGGCTGACTTTAAAGCATTTAGCGACAGTTGGCAGCATGACCCACAAGCCTGCCTAAAAAGGTTTGCCAGCCTGCAGTCTCAGGGTGATCAGCAGCAACGTCAATTGATTCGTCAGTTGCGCAACATAGGCTCGGATATTGACCCAGTGGGTGTAGGTTCACTGCTAACACTGTTGGCAACCCTAGATGGGACTGAGCACCTGCCGCAGATTAATTGCCCATCATTGACGATTTTTGGCGGACAGGATTGCCTGGTGCCCGTAGCGGCGGCCGAGGCGCTGCCCAGTGCTCATTCCACAGTGGTTATCAACAAAGCCGCTCATTTACCCCATCTAAGTTTCCAGTCACAGGTGGTAAGCGAGATTCAAGAGCTTATTGATTGTCAGCTCTACCGGCTGGATAAGCATCGAGTGGCACAATCTTTTGGGCGCGCGGCGAAAAATTACGATGCCGCTGCAACCGTGCAAAAGTGGTCGGGACAGCAGTTAATCAACAGATTAAAAGATGATATGTCCCCGCAGACTGTAATCGATTTAGGTTGTGGTACTGGGCTCCAGTCTGTGCAACTTAAACAACAGTTTCCCCGAGCGCGAGTTACTGGGGTTGATCTCTCTGCTGGTATGTTGGCCTATGCTCAGACTAGTCATGCCGATAAACCTATAGACTGGCTCTGTTGCGATGCCGAAAATCTCGCTGTGCAAGATAGCTCTCAAGCGCTGGTATTTTCTAATTTTGCCCTGCAGTGGTGTGTTGATCTGCAACAGACAGTGGCGGAAATTTACCGCGTGTTAGAGCCCGGCGGTCGGTTTTATTTTGCGGTGCCGGGGCCAGAGACCCTCTGGGAGTTGCGCGACGCTTGGGCGCAGATAAACGGAGATGTACATATCAATCGCTTTTTTCAGTCGTGCCAATGGCAGAGCGCCCTGCATCGAGCCGGTTTTAGACAAATTGATTTATACAGCGCCACCAAAGTCGAATACCATCAGTCTGTCAGAGACCTCTTGATAAGCTTAAAAACAGTGGGAGCTAACAATAGTAACAATGGAAAATCTAAGCAGCTTACGGGCAAGTCACAGTTCAAGAGACTGTATAATGGTTACGAACAATATCGAACCAGTCAGGGAAAAATCCCCGCGACCTGGGATATTATTTCCGGTTCTGTGGTGAAGTAAATGGCCAAAAAGATTTTTTTTATCACCGGCACAGACACAGATGTGGGTAAAACTGTAGTCGCCACAGGTCTACTGGAAGCGGGTAATCAACAGGGTCTGCGCACTGCTGCCATCAAGCCAGTGGCAGCTGGTTGTGAAGACAGTGGGTCGGGGATGCAGCATGCTGATGCACTGCAGCTACAGTCAGTTGCCAGCCATCAACTCAGTTATCAGCAGGTCAATCCGGTGGCGCTGAATCCGGCAGTGGCGCCACATATCGCCGCTCGGGAACAGGGCAAGCGGCTATCCGCATCCCGTCTCAGCGGTTTCTGTCGCGGTCTGACCCTATTGCCCATAGATATGTTGGTTATCGAAGGCGCCGGCGGCTGGCGAGTTCCGCTCAATAACCGTGAAACCTTGGCAGATATTCCAAAACAATTGGCTTCTGAGGTGATTTTAGTCGTAGGAATACGACTGGGTTGTATCAATCATGCGTTGCTAACGGCTCAGGCCATTCGGTCGGATGGTCTGAAGATAGCGGGGTGGGTCGGTAATATTATGGATCCAGAGATGCTACGTTTAGATGAAAATATTGATACACTTAAACAATTACTCGCTGAACCCTGCTTGGGGGTGATTCCCAGATTGTCGGATATTTCTCCCCAACAGGTGGCGACCCATTTAACTGTCCCAGATTGATCCTGAGACCTATAAGTAGAGCACCTATGAGCAGAGTACCTATGAGTGAAAAGACTAAGTTATCCGCAGAGGATATGCAGCGTGTAGATAACTATTTAAACAAGGGTTTCAATGCAACGGAGCGCAAACCTTTTCGAGTTCTAGTGCTGTTGGGCGTAATTTGGTTTGTTGTTGCCATATTGGGTGGTATTAGTTGGTATATAGGTAAGCAGTCTGGATTTCTTTAAAATAGTGACACCATTGCCCTATGCATATTGCCACGCGCCCCTGCGATCTCAGTCGAGCTAGTTTCTCCGAAAGCACAGATCCCCTTCTGCAAAGGATCTATCAAAGCAGGGGGTTCACCTCCGAGGACGATCTATGCCTGCAGCTCAGTGGCCTACCACGCCCAGATCTATTGCTGGGGATAGAGCCTGCGGTCGAACAATTAATCGAGGCTTTGAACCTACAGCAGCGGCTGTTAATTGTTGGGGATTTCGATGCAGATGGAGCAACCAGTTCAGCGCTGATGATTCTGGCGCTCAGAGCTATGGGTTATCAGCATGTAGACTTTTTGGTGCCCAATCGTTTTGAGTACGGCTATGGTTTAACACCAGAAATTGTCGAATTAGCTCGCCACAAGCAACCTGATCTAATTATCACCGTAGACAATGGTATTTCCAGTGTCGAAGGCGTGGACTATGCCAACCAACTAGGCATTAGAGTGGTGGTGACAGATCATCATCTGTCGGGATCCCAATTGCCCGATGCGGTAGCTATAGTGAATCCCAATCAGCCGGGCTGCCACTTTCCCTGTAAAAACCTCGCTGGGGTCGCGGTGGCGTTTTATCTGTTAAGCGCATTGCGCGCTCGATTGCGCGCGCTGAATTGGTTTGTCGAGCAAAATATCCCCGAACCCAATATGGCCAGTTGGCTGGACTTAGTAGCTCTTGGTACGGTGGCGGATGTGGTGCCTTTAGATCAGGTAAATAGGGCTCTGGTGCATCAGGGACTGCTAAGAATTCGCGCTGGGCGCGCGCGCCCCGGTATTCAGGCGCTGCTGCGAATAGCGGGTAAAAACCCAGCCCGCTTGGTAGCTTCGGATCTGGGGTTTGCTGTGGGGCCGAGATTAAATGCCGCTGGACGTTTAGACGATATGTCGCTGGGCATTCAATGCCTGTTGACGGAGGATCCTCAGCGAGCATTGCAGGATGCTCAGGCTCTGGATCAACTCAATCGGGATCGCAAGCACATTGAGCGCGATATGCAGGTGCAGGCGCTTGAGATTGTCGATGCTTTGGCCTTGGGCGATCCACAGGCTCTACCTATCGCACTCTGTCTTTATCAAGCGGATTGGCATCAGGGCGTGGTGGGGTTATTGGCCTCCAGAATTAGAGAGAAATACCATCGCCCGGTCGCCGTATTTGCCCGCGATAACAGCGGCGTACTCAAAGGATCTATCAGGTCTATTCCAGGGTTGCATATTCGCGACGCACTGGATGCTGTAGCTACCCAGAATCCCGGTCTGATCAGCAAGTTTGGGGGCCATGCTATGGCGGCTGGTCTAAGTATAGCCGAGACAGCGTTGGAGCAGTTTGAGCAGGCACTGCAACAGCAGGTGACCAAGTCTATCGACGAGACCGATTTACTGGCAAGCATCATGACCGATGGCGCTCTAGAGCCAGATCAGATAACCATGCACAAGGCGCAGCTACTGCGCGACGCCGGTCCCTGGGGGCAGTTATTTCCCGAGCCCTGTTTTGAGGGAGTATTTATTCTAAAACAACAGCGTATTGTGGGTGAGAACCACCTAAAGGTAGTGTTGGCTCCCAGTGCCTCGGAGCCGCTTAATCTAGACGCGATCTACTTCAATATAGAGGTGGACAAATGGCCTACCACGGAGCGCTTGGTGCGCTGTGTCTACCGCTTGGATATCAATGAATTTCGAGGGCAAGAGAATCTACAGCTGATTATTCAGTATATGGAGCCCTGCGGGACAGAGTAGGCACCAATAAGTCTATTCCAGAGGCAATTGAATATGAAAGGTTGTGCCCGCATCTGGATTCGAGGTAACCGCAATTTGCCCCTGATGTTGTTCGGCGATAATAAAGTGTGAAAAAGATAAGTGCATACCGGCGTCGAGCATACTGTTTGATCCTTCCTCCTGGTTGAAGGGTTCAAAAATAGTTTTCTGCTCCTCGAGACTTATACAGCTGCCATTGTGTTGAATGCGTAGCCACAAATTATCATAGGAAACAGTCACTTTAATATTAATTTCAGGCGTATGATCTAAATCATCGGTGTTGCCTAGCGCGTAGCATGAATGGCGAAACAGGCTCAATAGCACCTGCTGTATCTCAGTGATATAACAGGGTATATCGGGCAGGTCATCCGCATAGTTAATATTGACTTTAATATGGCTAAATCTCAGGCCGGCGGTGACAGACAGCAGGTCGGTAGCCAACTCTACACTGTGATCCACAATAGAGGCTATGCTGGACAGAGTTTTTTCTCCACCACCGCTGGCGGAAAAATTAAGCAAATTTGATATGACCGAGGTGGCCTGTTGGCCGCGAATAATGGCGGTTTCTAGCAGCTCGCCGAGGCTCTCTGTATCTATAGAGTCGCCAATAATGCTCTGTCTAACGGTTTTGATATCTTTGATAATCGCCGTTAAAGGGATGCTGATATCATGGGCCATAACAGAGGCCATCTCTCCCATAGATGACATCTTATCCCGCTGAATAAGCATATTCTCATTTTTCGCTCGCTGAGTGACATCGTCCAACAGAATTACAACGCCGGTTTCGCTCTCTTTTTGCAGGGGATAGATAGTGATATCAAAGTGGTATTGACCGCGCTGGCTATATTTTATGCTGAGGGTTTTACTCTCCTCTTGTGCCTGCTTAACCTGTTGTGGGGTAATGGTTATGGCGGGATAAATTTCCCAGAGATCACGACCCTGGGCTATATCGGCGGAGATGCCACTGATGGTCTCAGCCCGGTGATTCCACTGGGTGATTTGATTCTGTTTATTTAATCCAATTAACATCAGGGGCATGGATTGCAAAATGCTGTTGATATAGGCTTCAGAGCGCTGCAACTGTTTTGTGGTTTTGCGGTGTTCTGCAATCTCTATTTCCAGTGCCTGATTGCTTTCCTTAAGCAGTTGGTTTGACTCATTTAGGGTCGCCGTGCGTTCTTTGACGCGCAGTTCTAGCTGAGTGCGAATTTCCTCTAATTCGTGGCTGTATCTGCGCGCCTGACGGCGACTGAGGTAAAGCCGAATAGCGGTAACAGTCAGCGCCACTATTAGAGCGTTGCCGGAAAAATTGGCGATATACTGCCAATTGGTAGAGCCGTCTGACTCACGAAATGCCCAAAATATATCCGCATTTGCCGATTGGCAGAGAAGCATAAGCAGTGAAGAGTAAGCAATCTTAATTAAATACAATGTGCGCAAGTCCCGCAGGGTTATCAATGGCCATATATTATAACCATGGGTGGCAAGTTGCCAGATATTGATTTATAGCCTGTGCAGACTGTCCCAATCGCAATCGATGTGGCGGTGCTTTCGGTCAGCCATCAGGATGAACAGCTGACAGAAATCTGCGCTGCCCAGTCCGGCGGCAGGCCGGCGTATTTAGAAGCTTCTGGGTGCTCTTCGAAGGGACTTTGCAAAACTTTAAGCAGTAGCTCAACCTCGCTGTAATCGCCGTCTTGAGCCGTCTCTATGGCGGCCTGTGCCATATAATTTCGCAACACATATTTTGGGTTTACAGCGCGCATATTTTGTTGACGCTGCGGGTCGGATATTGATTGTTTAGACAATCGCTGTAGATACTGCTCGGCCCAGTGATCGAACTGATCTCGATCCACAAAATAATCGCGAATGCTGCGATTAGAGGCACAAAAATCACAGAGTTTTCTAAATAAAATACTGTAATCAGCCCCATCCTTCGCCATCAGTGACAAAAGTTGCTCAATCAGCTTTGCGTCTGATGGCTGATAGTCTTCCAAGCCAATTTTGCGGGCCATCATCTGATGGTACTGGCTAAAAAATTCCGGCTCATACTGTTTTAGACTATCTACCAGTTCTTCGCCACTGAGTAATGAGCTGAAACAACTGGCTAGGGCATTTAGGTTCCACAGCCCCACCGAGGGCTGGTTTTTAAACGAGTAGCGCCCCCGGGTATCTGAGTGGTTGCAAATAAAATCCGGATTGTAGGCATCCATAAATCCGAAGGGCCCATAGTCGATGGTATCCCCCAATACAGACATATTGTCGGTATTCATAACCCCGTGGGAGAAGCCGACGGCCTGCCATTGGGCAATCATTTTAGCGGTCTTTAACGCAGAATTTTCCAGCAACAGCAGATAGCGCTGTGGATGGTTAATCCAGTCTGGAAAATGTCGCTCGATCACATAATCGGCCAGAGCTTTAACCCCATCGGGATGCTTGCCATAGTGGAAATGTTCAAAGCTGCCGAACCTGATATGGCTTCGAGCTACCCGACATAGAATAGCGGCGGATTCAACCTGTTCCCGATACACGGGCGTTTGGCTGTCAATCAGGCACAGTGCTCTGGTGGTGGCAATGCCGAGGCCATGCATGGCTTCTGAGCACAGGTACTCACGAATACTTGAACGCAACACAGCGCGGCCATCAGCAAATCTCGAATAGGGAGTAGTGCCCGCCCCTTTAAGCTGGATATCCCATAGTTCGCCGCTTTCACCAACTGCTAGTTCACCTAGGGTCATGGCTCTGCCATCGCCCAGTTGACCCGCCCAGACACCAAATTGATGTCCTGAATAAACCAGCGATATGGGCTGGATACGGTCACTGTGCGCACCGCCACCTAGCAGTTGC
>JANXGQ010000040.1 GCA_024959305.1 Porticoccaceae bacterium | reverse complement strand
CCTAACTGTTCCTGCGGCGACTAGAGCGGCGCTTGCCAAAGGCTTTTGCCAGTACACCCATCACTGGCTCTGATGTATTAAAAGCCAGCAGTCCGGCCGATAGCTGTTCGCTGAGCTTGCGCAGCAGATCGGTGCGCTGGACAAATTGTTGCGCAAAGCGTTCGCGCAGACCGCTGTTGCCAGTGTCGAGAATAGTTTGTTGGTCGCCATCGCTCACTGCATAGAGCGCCGGAGTTGGCAGCTCAGTTTCTAGGTTGTCAAAGATATGACAGAAATTGAGGTTGCAGTGGCGGGCCAGTTCAAACAGGTGGCGTTGGCACTCTGAATCTAGGTCGTGAAAGTCACTGACAACGAATACGGTGCTCCCGGGTAGTGCAAAGCGCCGCGATTCTTCAAGCATATTCGCTAGGCTGTAGCTATCTTGCCGAGCCTCCAAAAGCGCTGCGCTAAATTCCTGTAAGCCGTGAATAAACTGTAAGACTGCGTGATGACTGCGTCTGGATTTAATATCCAGATGGGTCTGGGAGCCAAAAATAAGTCCCCCTGCGCGATCATTGACCGCCAGTCCCGCCCAGGCGAGGGCTGCAGAAACCTCGCAGCTGACCACTGACTTTAATCGTTGGCTGCCAAAGAACATTGAGCCTCTAAGGTCAGATATTATTAATACTGGGCGCTCGCGCTCTTCGATAAAGATTTTGGTGTGAGGAACCTGTGTGCGGGCGGTTACACGCCAATCAATGCTGCGCACATCATCGCCGGGCTGATAGATTCTAACCTGATCAAAATCCATACCGCGGCCGCGAAAATGTGATCTGTGACCACCTGCCAGCATCTGTCGCGCCTGAACCTTGGGAAAGCCGACCAGTTCCTTAGCGCCGTGACGGAGCCCAATCAACTGGTTGAGGTCGGCGATAGCAGGATGTGGTTGCTGAGCCTGAGAGTCCTTTATCATTGGCATTGGTTTAACCTAAATTCCGCAGTTGAACACCGAATTTGCACTGAGAAATAGGGCTGCAAGGCGAGGCGCTGCTCGCCGGTAATGGCCGTAGCCCTTGCCCAGAGCAGCAACGACGGATTGCGGCCTTAGGGCCAGTGCAAAACGGTGAAGCAAGTTTACATTCAGCTATTGGGTTAATGTAAGATCTTTTATTTCTCATTAAATTTCAATACCTTATTGGCCATAACAGCGTGCAACTGCAGAATTTAGGTTTAAGCTGAAGGCAGGGTGGTCAGTAGCTTATCAATCACCTGATTGGCGGTGATGCCTGCAGCCTCTGCCTCAAAGCTCAGTATCAAGCGATGACGCAATACATCATGGGCTACAGCTCGGATATCGTCGGGGGTGACATAGTCGCGATTATCCAGCCAAGCTAGGGCGCGGCTACAGCGATCCAGAGCAATAGTGGCTCTTGGGCTGGCACCGTAATCCAGCCAGTTTTCCAGATCGCCACCACGGGCTTGGGTATTGCGGGTTGCAAGAATGATCTGCACCAGATATTCCTCTACGGACTCGGCCATATGTACCGCCAGCACTTGCTGTCTGGCATCAAATAAGGTCTGTTGAGAGATCGGCTCAAAATCGCTGGACTGATTTCCCTGAGCTTCGTCGCGGGACAGTTGTAGAATGGTTCTTTCAGTTTCAGGGCTTGGATAGTCCACCAGAATATGCATTAGAAAGCGGTCCATCTGCGCTTCTGGCAGTGGATAGGTACCTTCCTGTTCAATCGGATTCTGAGTTGCCATCACCATAAATAGATCGGGCAATGGATGACTTTTCTTGCCCACTGAAATTTGTCGCTCTGCCATGGCTTCGAGAAGGGCTGATTGGACCTTGGCAGGGGCGCGATTTATCTCATCTGCCAGTACCAGATTATGAAATAAGGGGCCTGACTGAAATTCAAATACGCCCTGTTCCGGGCGGTAAATATCACTGCCGGTTATATCTGAGGGCAGTAAATCCGGCGTGAATTGAACGCGGTGGAAATCGGCCTCCAACCCCTCGGACAATGTTTTAACCGCCTTGGTTTTTGCCAATCCCGGAGCCCCCTCAACCAGCAGGTGGCCATCGGCCAGCAAGGCTATAATCAGGCGCTCTACTAACTGTTCTTGGCCAACAATTTTACTGGCCAGCCATTGTTTAAGTGTGTTGATATGTTGTTGCAACGGTAACCCCTATGCAGTTAGTTGGCAGAAAAGAATTTAATTTAATTCTAGTGGCTCTTCGAGTAGCTCTCAAATATTGTAGATACAAGTTGATTGTAGAACAATTGGGGAGATAATAAATTTATTCATATAAGAATGATTTTTTCTATATTTAATCGCAAATTATTTGTTAGCATAAGGGTATGTAATTTATGTTCCAATCTATATAGATTTCCCAAATCGAAAAAGGTTGCAATATTTATTTATGGAGATAAAAAATAACAACCGACGCGAAGAATTAATGCAATCTTTGCAGGCTGTTGCCAAAAAGAAGCTCAATAAAAGTCAGTTGCGTCAGTTCGATCAATTTATTGCCAGTGCGATGCATTTTTATCCTGACGAGAATTATCTCAGCCGTCCCATTGAGCATATCTTCTCAAGTCTTTGGGAGCTGTTTAGCTTCGGCACTATCCGAGACTCGCATAGCTATTCTAAAGTTAAAGTATTTAATCCAGATCAGAAACTGCGGGGCTGGACCGACCGTTACACTACTATTTTTATCAATCAACCTGATATTCCCTTTTTAGTAGATTCTCTGCGTATCGTTTTTAATCGCCGCGGCCTCAATATTTATACATTGCAGAGCAGGCCAGTTTGGGTTCTTCGCGATCAGAAAGGCGCTATTCAAAGTACAGAAAAAGATTATCTAGAGGGTGCCGAGCGGGAAGTATTTATTAGTGCTGAGGTGGATAGGCATACCGAAGACGAGCTTGCCGACCTGAGTCGCGAAGTCATGGAAGCGATGGAAGATGTTAGGTTGGTTGTCGATGATTTTGACCCTATGCGTCTTCGTATTAAAAGTTTGATTGATGAGTTACAGGCAAATGGCGCTAATTCTGATGAGCTTGACGAGACAGTGGAATTTTTACGCTGGATGTATAGAGGTTATTTCACTTTTATCGGTTGTGTGGACTTTAAATTAGAGGTAGATGGAGCCAAACAGTTTCTTACTGAAGTGCCCAGCAGTCGCTTCGGACTGTTGAAGAAATATAGCGGGGAGACTGGGCGGCAATCGATCGATGTGTTAAATCCCAAGACGGGTACTCTGCGTCGAAACCATGAGATTCTTAACATAACTAAATCCCCAGAACGATTCGGTATTCATCGAGATGTATATGCCGATTACTTGGTTGTGAAACGATTAAACGCAGAGGGTAATCCCGTCGGTGAAGTTCGTTTCTTGGGGCTATATACTTCACAATTTTACTCCTATAGCCCACAGCGAATTCCTATTCTGAGGGAAAAGGTGAGTTGGGTTATCAAACACTCTGGGTTCGATCCGCGGAGCCATGATGGCAAGGCCCTTTTAGCTATTTTGGACTTTCATCCTCGAGATGAACTCTTTCATGTGAGTCGGGAAGCGCTGACCGATACTGCTATTGGGGTTTGGCAGATCTATGAGCAGCGATCCACAAAAGTATTTGTGCATCCAGATCCCCTTGAGCGATTTGTTAGTTGCATTGTGTATATTCCTCGCGAAGCGTTCAGTAAAAATGTCAGGGAGAGGATCCAGTCTGCGATAGGAGAGCGTTTAGGGGCTTCAGAGAGCGAGTTTAGTGCTCAATTTTTACCTGAATCAGTGTTGGTGCGTATTTATCTGGTTTATCAAGTTCGTGGATTGCAAAGTTACGATGTGGATACTGTTGAATTAGAGACTCTTGTAAAAGATATAACTCGAAATTGGTCTGACGATTTTCGTGAAGCGGCGATCTCCATCTACAAAGAGGCTAAGGGGTTGGTTGCTGTTAAGCGCTTCCAGCAGGCCTTCCCCGCTGCCTATAAGGACCTCTATTCCCCGCCTGAGGCTCTGGAACATATTGCGCTGTTTGATGCGCTTGAGGATGATGGCCAGTTAGCCATAGATCTGCAGCATCGACAGGGTACAGAAAATAAGTATGTGCAGCTGAAGTTGTTTCACAGAGACGAGCCTCTCGAGCTATCCACCATGATTCCAATGCTTGAGAATCTGGGCTTTCGGGTGGTTATGGAACATCCTTATTTAATACAAGAGCAGGGCGCAAGTGGTGTATGGATGCAGGAGTTTTATCTATCATTCTCTCTAGATGTGGATGTCGATGTGTCCGCAGTGCAGTGCAGCTTTAAGGATGCCCTCAGCAATATTTGGAAAGGAGAGGCAGAAAACGATAGCTTTAATCGATTGATTATTGGCGCTCGTCTCGATTGGCGCGCGGTTGCAATGTTGCGCCTCTATGCTCGCTACTTAAAGCAACTGGGTATCTCATTTAGTCAGGAATTTATTGCCGATACTTTATCCCGCTACCCGGATATTACTCGAAATCTGGTGGCTTTATTTAAGAGTTATTTTGACCCGCGGTATGTGACTGACAGTAGAGCTGATCGATCTGCGGGACTGGTCAGAAAAATACACAGAAGCTTGGACGCTGTCGAAAATATTAATGAAGATAGTCTTATTAGAGATTATCTGGAAGTCATTGAGGCTACTCTGCGTACTAATTTCTTTCAAACTTTTGATGGGGATATTCACAAGCCCTACATATCGGTAAAGCTTGAGACAGAAAAAATATCCTTAGCTCCGAAGCCTCGTCCAGTGTATGAGATTTTTGTCTACTCCTCGAGAATGGAGGGGGTGCATCTAAGAGGCGGTAAAGTGGCGCGCGGCGGGTTGCGCTGGTCAGATCGCATCGAGGATTATCGCACCGAGATTCTGGGTCTAGTTAAGGCGCAGCAGGTAAAAAACGCAGTGATTGTGCCCGCTGGAGCCAAAGGTGGTTTCGTGGCCAAACAGGCGTCGATGGCGGCGGGTCGCGAGTCGTGGTTAAAAGAGGGCATAGCAAGCTATGGTTTATATATTCAGGCCCTTTTGGATATAACTGATAATCTGATCAATGGTCAGATAGTTGCTCCCATCGATGTGGTGCGACGCGATTCTGACGATCCTTATTTAGTGGTGGCAGCGGATAAAGGCACTGCAACTTTTTCTGATATAGCTAACGAAATATCATTGGCCAATAATTTTTGGCTGGGGGATGCGTTTGCCTCTGGCGGCTGCAATGGTTATGACCACAAAAGTATGGGTATCACGGCACGCGGTGCCTGGGTGGCGGTACATGGCCATTTTCGCGGAATAGCTATGGATATACAGCAACAGGATTTTACTGTGATGGGTATTGGAGGCATGGGCGGAGATGTGTTTGGAAATGGCATGCTGCTCTCGGAGCATATTCAGCTGGTGGCAGCATTTAACCATTCGCATATATTTATTGATCCAGATCCAGATGCGGCAAAGACTTTTATTGAACGCAAGCGCCTGTTTACAGCGCCCAAAAGCACTTGGGATGATTTTGATAAAGCATTGTTATCGGTGGGCGGGGCAGTCTATTCCCGCTCAGCGAAGTCCCTCGAGTTAACGCCGGAAATCAAAGCTAGATTTGAGATAGTTGATAACAGGGTTACCCCCATTGAGCTTATCAAGATGCTGCTCAAATCCAAGGTAGATCTTATTTGGAATGGGGGTATAGGTACCTACGTAAAGTCGTCGCTGGAAACAGATATTGATGTGGGAGACCGAGCTAATGACGGATTGAGGATCAATGGTAATGAACTGAGATGCAGAGTATTTGGAGAGGGTGGCAACCTGGGAATGACCCAATATGGTCGTATAGAGTACTGCTTTAATGGAGGGCTTTGTAACACTGACTTTATTGATAATGCAGCTGGTGTTGACTGCTCCGATCACGAAGTAAATATTAAAATTTTGCTTAATAAACAGGTACTGTCCGGAAAGCTATCCGTGGAAGAGCGCAATCAGTTTTTGGCATTGATGACCGACAGCGTGGTTAATTTGGTTTTACACAACAATGCACGTGCAACTCAGGCTATTAGTTTGGCCCTGCACTGCAAGCGGCAGTATCCGGAATATCAGCGCTTTATAAGTTGGCTTGAACAGGCGCAAAAGCTAGACCGAGATTTAGAATTTTTGCCCACAGACGAGCAGCTTAAAGAGCGCAGTCAAAGGGGACAGCTGATCTGGACGCGGCCGGAGTTATCAGTGCTGGTTTGTTATTCCAAGGTGAGGTTAAAAGAACTGTTGCTCGATGCGCAGCTGCTTACAGACCCCTGGCTAACCAAATCTCTTAATCATGCATTCCCCGCTGAGGTAGTAGATCGCTACGGTAGCGCTGTGGCCAAACATCCACTATGTAACCAGATAGCATCTACTCAGCTAGCCAATGATGTAGTCGACCGCGGGGGTTTGAGTTTCTTCTTTCATCAGATGGAATCTACAGGAGCCTCTGCCGGCGAAATTATTCGCGCCTATACAATAGCAATTAATATTTTTGAGGTAGACCGGTTGTGGCGAGAGATTGAGAATGAGGTCGGGCTAACTGTCAGTCTGCAGTTGAATTTGCTGCAAACTTTGATTGAATTAATTCGTCGTGCCAGTCGTTGGTTTCTGTGTAATCGAAAAGCAAATATGGACTGTGAGCAGATAATTGGTGAATTTACTTCGCCAATGCGCACAGTCATAGATTATATATTGCAGCTATCCAATACGCAGTTGGCGGAACTTTGGAGCGCCGATAGGAAGCGCCTCGTAGAACTGGGAGTTGAGGATCAATTGGCGGCGAGAATAGCACTATTCAAGGCTGTTAGTTTAAGTCCGGGCATTGTGGATGCAGCGTTGCAAAATCGGCAATCTGTAGAGCGGGTCGCCAAGTTGCACTGCGCTGTGGGTGAATGTTTATCTCTGGATTGGTTTATGTTGCAAATTATGCGATTAGAATCTAGTAATCGCTGGCAGGATTTAGCTCGAGAATCCTATATCGACGATCTTGAAATTCAGCGACATCAACTGATTGCATGCCTTTTAGATTCGAATCGAAATGGGGATATCCAACTAATCTTGCAGAGTTGGCAAGAACGGCAATATGGTTTTATCGAACGTTGGAAGTCGATAATCGCGGATCTGCGTCAAGTTGCGACACTAGATTTCTCAATGATCGCAGTAGCGCTGAAAGAGCTGCGATATCTGCTTCAATCCTCTGCCGAAGATTTTAAAAATTGATTTATTGGCTGATGCTGGCATCATAATTTGGCAGCCGAGAGAAACGCCCACAATCTCCCCTGAGTTATGGTCTCTTTGCAGCCTTTTTGAGCCTGGTGCGGAATAAATTCTCGCTTAAAGTTATTGTGCTAATTTAGTTCGCGGGGCAGGTGAGCCCAGACTCACAAATTAGCAGCTTTTTGTTGTAATGTAGCTTGGTTCAGGCCATTCCAGTAATCCGCTCGTCCTTGGCGCCAGCCAGTATTCCAGTGAAATCCTAACGGCGATGTCTGTTGATAAGGGCATGAGGATAGAGATCGTTTTGTTATTGCGGCTTGATAGCCTTTGATAAATGCGCGGTGGGACAGATCTTTTTTATGTTTCTTCACTTTGTTCTCCAGTGTGTTGGCTAACGGAGTGTCGTTTGCTAATAAAACCGCTGATTAGTGATTTTGTCAACAAACTTAGTAAAAAGAGCGATAGAATAACCGCCTAACTTGCTGCAGGCAGGTAATTTTAAAATTTATAATACGCCCTGTATCTCTTTTGATCAAATATATTGTATTTGGTTCCATAAATGTTGAGGACGCTTTAACTGTGCAATCTACAATAAGTCAGACAGGCTGGATAGCGACCTGTCCAAAGGGTATGGAGTTGCTACTGGCGGATGAGCTCTGTGCCATGGGTGCAAAAGCCCTCAAACAGACTGTTGCCGCGGTCAATTTTGAGGCCGATCTGGAGGTCGCCTATACAGCATGCCTGTGGTCGCGCCTAGCCAACCGCATACTGTTGCCCCTGCATAGCTTTAAGTTGCACAGTGCTGATGACCTGCATCAGCAATGTGGCGAAATAGCATGGGAGAAGCACTTAACAGCAGAGCAAAGCATTGCGGTCGATTTTATTGGCACATCGCGCCATGTAGACAACAGTATGTATGGCGCACAGTTGATTAAAGATGGGGTGGTTGATCGCATTCGAAGAATAGAAGGTGGTCGCCCAAATGTAGATACCAAGGCGCCGGATATTCGTATACAGGCGCGCCAGCACAAAGGGCAGGTGACAATATGCCTTGATATCTCTGGAGAAAGTCTGCATCGACGGGGTTACAGAACTGGGCAGGGCAGCGCGCCGCTCAAGGAAAACCTTGCGGCGGCGCTGTTATTGCGCGCCGGCTGGCCAGCTATTGCCAAGCAGGGCGCTGCGCTGATAGATCCCATGTGCGGCAGTGCCACTCTGCTAATTGAGGCCGCCATGATGGCCGCTGATATAGCGCCGCGACTGAGTCGACAGCACTTCGGATTTAGCCATTGGTTACAGCATGATAAGGCGCTGTGGGAATCCGTAGCCAGCAGGGCGCAAGCGCGGCGAACAGCGGGCTTGGAAGCCCTTGATCTAGATATTCGAGGCTATGATGCCAATCCGCGAGTATTAGAAGTCAGCAGATTAAATATAGAGAACGCCGGACTGGATGAACATATTCGCATCGCCCACAAGCCGCTAGATCAGTTTGGTAAGGCAACCGCAGAAACTGGGCTGCTGATTACCAACCCTCCCTACGGTGCTCGCCTAGGTGAGATGGATCAGCTGATCCCCCTCTACCAAAAGTTGGGCGCTGTTCTACAGAAGAACTTTAAAGGTTGGAGAGCGGCTATTTTTACCGGCAATCTCGATCTTGCGCGGCAACTGGATCTCTCTCCCACCAAGCAATACAGCCTGTTTAATGGGACTATTCCCTGCAAGTTATTGGTATTCGATAATATGCAGTCCAAGTCGGCGCAGATTGCCGAGCGCCTTAGCAAACCAGCACCGCTTCAGCCGCTGACTGAGGAGGCGCAAATGGTGCTCAATCGACTGCAAAAAAACCACAGACGTCTCAATAGTTGGCGCAAAAAGTCAGGGGTTAGCTGTTATCGGCTCTACGATGCAGATATTCCCGAGTACGCAGTGGCTATAGATATCTACGAGCAGTCAGTGCATGTTCAGGAATATGCTGCCCCCAGCACGATCACCGAAAAAATCGCCAAGCAGCGCTTTGAAACAGTTAAACAGGTGGTAAAAGCCTATGCCAAAAACCTTGAGGGAAAAATATATTACAAGGAGCGGCGGCGCCAGAAAGGTGATACCCAGTATCAGCGCATCAGTCAAGGCTCTAGCGAGACTATTGAGGCGAGGGAGGGCACAGCGCGCTTTGAAATTAATCTCTCCGACTATCTGGATACCGGGTTATTTCTCGATCATCGACCCCTGCGCTGTATGCTAGGTGAATTGGCTCAAGGGAAAAGCTTTTTAAATCTGTTTTGTTATACGGCTGCAGCCTCTGTGCAAGCGGCGCTCGCCGGTGCCGACAGTTCGCTGAGTATCGATATGTCAAATACCTATTTGGACTGGGCGCAGCGCAATTTTTCTCTCAACGGTATAGATGCATCAAAACACAGCCTGTTGCGGGCAGACTGCTTAAAATGGCTGGATAGTGACAGCCAGACATTTGATGTTATTTTTCTTGATCCACCGACCTTTTCAAACTCAAAGAAAATGGATTCGTCGCTGGATATACAGCGCGATCACCCAGAGCTAATTCGCAAGTCAATGGCAAAATTAAATCCCGATGGCAAATTAATTTTCTCCAATAATTTCCGTAAATTTAAAATGGATGAGTTGATAGCGCGGCAGTTTGATTGTGAAAATATGACTCCGCAAACCCTTGATATGGATTTTGAGCGCAACCCGCGTATTCACAATGTATGGTTAATCACTAAACGCAGCTCTTTTGGTGCCTAAAGGGATGCCTCTACAGATAAGATTGGTTACAGGCATCCATTGCCATCTCTGCGAGCAGGCAAAGGCTATTCTTCAGCCTTTACTCAGTGCTCGGCAGATGCAGTTGCTGGAACTCAATATTGAGGATGATCCAGCAGTTGCCGAATTATATGGGTTGCGTATTCCGGTGGTGCTATTTCCCGATGGCAGTGAAAAGGGGTGGCCATTTACCTCGGCGCAGATAGCGCGAATGCTCAATCAGCTAGGGTAAAAATTTCCTGATATATGAATCCAGCGCATTGGCGAACTCCATGCGGTCGCGCTGAGTCAATGGCGGCGGTCCTCCTCCCACCTGCACGCCACTGGAGCGCATGGAATCCATAAAATCTCGTATATTGAGGCGGGCGCGGATATTAGCTGTGGTATATAGCTCTCCTCGCGGATTCAGTGCCACAGCCTGTTTTTCAATCACCTCGGCGGCCAGTGGTATATCGGCAGTGATAACCAGATCGTCCTTTTCTACTAGGCTCACAATATGATCGTCCGCCACATCAAAGCCCGAGCCGACGCGAATCGCGCTTACCGTGGGTATTCGCGGGGTGGACAACGGTTGGTTGGCCACCAGAATCACTTCAACATAAGTGCGCTGTGAAACTCGGTAAAGTATATCTTTGATGACCGTCGGGCAGGCATCGGCATCCACATAAATTTTCACAGCTAATTAGTTACTCGTCAATAAATCTCAAACCTATTGTAACTCACACTTAATATTGCATACAGGCTTGTAAAGCCAGCGTCAGAGAGTAAAATGCGCGCCTATATAAATACTTAAAGATGTTAAGTACATAAATACATAAGTGCAGTTCATGTGGCCTTTGGTATGGGTCACCACTGAAAGGAAATAGCTATGCCCCTTATTACCCTTCCCGATGGTTCTCAGCGCAATTTTGACGATTCAATTTCAGTGCTGGATGTGGCCGCCGATATTGGGCCAGGATTAGCCAAGGCCACGCTTGCCGGTGTAGTTGCTGGAGAAGTGGTGGACGCCTCTTACCAAATCGAAGAGGATGCCAGTCTATCGATTGTCACCGATCGATCCGCAGAGGCGCTGGATATTATTCGTCACTCCTCAGCACATCTTCTGGCGATGGCCGTCAAACAATTATTTCCCTCGGCGCAGGTCACCATTGGGCCGGTGATTGAAGATGGATTTTACTACGACTTCTCCTTTGAGCGCGCCTTTATGCCAGAGGATTTGCAGGCCATTGAGCAGCGTATGCAACAGTTGGCCAAAGAGGATTTGCCCATTACCAGAGAGGAGTGGGACAGGGATCAAGCCGTTGAGTTTTTTAAAGGTATAGGTGAGGACTACAAGGCGGAAATTATCGCCAGCATTCCCTCAGATGAACCTATTGGCCTGTATAAACAGGGCGATTTTATCGATCTCTGTCGCGGGCCCCATGTGCCCTCTACCGGTAAGTTATCGGCGTTTAAATTAACCAAGGTGGCTGGGGCGTACTGGCGCGGTGATAGCAATAATGAAATGTTGCAGCGAATCTATGGCACTGCCTGGACCAGCAAGAAGGAGTTAAAAGCCTATATCAACCGCTTGGCGGAAGCGGAGAAGCGCGATCATCGCAAGATCAGTAAAAAATTAGGTCTCTATCATATGCAGGAAGAGGCGCCCGGTTCGATTTTTTGGCACCAAAAGGGATGGGCTATCTATAACAGCATAGAGCAGTTTATGCGCCAGAAGCAGATAGAGCGCGGTTACCATGAGATTAAAACACCTCAGGTTGTAGATTACAGTTTGTGGCAGAAGTCTGGGCATGCCGATAAGTTTGGTGATGATATGTTCACCGTTGTCACTGAGGATAGGCAGTACGCCATCAAGCCGATGAACTGCCCCTGTCATGTTCAGGTTTTTAATCAGGGACTGAAAAGTTATAGAGACTTGCCGCTACGGTTGGCAGAATTTGGCTCCTGTCACCGCAATGAACCCTCGGGTTCCCTACATGGTATTATGCGCGTGCGCTCGTTTACTCAGGACGATGCGCATATCTTCTGTACCGAACAGCAGATTCAGTCCGAGGTATCGGAGTTTATTGATTTTCTTCATGAAGTTTATGCAGATTTTGGCTTTGATGAGATTATCTACAGGTTGTCAACGCGCCCCGAGCAGCGTGTGGGTTCCAGCGAATGCTGGGATCGTGCCGAGCAGGCTCTGGCGGAGGCGCTAGATGCCAAACAACTTCCCTGGCAAGAGTTGCCGGGCGAGGGCGCTTTCTACGGCCCTAAAGTTGAATTCTCCTTAAAAGACTGTATTGGTCGGGTCTGGCAGTTGGGTACTATTCAGGTGGATTTTTCCATGCCGGGACGTCTCGATGCACAGTATGTAGCCGAAGATGGCAGTCGCCAGACTCCGGTGATGTTGCATCGGGCGATCTTGGGTTCCTTCGAGCGTTTTATCGGAATTTTGATAGAACAGTATGAAGGCGCATTTCCATTTTGGTTGGCACCAGAACAGGCTGTTGTGATCAATATTACCGATTCTCAGGCCGAATATGCCGAGTTTGTGACTAAATCATTGCAAAATAAAGGATTTAGAGTCAATTGTGACTTGAGAAACGAGAAGATCGGCTTTAAAATCCGCGGTCACTCAATGCAACGGGTACCTTATTTACTTGTTGTTGGGGATAAAGAGAAAGAATCCGGTACTGTGGCGGTCCGAACTCGCGATGGGGAGGACTTGGGTAGCATGCCTCTCGATGCGGTAATTGCCCTGTTTAAACAGGATGCAGAATGTCGCAGTCGAGCTTTTGTAAATGAAACGGAGTAAAATCTATTAAAAAAGACAGTAAGCGGGCACGCCTCAATGAGGATATCACCTGTTCAGAGGTAAGGTTGATTGGTTCAGACGGCTCTCAGGTGGGTGTGGTTGAGTTGCAAATCGCTCTTTCAACAGCGCAGAAGGAATCATTGGATCTGGTAGAGATTTCTCCAGATGCGGAGCCTCCAGTCTGTAAAATCATGGACTATGGTAAGCATGTCTTTGATATTAAGAAAAAATTGGCTCTGCAGAAGAAGAAGCAAAAGCAGACCCAAGTGAAAGAAATGAAATTTCGACCTGGAACTGATGAGGGCGACTACCAAATTAAGTTGCGCAATCTGGTCAGATTTCTGGAGAACGGTGATAAAACCAAGGTAACGTTGCGCTTTCGCGGTCGCGAAATGGCACACCAAGAATTGGGGCTAGAGATGATGCAGCGCGTGGAAGCTGATCTCTCAGCGTTGGCTCAGGTAGAGCAATACCCCAAGTTGGAAGGACGCCAAATGACGATGGTATTGGCGCCTTTAAGTAGGAAGAAGTAGTAAGAAGAAGTAGTAACAACAGCAAGAAGTAAAGTTTGACCCGCGTTCAGCCAATTTTTTTGGCAGGCTGTCCGGGCGACTCTTGTTGAAATTTAACCCTCTCATTAGGAGACTAGAAATGCCAAAAGTAAAAACTCATAGTGGAGCTGCAAAACGCTTCAAAAAATCGGCTGCGGGCTATAAGCATAAGCATCAGCACAAAAGCCATATCCTCACCAAAATGACCACTAAGCGCAAGCGTCAACTCCGCGGTACCAGTATTCTAACTGCTACTGATAAGCCACGAGTAGATCGCATGTTGCGCGGCCTGTAAAACAACTGAATTTTGGTAGGAGAATATTATGCCTAGAGTAAAACGTGGTGTTGAAGCCAATCGTCGACACAAAAAGATTTTAAAGCAGGCCAAAGGGTACTACGGTGCGCGAAGCCGAATTTATCGAGTAGCTACACAGGCAGTCACCAAAGCCGGACAGTATGCATACCGTGACCGCCGTGTTAAAAAACGCACCTTCCGCAGACTTTGGATTGCTCGAATTAATGCCCAGTCTCGAGTTGAGGGTCTCTCTTACAGCAGACTGATCAACGGCCTAAGCAAGGCTAAAATTGTCCTAGACCGGCGCGTGCTGGCTGACTTGGCAGTTTATGATAAGGCTGCGTTTGGCGCGGTAGTTAAGAAAGCAAAGACTGCCCTAGCCAAAGTTGCTAAGTAATATCTAACAGCTAATTATTCATATAATGGATAATATGCTGGCGAAATAGGGAAGGGGCTAAGGCTCTTTCCCTATTTTTTTACAGGTAGAGTTAACTAAATATAAAATGCGTTATAAATAAAAGCTCTAGAAATAGTTATCTGGTGACATGCTGATGATTGAATTAGAACAGATTACAGATCAAGCACAGGCGGCGATAACCTCTGCGACCGAGCTCTCTGCTCTAGATGCCCTGCGGGTGGAGTATTTGGGCAAAAAAGGCAGACTGACAGGGTTGCTCAAAGGTCTTGGGGCGCTCTCTGCCGAACAGCGACCCGCTGCTGGTGCCAAAATCAATGAGGCCAAACAGGCGCTGATGGCGCAGATAAATCAGCGCAAGCAAAGTCTAGAGGCCGAGGCTCTCAGTCAGCGTTTAGCGCAGGAAACCATCGATGTCACATTGCCCGGACGCGGTGAGCAGATGGGCGGATTGCATCCGGTGACGCGCACCATGGAGCGTATTGAGGCATTTTTTACTCAGGTGGGTTACAGCGTTGAGGTAGGCCCTGAGGTTGAAGACGACTACCATAATTTTGAGGCCCTGAATATCCCCAGTCATCATCCGGCTAGGGCCATGCACGATACATTCTATATAGATCCCAGTACGGTGCTGCGCACTCATACCTCGCCGGTTCAGGTACGCACCATGGAAACTCAGGATCCGCCAATACGGGTGATTTGTCCCGGCCGTGTTTACCGCTGTGACTCAGACCTCACCCACAGCCCAATGTTTCACCAAGTCGAAGGCTTAGTGGTGGATAAAAATATCAGTTTTGCCGACTTAAAAGGGGTTGTTGACCAGTTTCTAAAAGCGTTTTTTGAAGCTGACTTACCAGTGCGTTTTAGGCCCTCTTATTTTCCTTTTACAGAACCTTCCGCCGAAGTCGATATTCAGTGCACTAACTGTGCTGGCGAAGGTTGTCGAGTGTGCAGTCAAACCGGCTGGCTCGAGGTGATGGGCTGTGGCATGGTACATCCCAATGTATTCGCCAGTTGTGGCGTAGATACCGAGCAATATAGCGGCTTTGCCTTTGGCATGGGCGTCGAGCGCTTGGCTATGCTGCGCTACGGGGTTAATGATTTGCGCTTGTTTTTCGAAAATGATCTGCGCTTTCTCAAGCAATTTTAGATTGGAGTAATCTATGAAATTTAGTGAATCATGGTTGCGGCAATCGGTAGATCCCGCTATTTCAACAGAGGATTTAGTCGCGCAGATAACCATGGCTGGGTTAGAAGTGGACTCGGTTGTTTCGGCAGCACCAGAACTATCTGGGGTTGTTGTGGGAGAAATTATTGCCGTTGAGCAGCATCCAGATGCCGATAAATTGCGGGTCTGTCAGGTAGCGGGTGGCGCTGATGGTAAGGTGCAGGTTGTCTGTGGTGCGCCCAATGCGCGAGTGGGTATCAAAATACCCTTCGCCACAGTGGGGGCTGTACTTCCCGAGGGCTTTAAAATCAAAAAAGCCAAGCTGCGTGGCGTGGAATCTCTGGGTATGCTATGCGCCCAAACCGAGCTGCGGTTGGGCGACGATGACGATGGTTTGTGGGAATTGCCAACTGATGCAACAGTTGGGCAAGATCTTATTGAGTATCTAGACCTCAATGACAATATTATCGAAGTAGATTTAACCCCCAATCGCGCCGACTGCCTAAGCATTCGCGGTCTAGCTCGCGAAGTGGGAGTGCTAAACTGTGAGCCAGTTAAACAGCAGGTGATTTCTCCTGTCGAGGCCACTATAAAGGATTGCCTGCAGGTATCTATTGAAGCGCCGCAAGCCTGTGGTCGCTATGCGGGTCGTATTATTCGCGGGGTTGATCTAAATCGGCCAACGCCTCTGTGGATGCAGGAGCGACTGCGTCGCAGCGGTCTTAGATATCTGGGGCCAGCAGTGGATATAACCAACTACATACTGTTGGAGCTGGGTCAGCCGATGCACGCTTTCGATATGGCAAAAATTGATGGCGACATAGTGGTGCGTATGGGCCGCGATGAGCAACTTGTGCTACTGGATGAGACTGAGGTTACTGTGGCCAGTGATACCCTAGTGATTGCCGACCAATCTAAGCCATTGGCTATGGCGGGCATTATGGGAGGTGCTGTATCGGCAGTCTCCGACAGCACGGTAGATATTCTATTTGAAAGCGCCTGGTTTAACCCGATTGAGATTGCCGGTAAGGCTCGCAACTACGGCAAGCACACCGACTCATCTCATCGCTTTGAGCGCGGTGTTGACTGTGAATTACAGATTCAAGCCCTAGAGCGCGCAACCGCGCTAATGCTGGAGATCTGTGGCGGCAGTGCGGGCCCAATAAGCACAGCGGAAGTTGCAGAACATTTGCCGCAAGCCGCCAGCATCGAGCTGCGCGATCAGCATTTGGCTCAACAGCTAGGGGTATCCATAGCCGCTGATAAGGTTGATGATATGTTATCGCGTTTGGGGCTAAGCCTTGAGCAGCGCGATAAACAGCAGGGTACTTGGCAGTCTCCCAGTTGGCGATTTGATCTAGCCATTGAGCAAGATCTTGTCGAAGAAGTGGCGCGGGTCTACGGCTATAACAACCTGCCGGTAACAACCCCAGCTATGGCTGTGGAATTAAAGGCTGGCAGAGAGGCTGTAAAGCCACCGCAGTACTTTAGAGATCGTTTGGTATCTCTGGGTTATCAGGAGGCCATCACCTACAGCTTTGTGGATCCACAGCTAAGACAGCTGTTAGATCCAGATCGGCAAGGGGTTGAGTTGAGCAATCCGATTTCTCAAGATCTATCTGTGATGCGCACCAACCTATGGCCCGGATTAATCAATACCGCTATTCACAACTTAAATAGACAGCAAAGTCGCGTGCGTATCTTTGAAATAGGCCAATGTTTTGTGCCCTCAGAGGATCCAAATGCAGTGGCTGGGCTCGAGCAGAATCTGGCTCTGGCCGGACTGATTTGCGGCTCTCGGTTACCAGTGGGCTGGACCTCGGATAAAGAGCAGGTGGATTTTTATGATCTCAAAGGCGATCTAGAGGCAATTCTGGCAGATAGTCAGTGGCCAGATAAATTTAAATTTCGCGCCGCAACTCACCCCGCACTGCACCCGGGTCAGTCGGCTGCACTGACATCCAATGGGCAAGATGTGGGTTGGATAGGGCGTTTGCATCCGCAGATCGAGGCGCAGTTAGAGCTTAGTAAACCGGCATATCTATTCCAGTTAGATGTCGACAAGATCGCCGAATTTGGCTCTATAAAAGCCCAAGAAGTCAGTAAATTTCCAGAAGTTAAACGAGATTTAGCGTTTTTTGTCGATGATAAGGTGTCCGCAGATGATTTGATCAGTGCGGCAAAAACAGCGGCAGGTGCCAATCTATGCCATTTAAAGTTATTTGATGTTTATCATAGCAAAGACATTGAAAATAAAGGAAAAAGCATCGCTTTGGGGTTGACCTTTCAACACAGTTCGCGCACTCTTACTGATGAGGAAATAAACCGTTCTATAGACGATGTGGTTAATAGCCTCAGCAGTAAACTAAAGGCTGAGCTTCGTAGTTGAGTGTAGCCTTTTATATAATTGACTATTAGCCGTGGGTATTATTTGAATGGGTGCTTTGACAAAAGCTGATCTGACAGAAATGTTGTTCGACGAACTGGGCCTCAATAAAAGGGAAGCCAAAGAGGTCGTGGAAATGTTTTACAGCGAGATCAGTCAGGCGCTTGAAAACAATGATACGGTTAAATTATCTGGATTTGGTAATTTTGAGTTAAGAGACAAACGCAGTCGTCCCGGCAGAAATCCTAAGACTGGGGAAGATGTGGCTATTTCAGCGCGGCGCGTTGTGACCTTTAAGCCCGGTCAAAAGCTCAAGGCTAGAGTAGAGGCGTATGCTGGAACCAAGTAACAATAACCAGCTGCCGACGATCCCTGGGAAACGCTATTTTACTATTGGTGAAGTCAGTGAGCTCTGCGCCGTTAAGCCCCATGTGCTCCGCTACTGGGAGCAGGAATTTCCCAGTCTAAATCCGGTCAAACGCCGCGGAAATAGGCGCTACTACCAACGCGAGGATGTTGTGCTTATTCGGCAGATTCGCTCTCTACTCTACGAACATGGGTTTACCATCGGCGGTGCTAAACAGCGTTTGGATGGTGAGTCTACCAAAAAGGAAAGTACGCCCTATAACCAGCTTGTGGAACAAACTATTTCGGAGCTAGAGGATATCCTCAAATCACTGCCTCGATAGTGACCTCCATTCTAGAAAATTATCCTATACTGGTTGCAATAGACGAATCCTTGTGTATCATTGCCGAGCTTAAATCGGGGCGTAGCGCAGCCTGGTAGCGCACTACACTGGGGGTGTAGTGGTCGCAGGTTCAAATCCTGCCGTCCCGACCAATCTTATCTATACAAATCAATGACTTAACAGTTTTTGATTTACAGCTTCTTGCCATAAAACGCCATGTATTGACAAGATTTTTTACAGCATTTTTCAATCATTGCCTGGCTGTAAATATTGAAGATATAAACGCAGAATCCCTCGCATGAAAGTGCGGGGG
>JANXGQ010000009.1 GCA_024959305.1 Porticoccaceae bacterium | reverse complement strand
GCCAGCGCTGTTTGACCACCAGCTAGCGTCACCCTGAGATGGACCCACGCCCAGAGCAGCGGCCTCAGGGGCTATTTTCCAATCGCCAACCAGAGGGGAATCATTATTGCCCCCAGTGTCTCCAGCACCTTCAGTGTCTCCAGTATCCACTGCATTAACAGTGACGCTAACAGTGACTGCGGTTGCCGCGTTGCCGGCACTATCTGTGACATTGTAGGTTACCTCATAGGTACCTGCGGCATTCGCATCCACCGGATTGCTCACTACAATACTGGAAGAAATATCACCGTCAGTATCATCAGCTGCGGTAGCATTGGGAGCATTAAAAGTATTTCCCTGCTCAATGGTTATGGCCGCTGAGTCTGTCAGAGTTATTACAGGTTTTGCTGTATCAGCTGGCGTAGGAGTAGGTGTAGGAGTAGGAGTAGGAGTAGGAGTAGGAGTAGTGCTACCTCCGCCACCACAGGCCTGTAGAAGCATTGTGATAACTGATATAACAATATAGCGCTGGAGCATTGGTGGTTTCCTTAATATTTTTATTATTAAGACAGCCTACTCCACTATTGTTTTAAAGTTCGTTCGAATCGAACAACTCGAACCATAAATACGCTGAAAAGGTGTTGTTGGGGGTTAAAGCGGCCACTATCAACACTAGGGTTGAGGTGATTGTTTTTGAGTGTTGTTAAGGATCCCAGTAGGGCTATGTATCAGATAGGCAACCCTTACAAGGCTTATTTCAATGTTGGGTGGGCCGGTGGCGGAGGCATTGCCGTATAAAGACGCCAGAAGAAGTGCACAAAAAAGCCGGCTCCATATTGGAGCCGGCCTAATTGAAACCTGTCAACTTATATTAGGACGTGACACTCTATTGTTACTTAGAGGACAGAGGTTTAAGGTGCTTTAGGGAGCTACTTTAACAGATACATTGTCAAAATAGGCATCTACTGAACAAGTATCTCCGCCACATAAAGCCTTTAGCATCAATGTCACACCAGCACCCACATCAGACCCAGCAGTCATTGTGTAATTATGCGTTTCCCAGTTTCCTGTAGGAATAATCGGACCGCCACCTAAAATAGAATTTCCTTCGTTGGAGACACCGCCGCCAGTTTTTTCAGAAAAGAACTCGGCAAATATAACACCGCCAATTCCTGTGGCGATAGCTTTCAGATCAAACGAAATTTGCAATACTTGACCAGGAGTTACTTCTCCCTCTGCCATATTTGCCTGCTTGAAAAGAGAGTCTTTACCTGTGCCTACCGAAATACGGCCAGACCAGGATCCACCATTAGTTTCTGTACTGCTCACTGCGAGAGTGCCGCCTTGCTGAAACAATTCCCAACCAGATAAGTTGCCCTGCTCAAAGTCGCCATTGGTGGTTAATTCACCTTCAGCGCCAGTAGCTACTGTGCCACCACCTGTAGAGCCACCGCCAGTGCCACCATTAACAGGCACTAGCTTAAAGCGCCAGTAGCCAGCACCGAAGTTAATATCAAGGGTCATCACATTGCCTGTTAGCTCAGTCACTTCATAGACAATTGAAGAAGCTACCGCAGCACCACCGCTGATCTCACCACCGTTAACAACCTTAGGCAGACCTATATGAGCGCCAAGACCATCAACCGTCAATGTAGCAGCAGCTGCATTGTAGCTGTAAGTACCAGCAGCA
Organism: Porticoccaceae bacterium; assembly: GCA_024959305.1. GTDB lineage: Bacteria > Pseudomonadota > Gammaproteobacteria > Pseudomonadales > Porticoccaceae > HTCC2207. Next base: position 599 of record JANXGQ010000009.1, on the reverse strand, counting down.
GAACCGTTGTGCGGTGCAACTGGTGCGCCACAGGAGTCAGCCCCTGCACCTTGCCATTCTTCAAGCCAAGTTTCTCCGCCCATCACATTTTCAAAGCTACCATCGGCGTTAAACCGGAAGATATCATCGAAGAAACAGCCTCTAACATTCACATCGTCAGCGCTGTTTGCCCACCAGCTGGCGTCGCCCAGACCTGGGCCCACGCCCAGAGCAGCGGCCTCAGGGGCTATTTTCCAATCGCCAACCAGAGGAGAATCATTATTGTCCCCAGTATCAGCTGGGGTAGGCGTTGTATCAGCTGGGGTAGGAGTAGTGCTACCACCTGTAGAGTCACCATCAGCGGGGACCAGCTTAAAGCGCCAGTAACCAGGACCGAAGTTAATATCAAGCGTCATCACATTGCCTGTTAACTCAATCACTTCATAGACAATAGAAGAGACCGCATTAGCTGGGTTGCTAATTTCACCACCATTAACTACCTTAGGCAGACCTATATGAGCGCCAAGACCATCAACCGTCAATGTGTTAGCAACCGCATCGTAGCTGTAAGTAGCAACAGCAGAACCGTTGTGCGGTGCAACTAGTGCGCCACAGCTATC
>JANXGQ010000078.1 GCA_024959305.1 Porticoccaceae bacterium | reverse complement strand
ATTAGCAGTTGCTTTGATACTGCGCCCAAAGCGTCCCAACAGATTCATCCCAGTGCCGTGATAGATCCCACAGCGGTGATTGCCGATGCTGTAACCTTGGGCCCCAATGTGGTTATTGAAGCCGAGGTAAAAATAGGCTCGGGCTGTACCGTTAAAGCCAATAGCACTATTGGTGCTCGCTCAGTGTTGGGCGAGGACTGTAAGATTGGCCCCAATGTATCTATCTACCACGATGTGCGTCTCGGTTGTCGAGTTACAGTGCACAGTGGATCGGTATTGGGAGCCGATGGCTTCGGTTTTGCGCCGGACGCACAGGGCGGTTGGCATAAAATCAGCCAGATAGGTGGGGTAGTCATTGGCAACGATGTGGAAATAGGCGCCTGTAGTACCATTGATAGAGGCGCTATTGGCGACACCCTAGTTGGCAATGGCGTGATTATCGACAACCATGTGCAAATTGCCCATAACGCAACAGTGGGCGACAACAGCGCTATGGCTGGTTGTTCTGGTTTGGCCGGCAGTGCAACTCTGGGCAAAAACTGTATTTTGGCCGGCGGTGCCGGTATAGCGGGGCATGTAAACGTGTGCGATAAGGTGCAGCTAATGGCGCATACTCTGGTTGCAAAGGATATCAAAGAAGCTGGGGCCTATTCATCAGCAGTTATGCCGCTGATGGTTGCCAGTGATTGGCGTAAAAATGCCGTGCGTATTGGCCAGCTTAATGATATGGCCCTGCGCTTAAAAAAATTAGAAAATCTGTTGAAAAAGGACTAATTCCAGCAACGGATTGGTAGTAAACAAAAAGTGGATTAAGTAATGAATGTAAATGAAATAATGGCGCGTTTGCCCCATCGCTATCCTTTCTTATTAGTAGATAGGGTTGTAGAAATTGAGTTGAATAAGCGTATTGAGGCCTATAAAAATATTACTTTTAATGAAGATGTTTTTAATGGGCATTTTCCCGGAGCGCCAATTTTTCCAGGTGTAATGATTATTGAAGCTATGGCTCAGACTTCAGGTATTCTGGGGTTTGTATCCTCGGGCCTCAACGCAGATGACGGCAAACTGTTTTTATTTGCCGGCGTTGATAAGGCGCGCTTTAAAAAGCCTGTAGTGCCTGGGGATAAATTAGTGCTGACATCTGAGGTGGACCGCGTCAAGCGCAATATGTGGCGATTTAATACCACGGCATCGGTCGATGGGCAGTTGTGCTGTGAGGCAACTTTGCTGTGCGCTTATCAGGATAGGGATAAGTTGGCGTGATAGACTCGCGTGCAATAATAGACCCTGCGGCGACCATTGGCGAAAACGTCAGTGTTGGACCCTGGAGCATTATAGGTCCAGACGTGGAGATTGGGGATAACTGCGATATAGCGTCGCATGTGGTGATTAAAGGCCCAACCAAGATCGGTGCCAACAACAAAATCTATCAATTTGCCACTATTGGTGAGGACACGCCAGACCTTAAGTACAAGGGCGAGGATACTAAACTTATTATTGGTGAGCACAATTGCATACGTGAAGGAGTCACTATTCATCGTGGCACCATCCAAGATAAGGGCGAAACCCTTATAGGTAACAATAATCTGTTGATGGCCTATGCTCATGTTGGACATGACTCGGTGGTTGGAAGCCATGTGATTATGTCCAACAATGCCACTCTTGCCGGTCATGTAACTGTGGGTGATTGGGCGATACTTTCAGGCTACGCCTTGATTCATCAGTACGTCTCCATAGGTGCCCATTGTTTTATTGGTCCAGCGGCCTTTACCTATCACGATGTGCCGGCATTTGTTACCGCCTTTGGCAGTCCCGCCGAACCGCGAACAATTAATCGTGAGGGACTAAAGCGTCGAGGTTTTTCGGCTGAGCAGATAGCACTTACAAATAAGGCATACAAACTCCTTTACCGCCGAGGCCTACAACTCGATGAAGCTATGAAGGCAATTTCTGAATTAGATCAGGATGAAACCATTAAAATATTGCTCGATTCTCTAGAGAACTCAAATCGCGGCATTATCCGCTAGGTTATGAAAAAAACATCAGCTGTATTTGCTATGGTGGCTGGAGAGGCCTCCGGAGATACGCTGGGCGCAGATCTGATCTGTGCCCTTAAAAAGCAGTTTCCAGATGCCATTTTTGAAGGCATAGGCGGGCCAAAAATGCAGGCTTGTGGGTTCAACTCCTTTTTTCAGATGGACAGATTATCGGTGATGGGGTTAATCGACCCATTAAAACGATTGCCGGAACTGCTATCGATGCGTCGCTTTATTATCAATCGCTACAAGGCCCATCCACCGGTAGTTTTTATTGGTATAGACGCGCCGGATTTTAATACAGCCATAGAGCAAAAACTTCACTCTGCGGGGGTCAAAACCGTACATTACGTCAGTCCTTCGGTGTGGGCGTGGCGCAGGGGAAGAATCAAAAAGATCAAACGCTCAGTCGATTTGATGTTGACATTATTTCCCTTTGAGGCGGATTTCTATAAGGAACATGCTGTTCCTGTTTGCTATGTTGGCCATCCGCTTGCAAAGCAATTTCCGATGCAACCTCGAACAGCGGATGCCAGACTCAGCTTGGGATTAGATATTGAAAAGCCACTGCTGTGCATAATGCCCGGTAGTCGCGCCGGTGAAGTTGAGTTAATGACTGAATTATTTTTGGATTCAGCGGCAAAAGTAGCGGCAACTCTAGGCACAGAGTTACAGTTGGTGATACCGGCCGCCAATCAATCCAGATATGAGCAGTTGCAAAAAACCTTAGCTGACAGAGCCGATAATCTGAGCTTACTTAAACAGCAGTCTCATCTGGCAATGGAGGCGGCAGACGTGGTATTGCTGGCATCTGGAACTACAGCGCTGGAAGCTATGCTACTTAAAAAGCCTATGGTGGTCAGCTACCGTTTGGGCGCCTTGACTTACCGGCTGTTATCGCCATTTATTAAAACTCCATTTGTTTCGATCCCCAATCTTTTAGCGAACAAAATGCTGGTGCCAGAGTTGCTGCAAGCGGATGCCTCGGTGGAAAGTTTATCGGCACAGGTGGTGGCGGCCTTTGATGCTAAAAATAGCGCGTCTTTAGTGGAAGAGTTCGATAAATTCCATCAGCAGCTAGCCATAGATTCAGGCGCTGTGGCTGCGGCGGCGATTGCTGAGTTAGTGGCGGGCGAATAGGACAGTGGATAGTTGGCAGCCCCCTAAAAATATTAAGCGACTGGCCGGTGTTGACGAAGTGGGCAGAGGCCCTTTAGCGGGTGATGTGGTCACCGCTGCAGTTATTCTTCCAGCCGACCATAGTATTCAGGGATTGGCAGACTCCAAGGCGCTGACTGCCTACCAGCGGGAAAGTCTCTATAAAGAAATTATCCAGCAGGCGATCTGTTATTCGGTGGCCCGCGCTTCGGTTGCAGAAATAGATCGGTTTAATATTTTACAGTCGACGCTGATGGCCATGCGACGTGCGGTCAGAGGCCTAGAAATACAGCCAGATTACGTGGCGGTAGATGGCAATCGACTTCCGCAGTGGGAGTATTCTGGAGAGGCCGTTGTCAAAGGTGATGGCCGTGTAGAGGCAATTAGTGCCGCGTCGATTGTGGCCAAGGTGGTGCGGGATGCTGAGATGGTCGCTATGGATGCTAAGTATCCGGGTTATGGGTTCAGAACCAATAAGGGTTATGGCACTGCTCAGCATCTGGAGGCATTGAAGCGCAGGGGCGCATCGCCTATTCACCGACGAACATTTTCGCCGGTCAGGGCTAACTTAGAGCCACAGCAGCAGTCATTGTTGTGACTGTAAAAAAATACATCAATAGGCCATTTATTAACAGACTTTAGCTTGAGTTACAGCCTTTGAGGCTTTACATTGCATTCTCTAAATACAAAGTCAACGCGTGGAGTAAGTGGGTGAATTACGCAAAGATTACGGGATGGAGCAAATATGCGCCACCGTTGTTGATGACCAATGAGGATATGGCCCAGATTGTCGATACTAGTGATGAGTGGATACACTCTAGATCCGGTATACGGCAACGCCATTACAGTCACGTTTCGACTGGGGAAATGGCTTGGTTGGCAGGCGAGAGAGCATTAGCTTGCGCTGGTGTAGCCGCCTCTGATGTGGATCTTGTTGTGCTGGGTTCTACCACTGCCGAGGAATTTTGCCCCAATACAGCCAGTCTGGTTAAAAATAAGCTGGGGGCCACTAAAGCGGCCGCATTTGATCTCAATTCAGCCTGCACCAGCTGGCTATATGCTATCAGTGTAGCCACCGATATGATAAAGGCGGGATCGATCAAAAAAGCCCTGGTTATAGGATCTGAACGCATTTCATTGGTCATGGATTGGAGCAAGCGAGAGTCCTGCTTTTTATTTGGCGATGGTGCTGGAGCTGTGGTGATTGAATCCACAGAGCAGGCTGCAGGATTGCTTTATTACTATCTGAGTTGTGTTCCGGATAGTCGTGAATGTTTACGAATACCCAGCTATGGTTTATCGCCAGAACATCTTACCGATGATATTTTTCTGTCCCTAGATTTTGAGGGTCGGGAAATATTTAAAAGTGCCGTTAAAGGGATGAGCGATGCCATAGCAATCGTGCTTAAACAGCAGGGTATATCCGCTGATGATATTGATTTATTCGTTCCACACCAAGCCAATATACGGATTATCCAAGCTTTGGCTAACCGTCTGAATTGTCCTATGGAAAAAGTAGTGGTCTGTATCGACGAGTATGCCAATACTTCGGCAGCGTCTATCCCGCTAGCGCTCTGCGGCGCTCTAGAAGATGATAGAGTAAAGCCCGGAATGATAATTCTCACGGCCAGTTTTGGCGCTGGATTAACCTTTGGGGCCGGCATTATTAAGTGGGGAGATAGAGTGACCGCCCTAGGGGTTTCTGAGGCTGAAATACCGCCCTATCAGGGTACGGTTTTCGATCTGATGGCCGACAGTTTTGCTTATTATGGCGTGGATGCAGAACACCTGTTGACCGATGGGGCTAAAAGCGAAACGCCATGACCACAGAGTTTGTCCATCTTCGTCTCCATTCCGAGTACTCATTAATCGACGGGCTGGTTAGAGTCAAACCTCTAGCCAACAAGGTTGCAGCCATGGGAATGCCTGCGGTAGCCCTTACCGATTTCAATAACTTTTTTGGGTTGGTAAAGTTCTACAAAGCAACCCAAGCGGCGGGTGTAAAACCGATTGTTGGCGCCGATGTCTATGTGACTGAAGATGACAGAGATGGCATCGCGACCCAATTGGTTTTGTTGGTTGCTGACCAAAAGGGTTACCGCAATCTCACGCAGTTGATTTCCAAGGCCTATCTGGATGGACAGCGTCAGTCTGTACCCATTATCAACAAATCTTGGTTAGCGGAGCACAGCGAGGGTCTAATCGCGCTGTCCGGCGGCCGTATGGGTGAAATCGGGGTGGCACTGGTCTCCGGTCGCACCCTTGATGCCGAGTCGACGTTGCGCGAATTGATGCATATATTTCCCGAGCGTTTCTATCTTGAGCTACAGCGCACAGGTCGTCCTGATGAGGAGGATTATTTGCATGCTGCCGTTGCGTTGGCCAGCCGCTGCCAATGCCCAGTTGTGGCTACAAACGATGTGCGTTTTATTGAATCAAATGAATTCGAGGCCCATGAGGCCAGAGTCTGTATCTATGAAGGGCGTGCCCTAGATGATCCTCGCCGCGAACGCCGTTACTCGGAAAACCAATACTTGCGCAGTGCAGAGGAGATGGCTGAGCTTTTCTGTGATATTCCCGAGGCCATAGAAAACTCTGTTGAAATTGCAAAACGCTGTAACTTAGAGCTCAGTTTTGGCGAGCATTTTTTACCCGACTATCCGATTCCCGAAGGGATGACCATCAATGACTATCTGATTCAAGTCTCTGAGCAGGGGCTTGAAGAGCGCTTAACAGCATTGTTTGATTCCAATAGCGCAGATTTTTCAGAGAGGCGTACGGCCTATCTTCAGCGCCTTAAGTTTGAATTGGATATTATTATTCAGATGGGGTTCCCCGGTTACTTCCTGATTGTGATGGATTTTATTCGCTGGGCAAAAAACAATCGAATTCCCGTGGGCCCGGGGCGTGGGTCTGGGGCCGGATCACTGGTTGCCTACGCATTAAAAATTACCGATCTAGACCCCATAGAATACGATCTGCTTTTTGAGCGATTCCTCAACCCTGAAAGGGTTTCTATGCCGGATTTTGATATTGATTTTTGCATGGATGGTCGCGATCGGGTGATTGCCTATGTGGCAGAGCAGTATGGACGGGACGCGGTGTCACAAATTGTCACCTTTGGCACCATGGCGGCAAAAGCCGTGGTTAGAGATGTTGCAAGGGTGCAGGGGAAGTCCTATGGCCTCGCCGATAAACTGTCGAAACTCATTCCATTTGAAGTCGGCATAACGCTGGAAAAGGCCGTAGAGCAGGAAGACGCATTGCAGCAGCTTCTGGCACAGGATGATGAGGCGGCGGAAATTTGGTCCATGGCGTTGCAGTTGGAGGGTGTTGCCCGAAACTGTGGAAAGCACGCTGGTGGCGTGGTTATCGCGCCGACTAAGATTACCGATTTTTCTCCCATCTATTGTGATGATACCGGCTCGGGTCTGGTGACGCAGTTTGATAAAAACGATGTCGAAGAAGCCGGTCTGGTCAAATTTGATTTCCTCGGCCTGCGCACCCTGACCATTATTGATTGGGCAGTTCGAATGATCAATCATGACCGCGAGAAGAATAGCGAAGAGCTACTGAATATAGATAATATTCCATTAGATGATGAAAAAACCTACAGACTGATGCAGCGTGCACAGACTACGGCGGTATTTCAGCTGGAATCCCGCGGTATGAAAGAGCTGATTAAAAAGCTGGGTCCAGATCGCTTTGAAGATATTGTGGCTCTGGTTGCTCTATTTAGGCCAGGTCCATTGCAGTCCGGTATGGTCGATGACTTTATCAACCGTAAAAAAGGTCGTGCCGAGGTAAGTTACCCCCACTCGCAATATCAACATGAATGTCTAAAACATGCTCTTGAGCCAACCTATGGCATTATTCTCTACCAAGAGCAGGTGATGCAGATTGCTCAGGTAATGGGTGGCTATACGCTGGGTGGAGCAGACTTGCTGCGTCGGGCAATGGGTAAAAAGAATGCCGCTGAGATGGCTAAGCAGCGCGAGTTATTTGTTCAGGGTGCTATAGAAAAAGGTCATAGCCAATTTCTGGCCTCTAATATTTTCGATCTGATGGAAAAATTTGCCGGCTATGGGTTTAATAAATCCCACTCCGCTGCCTATGCTCTGGTGGCCTATCAAACCGCCTGGTTGAAAACCCATTATCCCGCTGAATTTATGGCCGCGACCATGTCCTCGGATATGGACAAAACCGATAAGGTGGTGACCTTTATCGATGAATGCCGTGCCATGGATTTGCAACTGTTGCCGCCGGATGTGAATCGAGGGCAGTTCCAATTTAGCGTCGATGTAGAGAGCTTCGTTATCTATGGCCTTGGCGCTATTAAAGGGCTTGGAGAGGGGCCGGTAGCAAATATTATTGAGTCTCGAGAGCGCGGTGGAGCCTTTACTGATCTATTTGATTTTTGCTCGCGGGTCGATGGGCGCAAAGTCAATAAGAGAGCGCTGGAGGCACTTATTCGTGGTGGCGCTCTGGATGAAATTGGCCCGCAGGGTCAAATCGGTTACCGGCGGGCGGTGATGCTCGCCGCTATGGGCGAGGCACTTAAAGCGGCAGAACAGCAAGCCAGAAATATCAGCAGTGGCATAAGTGATCTGTTTGGTGGTTCTATTGTCGAAGCCTCTTCAGGTAATCACTATACCAGCTATCTCAATACAAGATCGCTCACCCTGAGGGAGAGGCTGAGGGGTGAAAAAGAAACTTTGGGCCTGTATCTGACCGGACATCCCATTGACGAATATGAAGATGAGTTAAGGCATATGTTGCCGCAGCGGATTGTAGATCTGCGCCCAGATAAGGATAGGGCCACTATCTACGGTATGGTGGTTGGCATGCGCATAATGAAAAATAAGCGCGGCGAAAATTTCGCCTTTTTAACCCTAGATGATAAGAGTGGTCGAATTGAACTCTCAGTATGGGCGGAAAAATTTGATGCGTATCGGGATATCTTAAATAAGGATGCTCTTTTAGTTGTGCAGGGCGCGGTCTCTGAGGACAGTTTTAGCGGTGGGTTAAAGATGGTCGCAGAGTCAATACAGTCAATTTATGAGGCTCGTTGCAGTAAATTAGAGCAGCTTACCCTGTCTATTGCCAAGACCGAGGTGAAACAGGACTGGGTTGAGCTACTTCAGTGCAGGTTAAATGACTTTAAAGATGGATCCTGCCCAGTGGTTGTCGAATACTCTCTGCCCAAGGCCATAGGTCAATTTAAGTTGGGGCAACAGTGGTTGGTTCAGCCTAAAGATGAGTTGATCGCAGAGTTAAAGGATCAATTCGGCAAAAATAACTTGACCTTAAATTACCCTAAAGTGCGCAGTTGAATCCCTGCACAATCCATAACCTATTGGAATTTAGGATTATAACCACTAGCGATAATGGCGCTACCTGTTTAAAATGTCCGACAGCGTCCAGCATCACAATTTTAGTATCCAAAGCTATCAGAGACTTATAACATCATGAATCTAAACTATTTATCCTTCGAACAGCCAATCGCCGAGTTAGAGGGGAAAATTGAAGAACTGCAACTGGTTGGCAACGACAATGATGTCAATATAGCCGAGGAAATAACCAAGTTGCGAGAAAAGTCTCGCAAACTAACTCAGAATATCTATACCAAGCTTACCCCCTGGGAGGTGGTTCAGGTCGCGAGGCATCCTCAGCGTCCCTACACCTTGGATTACATTCAACGTATTTTTACCGATTGGGAAGAGATGCATGGCGATCGTCACTTCGGTGATGACAGTGCCATTGTCGGTGGCATGGCGCGCCTAGATGGCAAGCCGGTGATGGTGATTGGTGAGGAAAAGGGTCGCGGCGTCAACGAAAAAGTGATGCGCAATTTTGGAATGCCCAAGGCCGAGGGTTATCGCAAGGCGCTCAGGCTTATGGAGTTGGCTGAACGCTTTAATCTACCAGTGATTACACTGATCGATACCCCCGGAGCCTATCCAGGTATAGATTCTGAGGAGCGCAATATATCTGAGGCTATTGCGCAAAATCTGGCGGTTATGTCGCGGCTTAAAACACCTATTATCTGTACGGTTATTGGCGAGGGAAGCTCCGGCGGTGCTCTGGCTATAGGTGTGGGTGATAGGTTAAATATGCTTCAGCACAGCACTTACTTTGTGATTTCACCTGAGGGTTGCGCGAATATTATTTGGAAAACCAGCGACAAGGCGCCACAGGCGGCTGAAGCAATGGGCGTTACCTCAAAGAATCTAGAGCAATTGGGCATTGTTGATGAAACCATTGCCGAACCATTGGGCGGTGCTCATCGAGATATAGATGCCATGAGCGATACCCTCAAGGCACATTTGGCGGATCAGCTGCAACAGTTGCAACAACTACCTATAGACGAGCTCATAGAGCAGCGTTATCAGCGGCTGCTTTCCTACGGCAACTAGCCATCCTTCAGCAAGGATATAGCCGCCAGAGCCTCAGGGTCCTGAGACTTGAGTTTATTGGCTATATTATGTTGAAAGAAATAGCGAAAATCTTTGTTTTTATCCGCCGCATACAGGCATTTATCCCCCGGCAATACTGGCGTGTTGGCTACCTTGGTTTCGTCGATAAGCATGGCTTCTATGGAGCCATCATTTAATAGACGCCAACTGATAATCTCTTTTAAGGCAATGCTTTTAAAGCCATCTACAGAGAGTACTGCATGGGTTCCTATGGTATCTGGAACTTCTTGAATAATGTCCTGTTCAGAGTCACATTGATATTCGTAATAGTCAGCCGCTGTCTCTAGCTCAATTACCTTGTGTAAGGGGGCGGTAAAAAACAGCTCATCTACGCCCTGATCATAATAGCCTTGCCACTGGCCGTTTAAAGGATCATTGATTTCATCGCAGATGACTAATTTATTGAGCCAGGGGACTAAACCAACAACTTCGCCATTAGAGCGCAGGCCCCAGGCTAAGATTTTTATGGAAAACAGTTTGTCAGGATTTTCAGCATTGCTGTAGAGCATTTCCAAACCGTCCAGTTCGGGTGCCATACGGATAAGTTTATTGTTAGAAAGTTCAGAGAGAGGTTTGCGAGTAAAGATATCGATTACATTGTCTATCGGGCGATCAATGGCCGAATTAGGCATGTGAATATCTCCTTTTGGCAGTCGATAGAAAAAAGCGCTAACACTACATAAGGTACCCTAGAAATCACCAAAGCACAACAGTTTGTGTTTTATAAATATTGCATCGACGTAAATTTTATACCTTGAGTTTATTTTAAGCTAAACTTAGAGACTGTATTTATTTAGGAATTGAGTGACTGCGCGATGAGATTATTAGAGCAACAAAGGTTACAGCGTATCATTGAGCTATTTGATCAGCTTTTTTTTGATAGCCATAAAACGCGCTTGATCGGTGGTGCTAAAGAGCCGGTATATTTGCCGTCGAAAACAGCGGATCAGCCCCACAGATTGCTATTTAGGGAAAACTATATTTCCAGCGCACTGCACGAAGTAGCCCATTGGTGTATTGCCGGCCCAGACAGGCTGCTAAAGGAGGATTTTGGCTATTGGTACCAGCCAGATGGGCGCTTATCGGTCGAGCAGCGACAATTTGAATCAGTCGAGGTGAAGCCGCAGGCACTGGAGTGGATGTTTTCCATCGCCTGTGGGCAGAATTTTACTATTAGCGCTGATAATTTGGGTGCCGCAGAGGCTGTGGATATGGGGGCCAGTGAGACCTTTAAAATGGCGGTAGTGGGTCAATCTACTGCCTGGTGTCAAAGCGCGCAGATACCATCCAGAGCCAAATGCTTTATAGGTGCGTTGGCATCTGCATTTGGCAGCGGCGATCCCTATGATCCACAATATTACCGACAGGATTTACTAAACTAAGGTTGCTGAGGTTTTTAATGTGCAAGCACTGCTGATAGATTCATCAATTTATATCTTTAGGAGTTATTTCACGCTGCCCGAAAAATGGCATGCAGTGGATACCCAATATCCCACGCAGGCAGTCTATGGATTCGCTGGGTTTCTTCTAGAGCTACTCAAAACTCGGCGCCCGGATTATATCTTTTGCGCCTTTGATGAAAGCCTACAGTCGGGATTTCGTCATCAATTGAGCGCCAGCTACAAAATCAATCGCGAACTGCCCGATAAGGCATTGGCCTTCCAACTCAATGCCTGTAGGCAACTGTGCCGAGTGCTGGGTATTGCCGAAATGGCATCCGACAAGTACGAAGCCGACGATTTGATCGGCGCTGTGGCCGTCAAGGTCAGGGCCTCGGGGATACAACCTGTTATCGTCAGTCGCGATAAGGATCTAACACAAATTATCCATGCCGATGACCTCTACTGGGATATTGGTAAGTCGCAACCCAAAAACCAGACTCAACTGGAACAAGACTTGGGGGTTGGCTGTGGGCAAATGGCCGACTATTTGGCACTGGTGGGCGATAGCGGTGATAGTATTGCTGGGGTGCCTGGAATAGGCTCAAAGACTGCCTGCCAACTGTTATCTCACTTTCCTTCGGTCGACGCTATCATTGAACATCGGGATCAACTACAGGATCTGCCCATTCGCGGAGCTGGCAAACTAAGTGATAAAATAGCCGCCCACCAAGAGCAGATATTATTATCGCGCCAGCTCGCCACTATTGTGACCCATATAGACAATGTGCCTAGCTGTGAGCAAATTGGTTGGCGGGGTATAGTTCAGGATGCCTTTGCGCTATTTGCCGATGAGATGGGCTTTGGCGAAAATTTTAACAGTCGTTCTTCTAAACTTAAGCAACGGCAGCTCTCAGAGATGGGAGCCCCATAGATCAGATCGCGAATTGGGATGAAGATTGGAATGAAGATTAAAAGCACAGATGAATAAATTAAAAATAGTGGCCGACCAAAATATGCCCCTAGTCGAGGAGCTATTTAGCCATCTCGGTGAGGTTCGGCTACTGTCCGGCCGCGAAATTCACAGGGCCAACCTAAAGGATGCAGAGATACTGCTAGTGCGCTCGGTGACTCAGGTTAATCGATCCCTATTGGAGGGCAGTGCGGTGCGGTTTGTAGGCTCTGCCACCGCCGGCACCGATCATATTGACCTAGAGTACCTAGCTGAGCATGGCATTCAATTTGCCTATGCTGCGGGCTGTAATGCCGAGGCGGTGGTGCAGTATGTATTCTCTGTGATGTGCAGTTTAACAGCTGACTGGCAGCAGAAGAATGTGGGTATAGTTGGCTGTGGTAATGTAGGCGGGCGGCTCTATCGACGGTTGCGAGACTTAAATGTGCGCTGCCGAGTTTATGATCCTTTTTTAGATAGGGCTAGGGTTCCAGATCTCTGCTCTTTTGCAGAAGTGCTAGATTGCGACATTATCTCTGTGCATACCCCACTGACCAGCGATGGCCCCTATCCAACCTTTCATCTCTTTGATAAAAAGGTACTGCAACAGATAAAACCCTCAACATTGTTAATTAATGCAGGTCGCGGAGCCGTGGTGGATAACCGCGCCCTATTAGCCATTCTGAAAACAGGTGTCGATTTGCAGGTGGCGTTGGATGTGTGGGAGTCAGAGCCGCAGATAGACCTAGAATTGATGGCGTTAGTCTCGGTGGCTACACCGCATATTGCCGGCTACAGTAACGATGGCAAAATTCGCGGTACCAGCATGTTGTTTAATAGCCTATCAGATCATTACCCACTGGATAAACGGCTAGAAGGTAATGTAAGGGTAGAGGTAGGAGGGGAGCTCAATCTGCTGAATAAAGACCTCAATCAGGCTCTGCTAAGTTGCTACAACGTATATGAGGACGATCAGCGCTTGCGCGCCGCGCTTAAAAGCCCCGAAGTCGAGGTATCAGCTGCCTTCGATAATCTGCGCAAGAACTATCCTCAGCGCAGAGAATTTAGCCATTACAGGGTTGCGACCAGCCTGCCAATCAGTAAACAGCTCGCCACATTGGGATTTTCGATCGCTTAGTTATTGTTGGCGTCTATTGCAAACTAGCTTCTAAGCTCTTTCAGAAAATCCGCCAGTCTCGATAGTGACTCAATCAACTGTGCCTTATCGGGTAAAAACACAATGCGCAGATGCTGTGTATCATCAAGATTAAATGCAGAGCCCTGAACCAGCAGTACCCGCTGCTGTTTTAGAAAGTCCAATACCAGCTGTTCATCATCGGCGATCGGGTAAATAGTCGGGTCCAATTTGGGAAATAGATACATGGCAGATTTGGGTTTTACACAGCTTACGCCAGGGATCTCGGTGATCATTTGATAGGCCAGATCGCGCTGAGCCAATAGGCGACCACCGGGTAAAATTAAATCTTCAACACTCTGCCTGCCGCCAAGCGCTGTCTGCACTGCCAGCATTGCCGGTGCATTGGCACAGAGTCGCATAGAGGCGAGCATTTCCAAGCCCTCAAGATAGCTTGCAGCCCTATCTTTGGTGCCCGACATCAGTACCCAACCGGAGCGAAAACCGGCCAGACGATAGGTTTTTGACAGGCCGTTAAAGGTCAGGCACAGGGTTTCACTGACCAAACTTGATAGGGGGATATGCAGCGCATTATCGTAGAGTATGCGGTCATAAATCTCGTCGGCAAATACCACCAAATTATGTTTTTCGGCAATAGAAGCCAGTGCTTTTAACGTCTGTTCTGAGTACACAGCACCCGTGGGATTGTTGGGATTAATAATCACAATTCCCTTGGTCTTAGCGGTTATTTTTGCCTCTATATCCTGCACATCCGGTTGCCAATCGTCGTCCTCATTGCAGCGATAATGCACAGGCACGCCACCACAGAGTGATACCGCAGCAGTCCACAGGGGGTAGTCTGGGGCGGGGATCAAGATTTCATCGCCAACATTGAGCAATGCCTGCATTGCCATCACAATCAACTCGCTGACACCATTGCCCATAATAATATCGTCGGCGGTGACCTCTTCTATACCCTGAGCCTGATAGCGCTGCATAACTGCTTTGCGCGCTGGGAATAATCCTTTGCTGTGGCAATAGCCCTGAGCTTGCCGTATATTTTTCACCACATCCTGCATAATTTCGTCGGGGGCATCAAAGCCAAAAGCGCCCGGATTGCCTATATTGAGCTTAATAACGCTTTGGCCCTGTTCTTCAAGCCAGTTGGCATGATCCAGCACCGGTCCGCGAATATCGTAGCAGACGCCGTCCAACCTGTCGGATTTCAAAAACTTAGCCATTGGGTATTGGGATCCAATTAAATGATCAAAGCGCCAGTTTAGCAAAAAATATTCAACTAAATTGGATGTTATTACTATTTATTAACAAAACAAGAGATCGCTAAATTGCCTGTAAAATGGGGTCTGTTTAGCACTATCTAAGAAAAGTATGTTTTTAGAGTGGTTCAACGCTTGACAGTGCAGAGGCTGCTACTTAGAATGCGCGCCTTCTAGCCAAATACGTCCCGTTCGTCTAGAGGCCTAGGACACCGCCCTTTCACGCTCATAAACTTGACCATATCCAGAAAAACCAATCTCCGCAAAGCCGCTATATATCTACCATTAAAGCCAAATCTCTTTCCGATGCTTCATAAAAACCGATGGAACATTGATGGAACATCGAAAAATAATTACTTGAAATATCAGTGATTTAGACCTAAGGTTAGGCCGTTCATATGGAACATTGATGGAAC
>JANXGQ010000024.1 GCA_024959305.1 Porticoccaceae bacterium | reverse complement strand
TAGCAAAAGGGCGCTTCGGCGCCCAAATGAGTACGATTTTAACAACCTATGAGAACAAAAGACCATTCGTGCACAGGTCTCTCGATATTTATTGGCCAATGTGCATAATGGGCGGCTAATCAACACAACGGATAAAAGCAATGAAAATTCAGGAAAATAGCGCTGTTAGCTTTCACTATTCACTGACCGATGACCATGGCAACAGTATTGATAGCTCAGAGGGCAAAGAGCCACTGGCCTATCTGCATGGAGCTGACAATATTATTCCCGGCCTGGAAAAGGCGCTGGAAGGTAAGTCTGCCGGTGATTCATTGACCGTGGCAGTTGCAGCAGCAGAGGGCTATGGCGAGGTGCAAAAGGAGTTGATTCAAGAGGTGCCGAGCTCTGCTTTTCAGGGAGTTGATTCAATCGAGGTGGGCATGCAGTTTGAAGCTCAGACCGGTCAGGGCGGAACGGTTCCAGTCACAGTTACCGCTGTAACTGAGGATACTGTGACCGTGGATGGCAATCATCCACTGGCTGGGAAAAACCTCAATTTCGATGTTTCCATCGAAGAGGTGCGCGATGCCACGGAAGAAGAACTTGAACATGGCCATGTCCATGGGCCGGGTGGGCACCACCACTAAACATAATTTTATAGCCTATTATTGATAATACTTCACTCAATTTGCTATTGAAGATACCGAGATGACAATAAGAGTTGGAATTAATGGATTTGGCCGTATGGGCCGTCTGGCACTGAGAGAGTGCTGGGGAACCTCTGATTTTGAGGTGGTGCATATCAATGAGGTGGCTGGCGATGTGCAAAGCGCAGCGCATTTGCTGCGCTTTGACTCCGTGCATGGCAGTTGGGATGCCTGTATTTCTGTAGACGGCTCTTCAATGGTGATCGACGGCCACGAAATCAGCTATTCACAACAGCGGGAAATTGCCGATACCCACTGGGATCAAGCTGGCGTGGACCTGATTGTCGAGTGCACAGGAACCCTAAAAACCCCTGAGGCTCTGGCGCCCTATTTTGACCAAGGGGTTAAAAAAGCAGTGGTGTCAGCCCCGATCAAAGGCTTCCCTCGAGAGACCGTGCTAAATGTAGTGATGGGGGTTAATGACCATGAATATCAGGGGCAGAATATAGTCACCGCCGCATCCTGTACTACCAACTGCATAGCGCCCGTGGTGGACGTTTTACATCAATCCTTCGGTATAGAGCACGGCTCGCTGACGACTATTCACGATATCACCAATACCCAGAGCACTCTCGACCAATATCATCCTGACTTGCGCAGAGCCCGCGCCAGCAGCCTGTCATTGATTCCCACTAGCACTGGATCGGCGACCGCTATTACGGAAATATTTCCCGACCTAAAAGGGCGATTGAATGGCTTGGCGGTGCGTGTACCCCTGGCCAACGCCTCACTGACGGACTGTGTTTTTGAGCTAAAAGAGCCAGTGACCGCAGAGGCGGTTAACAGCGCACTTAAAGCCGCCGCAAATGGTCGTTTGCAAGGTATTCTGGGCTATGAGGAGTTGCCGCTGGTATCTGTGGACTATACCAATGACAAGCGATCGGGCATAGTCGACGCGCCCTCAACTATGGTAATCAATGGAACTCAAGTCAAAGTATTGATCTGGTACGATAATGAAATTGGCTATGTAAACCGCATGATGGAACTGGTTTCTAAAGTTGCGTCCTCTATCTGATTGACTGATGCACTCTAGCTCTACAGTCCGACAAACTATCACCATCACCCTTAGCTACTGGGCCTTTACTCTCACCGATGGCGCTCTGCGTATGCTGGTGCTATTTTTCTTCCACGGTTTGGGTTATTCGCCGTTGGAAATTGCCAGTTTATTTTTGTTATATGAATTTTTCGGTATGCTCACCAATCTCTACGGGGGCTGGTTGGCCACGCGCATTGGGCTCAACTCAACGCTGCAAATAGGGCTGGGGCTACAGATACTGGCACTGGCTATGCTCGCCGTGGAGCCGTCCATGTTATCCCTAGTCTATGTGATGATTGCCCAGGCTGTATCCGGGATTGCCAAAGACCTCAATAAAATGAGCGCAAAAAGTAGCATTAAGCTACTAATAAGAGATAACCAACAGACCAAGCTGTATAAGTGGGTAGCTCTGCTGACAGGTTCAAAAAATAGCTTAAAAGGACTCGGGTTTTTCCTCGGCGGCGCACTGATGACAGTATTGGGCTTTCGCGGCAGCCTTGTGGCTATGATGGCCTTATTGGTGGCCACTCTGATACTGAGCTGGCGCCTGCTGGAGACACAAAAGACCAGCTACAGACCAAAATTTACTGAAACCCTTTCCAAAAGTAGCAGTATCAACCTTTTATCGGCGGCGCGATTTTTTCTATTCGGCTCAAGAGATATTTGGTTTGTGGTGGCCCTGCCCTTATTTCTGCAAAGCCAGCTCAATTGGGCCCATCTTGAAGTGGGTGGCTTTATGGCCAGCTGGTTAATCGTCTATGGAATGGTTCAAACCATGGCCCCGCGCATCAGCACTAAAAATAATAAATCACCCAATGGCTCTACCCTAATGCTCTGGGCAATAGGTCTTGCCCTTATACCGGCAAGCATAGCACTGGGCCTTTCGATGGGTTTAAATCCCACCTACAGTCTGGTGATAGGCCTGTTGATCTATGGCGCTATCTTTGCCATCAATTCCAGCGCCCACTCATTTCTAATAGTCGCCTACGCGCAGCGCGATGCGGTATCCACAGATATCGGCTTTTACTATATGGCGAATGCCGCGGGAAGGCTCACAGGCACCTTGCTCTCTGGCTTGATCTACCAACAGCAGGGCTTGGTAAGCTGCCTGCTCGCCTCTTCGGCTATGGTTGTATTGAGTGCCATTATTGCCGCCAAATTACCTCGCCAACAGAGCCAGTAGCCTGTTCATAAACGACAATCTCTGCTACATTGCCGCCCCTTTGATCAAACAACAGTTGGCAAAAAATCATGAGCACTGAAAATAACAACGCGATGGATCCCAATGGGCTCTACAGGGAAGAGAATTATACAGACCAAAAGACTGGGGCAATTCGCAAACTGATCCCCGTTAAAGCCGATGGTTCTGAAGATCCTGATCGCGAGACGGAATTTTTTGGTTCAGCGCAAGTAATGACCCCAATGGGAGCTATACCCCTAAACTTTGCTCTAGAGGGAACCACCATTGGTGAAGCCGCCGAGGACTTTGCCGCCAAGGCAGAGCTGGCCATTGAAGAGGCCGGTAAAGAACTTGAGCGTATGCGCAGAGAACAGGCTTCCAAAATTGTCGTGCCGGGGCAGGGCGGCGGCAATGGCTCGGGTGGCAGTGGAATTATTACCTAGCCACCATCAGTAAGCCCTGATCTATAGGTCGAAATACAGTGGCTGCATCTATTAACGATGCAGCGGTCAATTTTGCAACGCCGTAGACCATGGTGCCAACACCGGCGTTGTGGTGGATGCGCTTTAGCAGCACATCAAAGTCGCCATCCCCCGATACCAGCACCAGCATATCAATGTTTTGACTGGCGACCGCATCCATCATATCTATAGCAATTCCCACATCCCAGTCGCCCTTGGCAGATCCGTCTGCCCGTTGAATAAAGGGTTTTAAATTCACCTTGAACCCTATGTTGCGCAATGTCTGCTGAAAGCTTTTCTGTTTGGGATCATCACGGTCTATGGCATAGGCATCAGCTGCAACTATTTCATAGTCCTCGGACAACTGATCCCAGAGTGCTCTGTAGTTGAAATAGCCCCCATAGACGTCCCTGACCGTGTAGTAGATATTTTGAACATCTGCGAACAGCGCTATTTTTTTCATTGATTAACCGCCTCTAAGTCGGCACCCAAATAATAATGATCGGCCGGATGCAGCATAGTAGAGAAACTCACCACCTTGTCCCCCAGCCAATTTCTACGCGATAACTGCAGACATAGGGGGGCATCCTGCTGGGAAAGCGCCAGTTCAAGGCGCTGGCTGGCACTGGGTGCCACTGCTTTGAGCTGGTACTGCGTGGATGTGGATGGCGAAATCCAATTTAGGTAAGCATCTGGCGTGACTCTGGTCAGTTTTTGTTTTAACAGCGCCGGCGCAAAAGACGGGTTAATACTGAGACTCTGCCACTGCACAGGTTGATTTTTCTGCAGATGCAGCACTGTCAATTGGAAGATCATAGCAGCGGACTGCAGTTGCATAAGATGCGCTATCTTTGCAGTGGCCTGAACGCAATCAACGGCTAGTAGCCGATGGCTGTGAGACCCCGCCACCTGTGCCTTGGCAACCACATCCACAATATCTAGAACCGCTGGGCAGGCAGAGGGTGCATTGACAAAGGTACCCAAACCGGGGGTTCTGGTAAATAGGCCTTCGTCTGCTAATTCTTTTACCGCTCGCCGCGCGGTCATGCGGCTTACCGAAAAAGTCTGGGTTAGGGAGTGCTCTGATGGGATACGCGTGCCGGGCGACCATTTGCCCGACTCTATCTGCTCTCTTAAAAACTGCTTTATTAAAGCAAATTGAGGTAATTTCCCATCTTTATTGCTCATAAAGTTATTTCTCATATTGTATATACATATATTTGTATATACAGCTTATAACTATTTTAATGGCTTAGAATTAATAACTTAGCACCCATACTATTGTATATACAATAAAATAAACAAATCACAATAGCAAACACTTTTGCTGTCTGGTCATTTTCTTTATCTGCGCCTCGCGCACAGCGGCACTGCGACGACTGTGCCCAGTTTCGGTATAGACGTACTCACAAGCACTGCGTCCGCGAAAATATTTAGCGCCACCCTTTCCAGATTGGTGCTGTTTTAGACGCCGATCCAGATCCGTGGTTATTCCAGTGTAAAGGGATTCGTCATCGGCGCGGATTATATAAACAAACCACTCTGACTCTCTATCTAGGGTCATTCAGACACCACCTTTAATACCCCCTGACACTGACGACAGCTATAGTCCGCCCGTCCAGCCAGCACTTTGCGGTGTCTGATCACTGTTAGCTGGTGAACTTTACAGCCACAGCCATAGGCAAACCGCTGGTACTGTTTGACGGGAATCCCAGCTAAATCATAGTCTCCGGTCACCCTGGCGTCGGCGCCAAGGGCTTTTATTACCGACTTCCACTCCGCACCATGGGGCTTGACGCGCTTTATACCCCAGAGGCAATCAGTAATATAATGTGCAACTTCGTGAGGCACGGTCTGATCTAGGCTCTGTCGATAGTATTTGGCGAATAGCCAAGGGTTAAAGCGGATGCGCCGACTATTGCCATGGCGCTGATACATGCCTGCACATTTTCCGCGCAAATCAAATATTACCGGCACAGAGGCAAAGTCCTTGCGGTAGAGTTGGCCTGCAGTTCCTATACAGCGCAGGGTTGCATCCACAACCTCGGCTTGCTGTTGTTCTGAAATAGGCTTTACTTGGGAATTGTCGGTAACCTTAGGCTGCATAGTCAGATTATAAAGATTCGTAAATTAGGCACAAGAGACTGCTACAATAGCGTAATACTCAAATGGGTTTTTATGAATATAGATTTACACTGCCACAGCAACCTCTCCGATGGCGCCCTGCCCCCCGCGGACCTAGTCGATCTGGCTATCCAGCGAGAGGTGGAGATGCTGGCTATCACCGATCACGACAGCATTGACTGTTATCGGGAAATAGACCTGTTGACCGACAGCATAAAAATAATTACCGGTATCGAATTTTCTACCACTTGGCGCAACAACGGCATTCATATTGTCGGCCTCAATATGGACTTACAGAACCATGATCTGTTAGAGGGCGTGCGTCGCCAATCGGCAGCGCGCACCGAGCGCGCACATAAAATCGGCCAAAGATTGCAAAATTTAGGCTTTGATAACTGCTTTGAAGGCGCACAACGCCATAGCGGCGGCGGCCAAATTGGCCGTCCGCATTTTGCGCAACATCTGGTCGATATAGGGGCTGTGAGCACTGTGCAACAAGCATTTAAACGCTATTTGGGCGCTGGCAAAGCCGGAGATATTAAAGAGCAGTGGGCCGATCTCGGCGAAGTGATCTCGTGGATTCGCGGCGCCAGCGGCGTTGCGGTGCTGGCCCACCCAACCAAGTACAAGATGACTAGAACCAAGTTATGCACGCTGCTGGAGGGATTTGCATCACTGGGCGGCGAAGCCATGGAAGTTATATCGGGATCACAAACCGTCTCTGTGACCCAGTCAATGGCGGGACTATGCCAACAATTTGATCTACTGGCATCCTGCGGGTCTGACTTCCACTCTTTGGGACAGCCTTGGGCAGCACTGGGTATGGTATCCAAATTGCCCGCTAACTGCGTGCCAGTATGGAGCAGATGGCAGTGACCAATTCCACAGTGACTGATTACTGTGTATACTTGCGAACGCAATTTACCCTTGAAATTTACCCGATGTGAAACCATTGCATCTGAGAGACTCGTGACGTGAATATCTTTACCTTTGTAAGCCAAGAATGGCTTTTAATCAGCATTCTCGCCGCTCTTATCGCCGTTTTGATAATAACAACACGCAAGAACAATGGGTTACCTATTGCAGCTGGCGAACTGGTTAGACTGATGAATCGTGACGAGGCGGTTTTGATCGATATTCGACCCGCCAACGATTTTAATGCAGGCCATATTTACGGGGCGATCAATATGCCCCATAGCGGATTTTCTGGCAGAATCAGCGAGCTTGAAAAATTGCGACCGAAAACGCTGGTTTTGGCGGACCAGATGGGCCAACATGCCGGTGCCATTGGCGCACTGCTGTCCAAACAGAGCTATCAGGTGCGTCGCCTAAGTGGCGGCATTAACAACTGGCAGCACAGCAACTTGCCACTGGTTAAAGGCAGCAAAAGTTAAGCCTCGAGACTCATTAAGGTATCTTACGATGTCGGTTGTTTTATATGGAACCAAGTTTTGCCCATTCTGTGTCGCAGCACGCCTTGTGCTGAGCGCTAAGGGAATTCATTTTCAGAATATATCGGTGGATAACAACAGGGAACTCAGGGCAAAAATAGCGCACAGAAGCGGCCGCAGTACGGTCCCGCAAATTTGGATTGGAGCGCAACATATTGGGGGCTATACCGATCTTCAAAAACTGGCGCTGACTGGCGATCTAGATCAACTTCTCAATGCCAATCCAACTGAACCGGAATGCTCTTCGGGCATCCGTTAGAACGATTATAATCACAAATTGAAAAGGGCTTTACCATGACTGAAAAAACAGCCGCCAAAAAACAACAAGCCGCTGATAAAGCACAGGCACAGTTTGCAATCCAGCGCGTGTATCTGAAAGATCTATCTTTTGAAACCCCCCAGGGTGCCGCCGCCTTCCAAAAACAGTGGAAGCCAAAGATAAACCAAGATCTGAATACCAAAACAAACAAGATTGATGAGGGCGTTTTTGAAGTCTCGCTTCGCGTTACCATCACTATGGCCGATGGCGAGGATACCATTTATCTAGTTGAAGCCGAGCAGGCGGGTTTGTTTACTGTTGACGGCTTTACTGATGAGCAGATGCCACAGATGTTAAATGCTGCCTGCCCAAGCATATTGTTCCCATACCTTCGCGAAACCTTAGACAATGTGATTACCAAGGGATCCTTCCCAGCGTTGATGCTGCCACCGATCAATTTTGACGCATTGTTTGCCAGCGCAGTGCAGCAGGCTGCTCAGCCTAAAGCTGACGACGATACTCAGCACTGAGCGAAACTCTAAACAAAAAACCCGCCTTGACGGCGGGTTTTTTGTTGGGACCTTTGCACGGATAGAGGTTTTGTTTTTTCTCTAGCTGTGCAAAGGTTTTATGCCGTATTCCTGCAACTTCCGCGTCAGAGTATTGCGCCCCCAACCCAATAGCTCGGCTGCATCTTTTTTGCGCCCAGCGGTATGCGCCAGCGCAGTCTCAATCATGGTGCGCTCAAACTCTGGAATCGCCTGAGCAAGTATATCCTTGCGCCCCGCCTCTAATTCACGCTCACTCCATCGACGCAGCATAGATTGCCAATCTTCCTGAACTCGCTGATCCTTTTCAGCCTCTTCCGCTTTAAGCTCAGGTGGCAGATCCGACAGTAACACCTCACGACCTGCGGCCATCACAGTTAACCAGCGGCATATGTTTTCCAGTTGTCGTACATTTCCCGGCCAGGAAAGATTACAGAAGAAATCTTCAGCTTGCTGAGATAAAACCTTTGGCTCCATCTGCAGCTCTTTGGCCGCGCGATGAAAGAAATGTTGCATTAAATCGGGAATATCCTCACGCCGATCAGTCAGGCGAGGGAGATGCACTCGGATAACATTTAAACGGTGGTAGAGGTCTTCTCGGAAACGATTTTCAGTCACTAGCTGTTCCAGATTCTGATGAGTAGCCGCGATAATTCTCACATCCACCTTGACCGAGGTGTGGCCTCCCACTCGATAAAACTCACCATCCGCCAATACTCTCAATAGCCTAGTTTGAGCCTCCGGCGGCATATCGCCAATTTCATCGAGGAATAACGTGCCCCTATTAGCCTGCTCGAATCTGCCCTCACGACGCTGAGTCGCACCTGTAAATGCACCTTTTTCGTGCCCGAAAAGCTCAGACTCAATTAAATCATGAGGTATGGCTGCCATATTAAGGGCAATAAATTTATTGTTGCGTCGCGGACTGTGCTTGTGGAGCGCCTGTGCAACTAACTCTTTCCCTGTACCGGACTCACCATTAATTAATACGGTGATATTGGAGTTGGACAGCCTACCAATTGCCCTAAAGACCTCCTGCATGGCTGGCGCTTCGCCGATAATTTCACGCACCACCTGCGGCGACTCCACCACCATAGCAGATGATTTTTGCTCTTTTGAAAAGCTTATTCCCCGGCGTGCAACATCCACTAGCTCCTCTAAATCAAATGGTTTTGGCAAGTACTCAAAGGCGCCTCCTTGGTAGGCGGCAACCGCACTGTCAAGATCGGAGTGGGCGGTGGTAATAATAACTGGAATATCCGGCTGATCTGCATGGATGCGCTTTAAAAGCTCCAATCCGTCTATGCCCGGCATGCGAATATCAGAAATGATTATTTCAGGCTGATCGTCGTCGAGCGCCTTGAGCAATTCATCGCCAGTCTCGAAACTTCGCACCTCGATACCCTCGCGACTAATCGCCTTTTCCATTACCCAGCGCAATGAGCGATCATCTTCTGCAATCCAAATTTCTGAAGTCATTTTGACACTAAACCTTTATTGGTAAATAAATAGTGAAACAGGTATTACCCGGTTTCGATTCACATTCAATAATTCCCTGATGCCCATTGACCGCAGTTTGAGAAATCGTAAGGCCAAGCCCTGAGCCCTCACTTCTACCACTGATCATGGGGAAAAATATCCGCTCTTTAATATCCTCTGATATGCCCGGACCATTATCTATAATCTCTAGCTTGCAGATCATTTTGTGGCGCGCACCTGCGATAGTAAAACTTCGGTGCACTCGAGTTTTAAAGACAATTCTCGGAGCGGCCTGCTCAGAATCGATTAGCGATTGCATGGCATTGCGCGCGACATTGAGCACCGCCTGAATAAGCTGCTCAATATCACCCTCAAGAAGAGGGATGCTCGGATCATAGTCGCGATCTATAAGAATTTTTCCCTGCAGTTCCGCCTGCATCAAGGAAACCACCCGCTCTGTAACCTCATGGATACTTATCTTCTCAACCCTGGGCAGCTGATTTGGGCCCAGCAAACGATCCACTAGGTTTCTCAACCTGTCTGTTTCGGTCATTATGATCTGGCACAACTCTCTGGTTTCGCCATCAATACTCTGCCCAGCTATCTCCTCATCAAGCAGTTGAGCGGCACCCCGAATACCTCCTAGAGGATTTTTAATTTCGTGGGCCAGACCGCGAATCAACGTCTTTGATGTGTCATGGACGGACAGGATGGCCTCCTCTCGATTGATCTTCAAAAAACGGTCAATCGGCTGTAATTCCATCAGCAGCATTTTCTGATAATTGAGTTCGATAGGCGTCACTGAATAGTCTACATGAGCGGTCTCTGCACCATACACATCGATATACTCATGGCGCCGCGTATGGGGACGACCTGTTGCTAACGATGTCTCTAAGGTTTTCAGTGCATTTCCCGTATCCCGAAAAAGGTCACTGGCAGTGCTCCCCATCAACCGAGTACTGCCAACCTTTAGCATAGCCTCAAAGGCCGGATTCAAGTATTCAACCACTAGCTTCTCATTGAACAGCAACACTGCTGTATTGAGGTTATCCAATAAGGAACGATGCAACTGGTCTGACGTCATGGTAATAGGCTTTCCCGAATGATATCAAATATCTTTCTGTATCTTCCTGTATTGCAATTTGCGCGCCAAATTTTTTAATTGCATCTACATCAACCATGCAAAGATACCCAGAAAACCCCCAAGAACAGGGAAAATAGCGCTATATAGAGAGCTCAAAGATACACTATGCGCTATTTTGGTGCAAATTAATACGGGCAAAGAAAAAGCCCGCCATTCAGAGAATGACGGGCCTTCACTTAATGCGCTTTACAGTAGCGCTGCCCAGAGGCAATTAAACGCTGTAGTACATATCGAACTCAACAGGATGCGTGGTGTGCTCTACTCGATACACCTCTTCCATTTTTAGCTCAATGTAAGCGTCAATCATATCGTCGGTGAATACACCGCCAGCGGTGAGGAATTCACGACCCGCATCCAGAGACTCCAAAGCTTCGCGCAGACTGCCACAAACCTGCGGTATGGCTGCAGCTTCTTCAGCAGGCAGATCATAGAGATCTTTGTCAGCTGCATCACCTGGGTGAAGCTTGTTCTTAACACCGTCGATACCCGCCATCAACATAGCGGCAAACATCAGGTAAGGATTGGCTGTTGGATCTCCGAATCGCACTTCAATTCGCTTACCTTTGGGGCTTGGAACATAAGGGATACGAATAGATGCCGAACGGTTGCGGGCTGAGTAAGCCAACATAACCGGCGCCTCAAAACCAGGGATCAAACGCTTGTAAGAGTTGGTAGACGCGTTTGCGAAAGCATTAATCGCTTTAGCGTGCTTAATAATACCGCCAATGTAGTAAAGTGCTGTTTCACTGAGGCCAGCATAGCTATCGCCAGCAAACTGGTTTTCACCGTCTTTCCAAAAAGACTGGTGGCAGTGCATACCAGAGCCGTTATCGCCAACCAGTGGCTTGGGCATAAAGGTCGCTGTCTTGCCGTAAGCATGGGCCACATTGTGCACACAGTACTTCAGAATCTGCACTTCATCAGCTTTCTTAACTAGCGTATTAAAGCGGATACCAATTTCACACTGACCAGCGGTCCCTACCTCATGGTGATGAACCTCAACATCGAGACCCATCTGCTCCATGGCTCCACACATGGCGGCACGCATATCGTGCAAGCTATCCACTGGAGGAACAGGGAAATAACCCCCTTTCACACCAGGGCGGTGACCCATATTGCCATCGGGTAGATCTGCAGATGAAGACCAAGCCGCTTCTTCTGAACTAACCTTGTAGAATGCGCCACCCATATCGGCACCCCATTTGACATCGTCAAATACAAAGAATTCAGGCTCCGGACCGAAGAACGCAGTGTCTCCAAGACCAGTTGACTGCAGGTACTGCTCAGCGCGCTCGGCGATAGAGCGAGGATCGCGCTCGTAACCCTGCATGGTAGAGGGCTCAACAATTCCACATCGAATGATCACTGTGGTTTCATCCGTAAAAGGATCCAAAACCGCAGTGCTGTCATCTGGCATTAGAATCATGTCAGATTCGTTAATCCCCTTCCAACCCTCAATCGATGACCCGTCGAACATTTTTCCTTCGACAAAAAAATCTTCGCCTACTTCGGAGATAGGAATAGACACATGTTGCTCTTTGCCTTTGGTGTCAGTGAAACGAAGATCAACCCACCGGGCTTCACTCTCTTTTATTAGATTTAGGGTCTTTTCAGACATTGTTTCCTCCACTATGAATCTAGTAAAACTTATTTTGGTTTAATTAAGAAAGCCGACAGCAAAATACCCTAACGACTCACCTAGCTACATTTTATTTATCTCTGCGATATATTGCAATTGTCGTGCCAAAGATCCTTCTTCGCATCAAGAACAGTGGAATTGAGGAAAATAGCCATCTGACTACAGCTCGATCAACCACTCACAGAGAACAGTGCACCAGAGGCGCCGAAGATAGCACCAATATAGCGCATTATCGCACTTAATGCGCTATATTGGCGCTATCTGGCCGCCCAAGTGCCTTGCCTTGTTATTGCTCTGGTATAATGCATACTGCAACCTAGGATGTCATCCCTCAAACCCAAAAAAGTTTATTTTTATTTGGAGATAACTTACTTCTTTGTCAGAATCAACGGAAATCAATGCTGTTTCTAACCCACAACCGGGCGATATCATTATCGACATAAGACATCCTGCAGAACGAGAGGCGGCTCCCTTGACGCAAATAAGTAACCGCTGTCTTCTAATTCCCTTCTTCGACCTACTGCCACAATTAGCCAATCTAGACCCTAACCAAAAATATCTCCTGTACTGCAAACAGGGAATAATGGGCAAGCTGCAAGTCCACGCAATGAGGAAACAGGGGTTTAAAAACGTTGCTGTGCTAAAACTCGACGATTAAATTTAGCCATTTTGTGAAACAGTTCACAGAATTGTTTTAAAAACGTCTTGCCAATAAGTAAGCACAGCAGGCGGTTTCAGTAAAAATTGTCTAGAATCAAATTCTGAAGCAGCAATAGAGCATAGAATCAATGGCAAAAAGGCCTATTTTACAGCGCTGCAAAAGAGAAAATTGTCGGCAGATGAAAAGTTTTATAGCAGTTCCCTGAAATTCTCGTATAATCGCGCCTTTTCCACTCCTAATCGGTCAACATCAGGTATCCCAATGTCCATAGAAAGCTTGCGAAATATCGCAATTATTGCCCACGTAGATCACGGTAAAACAACACTGGTCGACAAACTCTTGAGCCAATCGGGCACACTGGATCGAAAAGATGCTAACTCCGAAAGACTGATGGATTCCAATGATCAGGAGAAAGAGCGAGGCATTACTATCCTTGCCAAAAATACAGCCATCAACTGGAGCCAGTATCGAATTAATATAGTGGATACACCAGGGCATGCTGACTTCGGCGGCGAAGTGGAGAGGGTATTGTCTATGGTGGACTCAGTTCTACTGTTGGTCGATGCTGTTGATGGCCCCATGCCGCAGACCCGCTTTGTCACATCAAAAGCGTTTGAGCAAGGTCTGAGGCCCATTGTGGTGATCAATAAGGTCGACCGTCCCGGCGCCAGACCCGACTGGGTAATGGATCAGGTCTTCGATCTATTTGATAATCTCGGCGCTACCGATGAGCAGCTGGATTTTCCAGTGATCTACGCCTCTGCGCTCAATGGTATTGCCGGCCACGATGTCGACAATATGGCTGCAGATATGACGCCGCTATTTGAAATGATCGCCGAACAGGTTCCCTCTCCAAAGGTCGACACTGAGGGTCCATTCCAAATGCAGATTTCAGCCCTGGGTTACGATAGTTATGTGGGCGTTATTGGTATAGGACGAATTACTCGCGGTGCGCTTAAACCAAACCAACAGGTGGTGGTCAAAGCTGTTGATGGAAAAGAACGAAAGGGAAAAATTCTCAATGTAAAAGGCTACTTGGGTCTGGATAAGATTGAAACTGATCTCGCCAGTGCCGGAGATATCGTATGCATCAACGGTATCGAAGGGCTGAGCATTTCCGATACGCTCTGTGATCCAGAGCATATCGAAGCTCTGCCGCCATTGAGTGTCGATGAGCCCACCGTAAGCATGACATTTAGTGTTAACGACTCCCCATTTGCCGGCCTGGAAGGCAAGTTTGTCACCACGCGAAACCTCAAAGATCGGCTCGAACAAGAACTTATCCACAATGTAGCTCTGCGCGTTTCTCAGGGCGACACGCCGGACAAATTTGTTGTTTCAGGGCGCGGTGAACTGCACTTATCGGTATTGATAGAAACCATGCGCCGAGAGGGCTTCGAGATGGGTGTCTCGCGTCCAGAGGTGGTTCAAAAGATAGAAGATGGAAATATTTTGGAGCCCTACGAACAGGTGGTCATCGATGTCGAAGAGCCGCATCAGGGATCGGTGATGGAAGAGCTGGGTATGCGCAAGGCCGAACTCACCAATATGGAGCCCGATGGCAAGGGCCGAGTGCGCCTTGAATTTATTATGCCCTCGCGCGGCCTTATTGGTTTTCGAGGCACCTTTCTGACCCTGACTTCGGGATCGGGCATTATGACCAGCATCTTCGACCACTATGGACCAGTGAAAGAGGGTGAGGCTCACTCCCGAAAGAACGGGGCTCTGATCAGTATGATCAAGGGAAAAACTGCAGCTTACGCACTGTTCAATATTCAAAATCGTGGTCGTTTATTTTTGGGGCATGCCATAGACATATACGAGGGACAAGTTGTCGGCATTCACTCTCGCTCCAATGACTTAGTGGTCAATCCCATTAAAGGTAAGCAGCTCACAAACGTGCGCGCCTCGGGGACCGATGAGGCACTGACTCTGGTTCCACCCATAAAGCACACGCTGGAACAGGCGCTGGAATTTATTGAGGATGATGAATTGGTCGAAGTGACTCCAAAAAGTATTCGATTGCGCAAGAAATTGCTGACCGAAAATCAGCGCAAGCGAGCGCCAAAATAAAAAGTTTTTGAGAAATGGAAATTTCATTGGAACCTTAGGCTATTCTTGAGTGATGCCCATCAAGGATGATTCGTATGGAGAGAAGCGACCCGGCCGACAGTAACTTTCTGTTATTTTCCCTTATTGCCCAAGAGCTGATAGCTATCATTTTTGCCTTCTATTCCTTTCGTCAGGGCGAGATAGCTTTGGCTATCTTTTATATGTCGGCGGCCAGTGTTCTATCTGCTGCACTGGGCGTGTTTTATATCTACCAGCGCCATGACGTGGCCCGATTTTTATTGGCATCAACCCTTGTTGTAGGATTTTTCTTTCTACTGATAGGCACATCAGATGAAACATCGCTAATGTGGTGCCTAACCATCGTGCCAGTACTGGTAGATGCCTTCGGGAATCGGCAGAGCCTGTTCCTTTTATCTGCTGTATTCGCGGTGTCTATTTGGATACTGACTAGTGACGCTGTGCCTTTTATAACTCGTCAATACGACGATATTATGATTATGCGCTTTCTGTCCTCCTACGCGATTTTGGCCATTTTCTCTGTGGCCATGGATAACCCCCTTTTTAACAGCCTTAAAAACTACAAAATACTTTCTTCTAAAGTACAAGAGATTGCCCATAGGGACATACTTACCAACCTGCCTAACCGCCATAGTATGGAGGGGCGATTAAAACTTAAATACCAGCAATACCAGCTGATTAAGAGCCTGTTTTCTGTGGTGCTGGCAGATCTGGATAATTTTAAATTGATCAATGATCGCTACGGTCATGATGTAGGCGATAATATTATTCAAACAACCGGACAGTTACTTAATAGCGAGCTTAGAGGCGAAGATACCGTGGGGCGCTGGAGTGGCAATCAATTTATACTTCTGCTTTCCAATGCGAGCGAGGAGGAGACTGTAAAAATAGCCGAACGACTGCGCGTAAAAATCGCTAATTTAGAGATAGAGGTGCAAGGCGACCAATTGAGCCTTTCAATTAGCATGGGGGTTGCTTCTGTGGAGAAATATTCTGGATTAGACGACCTTATACCCTGCGCCGAAAATGGTGTTTACCAAGCCAAGCATATGGGGCGCAATATGGTGATTGTTGCCTAGCTCGGATATTTTATGAAAAATACCGGCTAGAGCTGACATTCTCGGCGCCTGTAACAACCGACAATATGATCATTGACCATCCCCATAGCCTGCATATAGGCATAGCAAATGGTGGTGCCAAAAAATTTAAAGCCGCGTCCTTTCATATCCACACTTATTTGATCCGATAGCGGCGTGGAGACTGGAATCTCAGCTTCAGACACCCAGTGATTAACCAATGGTTCAGCATCCATATGGCGCCAAAAGTAATTGCTGGCGCTGCCAAACTTATTTTGCAGTTCCAAATAACAGCGAGCATTGGATACCGCACTTTGAATCTTTAAACGATTGCGCACTATGCCTTTGTCCTGCATCAAGCGCCGAATATCAGGCTCTGTAAAAACCGCAATCTTCTCAGCCTCGAAATTGGCAAAGGCCCTGCGATAATTTTCCCGTTTGCGCAGAATGGTGAGCCAGGAGAGCCCTGCTTGAGCGCCCTCCAATATCAAAAACTCAAATAGCTTTTTATCATCCCGACAGGGCAGTCCCCATTCACTATCATGGTACTGCTGATAGAGACTGTCGCCCTCACACCAGACGCAGCGAACTTGTGCGCGTTCAGCAATAAAATCTTCCATAAATCCAAAACCTTCATTATGTTATCTAGAGCTAATTCAATAATTGCTTAGGCACAGGCTCTATGGCAATCTCTTGCCGCAGCTATCCACTTCGAATAAAGTGATCTCCATTATGCTTGGACTAATACAGCGCGTATCCTCCGCCTCAGTATCCATTGAACGGCAAACCCATGGCCAGATCAATCAGGGTATTTTACTGCTGTTGGGGGTAGAGAAAAATGACACTCAGAGTCAAGCTGACCGACTGCTACAAAAAATACTGAATTATCGTATCTTTACCGATGGCGAAGGCAAACTAAATCTATCCCTATCCGATATCTGTGGCGACTTACTGGTGGTCTCGCAATTTACCCTAGCCGCCGATACCAAGAAGGGCTTGCGCCCCAGCTTTTCCTCAGCGGCGCCACCGGCACAGGCGGAAAATCTGTACGATTATTTTCTGACTCAGGCCACAGCTTTAAATAAAGGGAATGTTGCGAGTGGATTATTTGCAGCGGATATGCAGGTATCTCTGTGCAATGATGGGCCGGTAACCTTCTTATTACAAAGTTAAAGATCTTCCAATAGCGCCGTCAGGCGGCCGTGAAAACACTCAAAGCCGCCGTTGCTCATAATCACAATATATATGGACTCGCCTCGCTTATCTTTGATAGCTTGCAAGGTAGCCGCTAGCAAGCTGTCTATATCTGCGCACACCGATGCGGGCACAGAACAGGCGTTGGCAACCGATGATAAATCCCAATCAACACCGGCATTTTGGTACCAGAGCACCTGATCGGCAGCGGCCACCGAGGCACTGAGGGTATCTGCATGGACACCCAGCGTCATGGTCGCTGAACGCGGCTCGATCACTGCCAGTATCGAGGCCTTTCCAACACCGGCACGCAACCCTTCAAGGGTGGTTTTTATAGCGGTGGGATGGTGGGCAAAGTCATCGTAAACAGTCAGCCTCTTATCCGTATAAATCACCTCCATACGACGCTTGACCCCCATAAAGTCACTGAGTGCAGCGCAGGCCTGATCAATGCTCACCCCCACCTGATAGGCCGCTACAACCGCCGCCAGAGCATTTTTTACATTGTGCAGGCCCCTGTGGTGCCAATTTACCTGCCCGCGCATCTCTTGCCCTAAATTTGTGTGGGGGTTTGCGTAGATCACTTCAAATCGAGAGCCGTCCTCGGACAGCAATCGATATTGCCAAGGCGCATCGGCATCGCCAAATCTCTGTTGGCGACTCCAACAGCCCTGATCGATCACGGCTGCCACAGCACTGTCGTTGGACGGGTAGATCACTGTGCCAGTGCTGGGCACTGTGCGCACAGAGTGATGAAACTGCCTCTGGATCGCCGCCAGATTATCGAAGATATCCGCGTGGTCATATTCCAGATTATTAATAATCAATGTATTGCTATGGTAGTGCACAAACTTGGAGCGCTTATCAAAAAACGCCGTATCGTACTCATCCGCCTCGACCACAAAGTACTGGTTGCCATCGGGCGCAGTGCCACCCAGTTGAGCCGATACCCCAAAATCCTGCGCCACGCCGCCAATTAAAAACCCCGGGTTGTAGCCCGCGCTGTGGAGGATTTTCGCCAGCATACTGCTGGTGGTGGTTTTGCCATGAGTGCCCGATACCGACAATACATGCTTATCTCGCAAAATGGCCTCACCTAACCACTGGGGCCCGGAGACGTAGGGTAGTTTTTGTTCCAGCAGATATTCCACACAGGGATTGCCCCGCGACAATGCATTGCCCACCAGCAGCAAATCTGGTGCCGGCTGCAACTGTGCTGGATCAAAGCCTTCCGCCAATTCAATACCCGCCTGCTCAAGCTGAGTACTCATGGGTGGATACACATTGGCATCGCAACCGGATACCTGATGACCGGCCGCCTTGGCCAGCTGGGCCAGACTGCCCATAAAGGTACCGCAGATTCCTAAAATATGCAGGCGCATAAACAGCTCTAGTTAACCAAAAAGGCTATTAGAACAATAAAATAGATTGCGAGCAAAGGTCATTGCAAAACTTTATGCTGTTATTTGAATAGTGCTTCCGCTGCAACTACTTTACATCACATTTTTTGGCCATCAACCTATTGTTCAATGCCGGATAGTGCGGCAGACCATTGCTGTCGTGTCCTTTTATTGCTTTGCCTCTTTGCTTAGTTACCAGCAATGCATAACGCCTTGTAGGGGATGGAGGAGCCACTGGTCTCGCTCACATCGTGCATGCTGCTATCCGATGGCCTGAATATAAGCTTTTTGGCATCTAATTGCGATGTCGTCCATACGTAGTCGCTATAGCTAGCGCACACAGCGGTGGTGGTGCACAGCTTAAAAAACTCCACCAGCGTGGGGATGTGCCCACCCTGGGCTTGACAATATAGCTCGGCGTCACTCAAGCTTTTTGTTTGGGTGGAGACTGCCTTCACTGTCAGGGTTTGTATCTGGCTTTCTATATACGCCTTGATTGCCGCTGTGGTGGCTAGCTTTGTGTCACTGCTCGTATATGCTTCTGTTGCGGTAACAATAGCGTCGCCAGGGGCACTGCCCACTGAACCCACTTGTAACTCACCTGTTACCTTAAAATCAGCGCCTACCTCCGAATTACTACCGGTCGTAAACCCCCAGACATTGGCCGACAGCAATAATACTAGGCCAATTAGACTAAAGGATTTAAAAGTTACAGGCTGTTTAAAATAATGCGATTTATGGCGGTTAGCATATGATTTTTTCTGAGTGCTTATCACAGTCGACATCTAAAATCTCTCCGCTGACGGGTTTATATCCCTCCGTAGCTCTTATCGATGATCCTTATCGAAAGTCTTAGTCACCGTCGCGAGGTTAACAGAAAAGTTTTTGCAGTTTTGAATATATTATTGCCGACTGGGTGCCGCTGGCTGTTAACTCAGATCACAGCGCTTTGCCACGCGTATATTTTTCAATGCCGGATAGTGCGGCAGACCGCGCCTATAGGGGGGATAATCCTCACCGGCAATCAGGGGCGACAGATAGTCGCGCGCCTTTTGCGTAATTCCATAGCCATCTCTACTGATAAACGAGCGCGGCATCTTCTTCTCCCGATTGGCGATCCTGTGCAATGGTGCCTCACCCAGTGACCAGCTATAGGTTTTACCGGAACCGCGCTGAATAGTTACCATAATGGCATTTTTACCCTGAAGTGCCTTTTCCACCGCGGCGTATCCCACCGCATAGGCCTGCTCCACATCGGTTTTTGATGCCAGATGTCGCGCCGCGCGCTGCAAATAGTCGGCTACCGCATAGTGATATTTGTAGCCCAGCGAATGCTTTACCATACTGGCCAGCGCAGGCGCTACACCGCCCAGCTGTTGGTGACCAAAGGCATCCTTGCTCAGAGAACCGGAAATTAGCCCGCCATCGGCATAGCTAACGCCCTCCGAGGCCACCACCACGCAATAACCTTTCTCTCCAACCGTATTTTTTACCTTTTCAATAAATTGCTCGCGCACAAAGGGCATCTCTGGAAATAGAATAATATGCGGTGCGTCTCCCACCGCCTGTGCCGCAAGGCCTCCGGCGGCGGCAATCCAGCCGGCATGGCGACCCATAACTTCAAGAATAAAAACCTTTGTTGAAGAAGCTGCCATTGAGGCTATATCCAGACCCGCTTCTGCGGTGGATACCGCCACATACTTGGCCACCGAACCAAAGTCGGGCGAGTAATCGGTCAATGGCAGATCATTGTCGATGGTTTTCGGAATATGAATGGCCTGAATCGGATAGCCCATTTTCTCTGAGATCTGCGAGACCTTTAGGCAGGTATCGGCGGAATCGCCGCCGCCATTGTAGAAGAAATAACCTATATTATGCGCCTTGAATACCTGAATCAGACGCTCGTACTCCGCCGTACTCTCGCTTAGGTCTTGCATTTTATAGCGGCAGGAACCAAAGGCTCCGCCGGGGGTATGCCGCAGCGCGCTCACAGCTGCGTCGGATTCTTTGCCGGTATCTATAAGGTTTTCCTGTAGAGCGCCGATAATACCGTTTTGCCCTGCATACAGCACACCTATTTTGTCTCTGTGTTGCCGGCAGGCCTCAATCACCCCGCAGGCCGATGCGTTGATCACCGCGGTAACGCCCCCAGATTGGGCATAAAATGCATTTTTTTTGGCCATACAATCCCACTTCCCTTTAGTCTCTGTACAGACTGGGTATGGTACTATTTTGTAGCGTTTAGGCACATGGTCTTTTTTGGGCTTTCCCCCCAACAACTATAACCGCATAATACGCCCCAATTATCTATCTTCAGGGACGCCCCTAGTATGCCTAGGTCTTTTTTGACACTTTATCAGCGCATTATCCTCGATCATCCATTGAGCGCTATTGTGCTGACTGTGGCTGTCACTCTGGCTATGGCACTGGGGTTGCCCAATTTTAAACTGGATGCCTCGGCGGACTCACTGACTTTAGAGCAGGATAAGGATCTGAATTTCTTCCGCGAAGTGACACAACGCTACGGCAGTGATAACTTTTTAATTGTGACATTCGCACCCAAATCTGGTGATCTGTTCGACGAGAATAATTTACAAATACTGGCGGCTCTGCGCGACGAGCTGGCGGCGATCGATGGTGTGCAGAGCACATTGTCTATGCTGGATGTGCCGCTCCTCTACAGCCCTAAGGTAGCCATTGGGGATTTAAAACAAGCGCTCAATACATTGCTTTCCGAGGGAGTCGATAAGCAGGCGGCAAAACAGGAGTTTCTGGCTAGCCCAATCTACAAAGATGTATTGTTAAGTGCCGATGGCCAAACTACCGGCGTTTTGGCCACACTGAGCCTAGATCAGCAGTATCTGGATTTAGTCACTGCGCGCGATAACCTGAGGCTGTTGCGCGATACTGAGGGGTTGGACGAGGAACAACAGCAGGCACTGAAGGCCGTCAGTGCACAGTTTCTTAACTACCGCACCGCCAAAGCCGCCGAGGACCATCAGCGGGTCGCGAAGGTGCGATCCCTAGTTGACGGCTACCGTCAGTCTGCGACAATTTTTCTCGGCGGGCCAGATATGATCACTGCGGATATGATCGATTTTATAAAAAGCGATCTGCTTATTTTTGGCGTTGGTATTTTGCTGTTTATGGTGGCAACTCTGATGCTGATTTTTCGCGCTGTGCGCTGGGTAGTGCTGCCATTAGTCACCTGCACTCTATGCCTGATTATTATGCTCGGCCTACTCAGCTGGATCGACTGGCGACTAACCGTGATTTCATCTAATTTTGTGTCTCTGTTGCTGATTATTACGCTGGCGTTGACGATCCACCTGATTGTGCGCTATCGCGAATTACAGGCCGCCAATCCAGATGCCGAGCAACGTCAGTTGGTGACAGAAACCGTATCCTCTATGGCTAAGCCCTGTGTCTACACAGTGTTAACCA
This sequence comes from Porticoccaceae bacterium, assembly GCA_024959305.1. Taxonomy (GTDB): domain Bacteria; phylum Pseudomonadota; class Gammaproteobacteria; order Pseudomonadales; family Porticoccaceae; genus HTCC2207. The sequence goes on along the minus strand of JANXGQ010000024.1, from coordinate 5,080 downwards.
CTATTGTTGCCTTTGCCTCTCTGGTGGTTAGCAATATTCGACCGGTGATTGATTTTGGCTGGATGATGACTCTGGGAATCAGCCTGGCACTGATATTGGCCTTTGTGGTGATTCCCGCGGGCATGATGCTATTGGGCAAGGCTGCCAATACAGCTGGAACTGATAACAGTGCCCTTATAACCAGCAAATTTGCCCGCTTTACCGAACGCCGGGGATCTCTGGTGCTAGTGCTGGCCACAGCTTTAAGTGCTGTTTCAATCTATGGTATCTCGCGACTTGAGGTGGAGAACCGGTTTATTGATTATTTCCGCAGTGATACGGAGATCTATCGCGGCATGGAGGTGATAGACACTGCATTGGGCGGCACGACACCATTGGATATTATTTTGCAGGCGCCAACTTTTGCGCCATTAGCAGCCGAACTGGAGGATGCTGAGTTTGGCGATTTTGATGATGAATATGGCAATGACTTTGATGATGAATACGGCGCCGACTTTGATGATGAATACGGCACCGAGGCGGATTTTGATGAGGGCGACACAGCCAGCTCATTAAAGGATAGCTATTGGTTTTCCTCCGCAGGCCTTGCCGATCTAGCTAAGTTAACTGCCTTTTTAGAGGCCCAGCCGGAGATTGGCAAAGTGAGCTCGCTGGCGCAGATTAATCAGGTGGCCGCCGACCTAATGGGTCACAAGCTCAACGATTTTGAAATCGCCTTTATGCGCCAGAGTCTTAGCGACGATATTTATCAACAGCTAGTCGCCCCCTACCTGATCGAGGATCGCGATGAAACGCGCATTCAATTGCGCGCTATGGAAACTGCCGGCCTTAAACGTGCAGAGTTATTGGCCAAAATTAGGCAATTTGCGGTTGATGAAGTGGGAATTGCCGAACAGGATATGCGCTTTACCGGTTTGCTGGTGCTGTATAACAATATGTTACAGAGCCTGTTCCAGTCGCAGATAATGACGCTGGGTGCGGTGTTTGTAGGCATTATGCTGATGTTTTTGGTGCTGTTCCAATCGCTTAAGCTTTCACTGATTGCCATACTGCCCAATTTCCTCGCCGCGGGCACTGTGCTTGGCGGTATGGGCATCTTTGCGATTCCACTGGATATGATGACCATTACCATTGCCGCCATTACTGTGGGTATAGGCGTGGATCACGCGATTCACTATATCACTAGATTTAAGCGGGAATTCGCCGTGGACGGCAATTATGTGGCCTCCATGCACCGCGCTCATGCCAGTATTGGGCAGGCACTTTTTTATACCGCGATCACTATTATTGTCGGCTTTTCAATTTTGACCCTATCTAATTTTATTCCTTCAATCTACTTCGGTTTGTTAACCGGACTGGCAATGACCGCTGCGCTTATGGGCTCTATGACTCTATTGCCCAAGTTGCTTCTATTGATAAAGCCGTTGGGTAAATAATGGCGCTGGTTACCTTACAAGATATTTATTTGAGTTATGGACAGCCGCCGCTGATCGATCAGGTTAATTTTTCGATTGAGCGCGGTGAGCGGGTCTGTCTAATCGGTCGCAACGGCGCTGGCAAGTCAACCCTGTTAAATATTCTGGCCGGGAAAATCAGCGCTGACGACGGCATGGTTAAATATAGCGCCGGGGTCAGAATAGCCCAGTTGGAACAGGCGGTTCCCCAGAATACACAGGGCAGCGTATTTGATGTGATTGCCCAGGGGCTGGGCAATGAGGGCAAATTGGCACAGCGCTATCACCGCCTTATCGCCGAACTGGCCACGGACCCCAATGAGCGCACCATGGCCGAGCTAGAAGCCTGTCAGTCAGAATTAGATCGAGTCGATGGCTGGGACATTAACCGCCGCGTCGAGGCCATTATTACCAAGATGGGACTGCAGGCCGATGTGGATATCGCCGATCTCTCTGGTGGCTACAAGCGGCGCGTATTGTTAGCGCGGGCCCTGGTCTGTGATCCCCATCTACTGGTGCTGGATGAACCCACCAACCATCTGGATATAGAAGCTATTCAGTGGTTGGAGCAGTTTTTACTGAAATGGGAGGCCGCGCTGCTGTTTATTAGTCACGACCGCCAATTTATGGACAATTTGGCGACCCGCTTTATTGAGATAGACCGTGGAAAATTAACCGGATTTAACGGTAACTACAGCACTTACCTCAGGCGCAAGCAGGAGATGCTGGATACAGAAGATAAGCACAATGCGCTGTTTGATAAGCGCTTGTCTCAAGAGGAAGCCTGGATTAGAGAGGGCATTAAGGCGCGCCGCACCCGCAATGAGGGGCGTGTTCGCGCTCTTGAGGCAATGCGCGTTGAGTATGCCGACCGCCGCAAGCAGCAGGGTAAGGCGCGCATCAATATCCAACAGGCGGAAAAATCCGGCAAGATTGTAGTAGAGGCGCTCAATGTTAACTTCGGCTTTGACAGCGATGGTGACAAAGGGCCATTAATCAGTAACTTTTCTACCCTGATTCAACGCGGTGATAAGGTTGGACTAATTGGCGGCAACGGTGTCGGCAAGACCACATTGATCAGGCTACTGCTGGGGGAACTGGCGCCAGAATCGGGTAAAATTAAGATCGGCACCAATCTTAATATCGCCTATTTTGACCAGTATCGAAGCGCTCTTAATGAGGAAAAGTCGGTGCAGGATAATGTATCTGGTGGGCGCGATATGTTGGATATCGGCGGTAAATCCCGCCATGTGATCAGTTATCTGCAGGATTTCTTATTCGTCCCGGAACGCTGCCGCCAACCGGTAAAAGCATTGTCTGGAGGCGAACGCAACCGTCTATTACTGGCCAAGTTGTTTACCCAGCCATCCAATATTCTGATCCTCGATGAACCCACCAATGATTTGGATATAGATACACTGGACCTGCTCGAGGAGTTGCTTATTAACTATAAGGGAACGGTTATTTTAGTTAGCCATGATCGGGCATTTATCAATAATGTGGCAACCAGCACGCTGGCCTTTGAGGGCAATGGCGCTATCAACCACTATGTAGGTGGTTACAATGACTGGTTGCGCCAGCGCAATAAACAACAGAAAATTGCCAAGAAGCCACAAAAAGCTCAATCTAAGAACAGACAGTCCGCGAAGAAATTATCCTATAAGGATCAACGAGAATTAGATGGACTACCAGATCAGATCGATTTGCTGGAGACCAAAATTGCCGCTATTTCTCTGCAAATTTGTCAGCCGGACTTCTATAAGGGCGAGAGAAAACAGATCGAGCAAACTGAAAAAAACCTGACGCAACTTCAACAGCAGTTGAGCCATTGCTACAAACGCTGGGAAGTTTTAGATAAACAATGATGAATTTTTTATAGTTACCGTAGCGAAAACCCTGGCTAGCCTTTAAAATCACCCTATTCTCAACAAATACGTAAAAATTTTATGAGCGCAAATAAACCCCCCACAGTGTTAATTATTGTCGACGGTTTCGGTTACAACGACAGCAGCAAATACAATGCAGTCTCTGCGGCCAATGCGCCAGTTTGGCAAAGCCTCTGGGACAACCATCCAAAAACCCTGATTCATACCTCTGGGATAGAAGTGGGCCTGCCCGAGGGCCAGATGGGCAATTCCGAAGTGGGGCATATGACATTGGGCGCTGGGCGAGTGGTTTATCAAAACTTTACGCGTATTAACAAAGCTATTGCAGATGGTGATTTTTTCACGAATCCGGTGTTTTGTGAGGCTATAGACGGTGCTGTTCGCGCAGGTAAGGCAGTGCATATTTTGGGGTTATTATCGCCCGGCGGCGTGCACAGCCACCAAGATCATATCAATGCCATGCTCGAATTGGCTGCTCGGCGCGGCGCGCAAAAAGTCTATATTCACGCCTCCCTGGATGGCCGTGACTGCCCACCGCGCAGTGCTAAACCCTCCCTGGAAAAGACTCAGGCCCTGTGCGATAAGCTGGGAGTGGGCAGAATTGCGTCGATTGTCGGCCGTTTCTATTCGATGGATCGCGATAATCGCTGGGATCGAGTGGAAGAGGCCTACCGCCTGATCACCGAGGGACACAGCACATACAGTGCCAGCTCCGCAGTCAGCGGTTTAGAGGCGGCTTATAGCCGCGATGAAAATGATGAATTTGTCAGGGCAACCACCATCGTAGCCGCTGGAGAGTCTGCGGTGACTATTGAAGATGGCGATGCACTGATCTCGATGAATTTTCGCCCCGACCGCGCGCGGGAAATTACCCATGCTCTGGTGGATCAGCAGTTCGATGGGTTTTCGCGCAATCGCGTACCAGCGCTGTCTGCCTTTGTAATGACGACTGAATATGAGGCCAGCCTTAAACTGCCCTGCGCCTACCCGCCAGAAAAATTGGTTAATTCTCTCGGGGAATATCTCTCCAATCAGAATAAACAGCAACTGCGCATCGCGGAAACCGAGAAATACGCCCATGTGACCTTTTTCTTTAGTGGTGGTCGCGAGGCGCTATACGATGGGGAGGAGCGTATTTTAATTCCCTCTCCCGATGTAACCACCTATGATCAGAAGCCGGAAATGAGTGCCTATGAGGTTACGGAAAAGCTTGTGGAGGCGATTAATTCCGGTCGCTTCGATAGCATTATTTGCAACTATGCCAACTGCGATCAGGTGGGTCATACGGGCAATTTTGAGGCCTCTGTGAAAGCCGTTGAGGCCGTGGATAGCTGTCTTAAGCAGGTGCTTGAGGCCGCGGCTCAACAAAACGGCGAGGTGTTGATTACCGCTGATCATGGCAATGTTGAGGAGATGTTCGACGAGGCCAGCAACCAGCCGCACACTCAGCACACCACACTTCCGGTGCCGCTGGTCTATGTCGGATCGCGAAAACTTACTCTGGACACAGAGGGTTCTTTGGCAGATATAGCGCCGACCCTACTGGATTTGATGGGGCTGGATCAACCCGCCGAAATGACGGGTCGTTCGCTAATAGTTTAATGACTAACCCAACTTTACTGTGGCGCATTGTCCTGTGTGGCATAGTTATTTTAAGCCCAATCAGCCCTGCCACTGTGGCTGACAATCAGCAACAGGCTGAACTAAAGCAGCTAAAACGCTCAATATCTAGTCTCGAAA
>JANXGQ010000007.1 GCA_024959305.1 Porticoccaceae bacterium | reverse complement strand
TTGCAGGACATTTGACCTAGGGTTTCAATATTGTGGGTGAGCAGCAGGGTACGGCATCCCATGCGGGCCGATGCAAGACAGGCTTCTGTTCCAGCGTGCCCGCCACCAATGACAATGACATCAAAATGATTAGGATAGCGCATAAATAGTTCTATGAAAAAATTTGCTTTAATCTTAAGTGAGCATTATACGATGGTTTGCTTAAAATTTAAGCAGTTTGTTTTACCCTTTAAAGGGTTTATATATAAGTGTTTATATTTTATTAGTTAGTTTATTGTTATTGTTATTAGGGTAGCCTGTTTTTGTTAAAAACTTTAAAAAGCTTATTTAAATCATAGGTTTATGTGGTTTTTTTCTGAGGATAACTGGGTTAGATATAAGCTTAGGATACTGTTATCAACGCTGGGACCATTTGTGGGTGTTCTGAGACTTGCCGGATATCCATGGGATAAGCCAGCGTTAAAGAGAGCTCTTTTTTTTTATAAACATAGGTTTTTAACAGTTTGTGCAAAAACTTAGGTTTACGGTGGTTATTTCTAATAGGTTGACGAACCACCTATGGGTAAGCCGTTAGCAACTTGTTTATAATGACTGTTTAACGTTTAATATGAGAAGTTTATTGATCTGGCGCAATAAATTCTTTAAAATCGCGCGGCTCAAAACGATGTACACAAACTTCTTTGGATTTTTTGGCCATGAAAAGAACATTTCAACCTAGTAACTTAAAACGCAAGCGCACTCACGGCTTTAGATCTCGTATGGCCACCAAGGGCGGACGCGCAGTGTTAAATCGTCGTCGCGCCAAAGGCCGAAAGCGCTTAGCAGCCTAAGGTTTGGGGTTAGGTGCCCAGTCGCACTTTTAAGAAATCCCAGCGCCTATTAAACGCCTCTGACTTTAAGGGGGTGTTTGATAACAATAAGGTTAAAGTTGCAAACTCTTCACTCCTTATCCTCGCTAAACCAGCCGACGGTTGTCAGTCTAGGCTGGGGTTGGTGATAGCGAAAAAAAATATACCTACAGCGGTTCAGCGCAATCTATTAAAGCGTGTTGTAAGAGAAACTTTCCGAAAACAGGAATTTGAAACCCCGTTGGATATTGTTTTTCTGGCACGCAGAGAAGCCAATGGGTTGTCTGCAAAACAGTTAACCCTGTTACTGCGGAAATCTTGGGGTAGACTTGGTGATCGTTGCAAACGGTTGAGGTCGACAGATGCGTAGTTTGTTGTTGGGTCTTATTAAGCTTTACCGGTTTCTCCTAAGTCCTTTACTGGGGCAAAATTGTAGATTTCAACCTACCTGCTCAGCCTATGCCTTAGAGGCGATAGATAGGTTTGGAGTTATCAAAGGGGGTTATCTTTCGTTGCGAAGACTTATAAAATGCCACCCATTCCACAAAGGTGGTTGCGATCCTGTTCCAAAGCGAGCAAAAGAGGATCGACAGATTACTCCTGAAAATAACTGAAAATTACTGAGAGATAATTAAGGTATGGACTGGCAAAAAAATACGATTATGGTCGCTATTGGCATTGTTGTTTGGTTGTTAGTTGTGCGCTGGAGTGATTTTCAACAGCAGCAGGACATTCAGGCAGCTGTGTTTGAACAGCAACCACAACCTGCGTTTGAGGAATTTCCCGATAGGGAGTTGCCGGCAAGCACAACCCTACCTACCCTAGTTGATGAGTTGCGCCAGAAGCCGCACACAGTTGCTTTCGATCAACAACTAATCAATGTCACCACAGATGTCTTTGCGGTTACCATCGATACTCTGGGTGGCGATATTGTCGAGGTCCAGCTACTTAAATATTTAACTGAAATGGCTGATGATGGCGGCGTGCCTATCAGGTTGTTAACTAGATCTAATGGCAGTGAATTTATTGCCGAAAGTGGTTTAATAGGTGGAGATGGCACGGATACAGCCTCGGGACGCCCCAGATTTTTCGCAGCTGCCAGCAACTACCAAATGCTCGAGGGCCAAGAGCAGTTAAATGTTGATCTGACCTACAACCAAAACGGCGTAGATATTATTAAGCGATTTGAGTTCTCCGCGTCGGACTACCGCGTCGGTATTCGTTACATTATCAAAAATTATAAAAGCGAGCCCTGGTCTGCGACTTTCTTTGGTCAGTTTCGCAGGGATTCCCACCAGCCAGAGACAGATGCATCCACAGGGATGAAGCCATTTCTGGGTGCCGCTCTTCGAGAGCAGGATAAAAATTATTCTAAATACACTTTTTCAGATATCGAAGACGATCCGGTAAAGGTTTCACTGGTCGGAGGTTGGTTGGCCTTTGTGCAACACTACTTTGTCAGCGCTTGGGTGCCGCCCAAAGATGAGAAAAATAGGTTTTCGCTAAAGAAGCAGAAAAATAGCGATATTTATTTAATGGCAGTGACTGGGGAGAAAATCAATGTGGCTCCGGGAGCTGTGGGTGAATACAACGTAGATTTTTATGTAGGGCCCAAGGATCAACCTGTGTTGGAAGAGTTATCTGAATATCTGGATCTCACTATCGATTATGGGTTTTTGTGGATGCTGGCCAAGCCTATTTTTTCTGTTATGCAGATGATTTACGATGTGGTGGGAAACTGGGGTTGGTCGATTATTCTACTCACCATTCTTATTAAGATAATTCTTTACCCTCTCTCTGCGGCCAGCTTGAAATCAATGGCCAAAATGCGCGCGCTGCAGCCGCAGATGGCAAGAATAAAAGAGCTGTACGGCGACGATCGTCAAAAAGCCGGTCAGGAACAGATGGCGCTGTTTAAGAAACATCGGGTCAATCCTGTTGGGGGCTGTCTTCCTATGCTGTTGCAGATGCCGGTTTTTATCGCCCTGTACTGGGTACTTTCTGAGTCTGTTGAAATCCGCCATTCATCTTGGATTTTGTGGATTCAGGACCTGTCCGCTAAGGACCCGCTGTTTATTCTGCCGCTAATTATGGGGGGTAGCATGCTGTTAATGCAGAAGCTGCAACCAGCGCCAGCGGATCCAATGCAGGCAAAGGTATTTCAGCTTATGCCTATTGTATTTACGTTTTTCTTCCTAATGTTTCCGGCGGGGTTGGTGCTGTATTGGACGGTCAACAATTTACTGAGCATTTTGCAGCAGTGGATCGTCAATAGACAGATGGCTTCACTAAAAAACTAAATCAGTGAAAAAGGCCTCTTAGGAGGCTTTTTTTTCGGGCATAATTAATATATGGATAACAGTCATCTAACAAATAGCACAGATACTATTGTGGCAATCGCCACCGCGGCAGGACGGGCTGGCGTTGGTGTGGTGCGCCTGTCCGGGGGTGATTTGTCGCCCTTTATAGAGGGGTTGCTCGGCTATCAAAAAACCTTAGTTCCCAGGCGTGCTTATTACGCTGCTTTTCTAGATGCTGAGGATGTTATTTTGGATCAGGGGCTACTGTTATTTTTTTCCAGCCCCCATTCCTTTACTGGAGAAAATGTACTGGAACTGCAGGGGCATGGTGGGCCTGTGGTGTTAGATTCGCTGGTGAGCCGCTGTGTTGAGCTCGGGGCGCGTTTGGCCAGACCGGGTGAGTTTAGTGAGAGAGCATTTTTGAATGATAAGTTAGATCTCGCCCAGGCCGAGGGGATCGCAGATTTGATTGATGCCTCTTCCTCACAGGCGGCGCGGTCTGCGGTGCGCTCTATGCAGGGCGAATTTTCGGTGATGATCCGCGGGCTTGTTGAGCGCATGATCGAACTGCGCGTCTATGTAGAGGCGGCAATCGATTTTCCAGAGGAGGAGATCGATTTTCTCGCAGATACTAGACTGCGTCAAAATCTCAAGCGCCTAGCTGATGACCTAGCAAATATACTGATGGCCGCTCAACAGGGAGCCCTGCTGAGAGATGGCATCACCCTAGTGCTTGCCGGCAAGCCAAACGCGGGGAAGTCCAGCTTGCTGAATGCCCTTGCCGGGCAGGATGCGGCTATAGTCACCGCCGTTGCCGGTACCACCCGGGATGTATTGCGAGAAAAAATCAACCTAAATGGCGTGCCGGTCAATATTGTCGACACAGCGGGTCTTCGGGAGGCTACTGATGCTATTGAGAAAGAGGGCGTCGCCAGAGCTTGGCGGGAAATAGAGAAGGCTGACGCAATTTTGTATGTGGTTGATGTTACCAGCTCTGAAGATACCCAGCTTAAAACCCTGTGGCCGGAGTATTTCAGTCGCTTTCCTCGCAACCATCAGAAAATTATCACCCTATTCAATAAGATTGATCTTGTTAAGGCCGATTCCCATATTGTTGAGGACAGTGAGAATTTGATTCCACTGTCGGCTAAAACAGGGGAGGGGCTGGATTCCCTCAAGGATATTCTGCTGACAACGGTTGGATATCAGGAGCAGGCCGATGGTGTTTTTTCTGCTCGCCGCCGCCATCTGGATGCAATTGCCAAAGCCTCGGAGTTTGTGGCTACTGGTATAACGCAACTTGAGACATTGGGCGCTGGAGAGTTGCTTGCAGAAGATTTACGAGAGGCTCAGCGCTATCTATCTGAAATCACAGGGGAATTTTCATCAGATGATCTGTTGGGTAGAATATTTTCTTCGTTTTGTATCGGAAAGTGACTATTATTCCGCATTTGGTCACCATCAGACTTAAAGGGTTAGATTTGGCACCAAAATCTGCGGGTTTTGGCTTAAAAACACTGGTTCTATACTGTATAAGCACAGGTTATCCACAGGCATTGTTTGTTTTTTGATCAGATTCTTTTTATTTTCTGTTGATAAAAAAAACCTTGAATTTACATAACTAGCTGATTAGTAAAAGTTTTTTATTTTTTATTTTTTTTTGGCTTATTTTTTGTTGTGTGGATAGTTTGGTTTGGAGCGTATAGACTTCATTGCGAGTGGGCAAAAGGGCTCACAAAACAACTGTTATTCAGTTTAGGGTTTTCGTTAGATGACTTTGATTGTCTGCTCTTTCATCGAATACCTGCCAGCTGGTTGGGCAATCTATAAAGGGTAGAAATCATGGGGTTCGATGCACCTGAAGTCGTTTGGTCTCAATGCCAGACCCAGTTACAAAGTGAGTTGCCGGAGCAGCAATACAATACTTGGATTCGACCGCTCACCGTAAAATATATTGAAGATAGGTACGGTGTACCCTCCAATGATGAGATGGTGCAGCTGGTTGCGCCCAATCGGTTTGTCGAGGATTGGGTTAAGAATAAGTTTCTGCGTCGGATAGAAGAGTTGTTCCACCAATTGAGCGGCAGTGATGTTGTGCTGGGTATCACTGCAACCTCCTCGGTTGCGGCTCAATTTGAGAGCAATAGTTTAAATAGCACCGCTGCTAACAGCGTTGCTTTGAAGCCGAGCGATCGGGCTAATGATGGCGGTGAGGTATTAGGTAGTAGATCACCCGCAATTGTCAGATCGGCGGCAGAGTCGAGCCTAAAAACCAATCTTAACAGTAATTTTACCTTTGATAGTTTTGTCGAGGGAAAGTCTAACCAACTGGCCTTTGCTGCGGCGCAGCAAGTCGCGGAAAATCCTGGTGGTTCTTACAACCCCTTATTTATCTATGGCGGCGTAGGGCTTGGTAAGACCCATTTGATGCATGCTGTAGGCCATGCGTTAAAATCGCGAAAGCCAGACGCCAAGATAGTCTATCTGCATTCGGAGCGCTTTGTTGCCGATATGGTTAAGGCGCTCCAACTTAAAGCAATCGATGAGTTTAAAAGCTTCTACCGCTCTGTGGATGCACTGCTTATTGATGATATTCAGTTCTTCTCGGGTAAGGAGCGGTCTCAAGAGGAGTTCTTCCACACCTACAATGCGCTGTTAGAGGGTGGTCAGCAAATGATCCTCACCAGTGACCGCTATCCTAAAGAGATAGATGGTGTTGAAGAGCGCTTAAAATCGCGTTTCGGCTGGGGGCTCACCGTTGCGGTAGAACCTCCGGAATTGGAGACCAGAGCAGCTATTTTAATCAATAAGGCCGAGCAATCTGGGGTCTTTTTATCTAAGGATGCGGCATTTTTTATAGCCCAGCGTATTCGCTCAAATGTGCGTGAGTTGGAGGGTGCGTTAAAGAGAGTGATGGCTCACGCGCAGTTTACCCGCAGGCCTATTGATATAGATTTAATAAGAGAATCACTTAAAGACCTATTGGCACTGCAGGATAAGCTGATCACCATTGATAATATTCAGAGGGTGGTTGCCGACTATTATCAATTAAAGATGTCAGATTTGTTGTCTAAGCGCCGCAGCAGATCGGTGGCACGTCCCAGACAGGTGGCAATGTCTATTGCCAAGGAGTTGACCAGCCACAGTTTACCTGAAATAGGAGATGCCTTTGGCGGTCGTGATCATACCACTGTTTTGCATGCCTGTAGGAAGGTCAAAGAGCTTGAAGGTATTGACAGAGAAGTTCAGCGAGACCTTAAAAACCTCTATAGAACGCTCTCAACCTAAAAAATTATGAAGCTAGAATTAATGAAATTTTCCGGAGAAAAAAATTACCATGAAATTTAGTCTTTCTCGAGAAGCCCTACTCAACCCCCTGCAACTGGTGGCTGGTGTGGTAGAGCGCCGCCAAACCTTACCTATTCTTTCCAACGTACTGTTGCGTCTGGATGGCAATAGGCTTTCGATGACAGGAACGGATCTTGAAGTTGAAATTAAAGGCTCAACCGAAGTCGTCACAGCTTCCGAAGCTGGCGAAGTCACTGTTTCGGCGCGCAAGATTTTGGATATTTGTCGCTCATTGCCAGATGGCGCGCTCCTAGACTTCTCTAGCGGTGATGGCAAGGCGCACATAACCAGTGGGCGCAGTAGATTTACCTTGGCGACCTTACCTGCTAATGAGTTCCCCAGCGTAGACGAAGGAGAGCAGGGTGTTGAGTTTGTTGTTCCTGCCAGCATGGTTAAAGGGCTTATTGAGGCGACTTCTTTTGCTATGGCCCAGCAGGATGTTCGATATTATCTAAATGGCATGCTTTGGGAAGTGACCAATAACCAGTTGCGAGCCGTAGCTACCGACGGGCATCGTCTAGCGCTCTGCGATAGCGCCTGTGAGGTGTCTGTCGAGGATAAGGTGTCGGCTATCTTGCCTCGCAAAGGCATTATTGAGCTCTCAAGACTGCTGGGAGATGGCCAGGTGACGATCTCCATAGGGTCAAACCATATTAGAATTACGGGAGCGGATTATTGCTTTACCTCTAAGTTGGTGGATGGCGCTTACCCTGACTATGATCGTGTGGTACCCAAAGGTGGTGATAAATTGGTGGTTGGGGATCGGGAACAGCTTAAGCAGGCGTTTAGTCGCACCGCTATTTTATCCAATGAAAAATATCGTGGGGTCAGGATACAGTTGAGTGACGGCGCGATCCATATGGTTGCCAATAACCCCGAACAGGAGGAAGCCCAAGAGGAAGTGGCTCTATCCTATAGCGGGGAACCCCTTGAGATCGGATTTAATGTGGGCTATCTGTTAGATGTTTTAGGCGTTTTGAAGGGCGAGGATATTCGCTTTACGCTGTCAGACTCTAATAGCAGTGCGCTTGTAGAGGATGCTACTGGTGACAGCAAAGCGGTTTATGTTGTTATGCCTATGCGTCTCTAAGCATAAACTTTTGGCGATTAGATTGTAGGCGTTACCCGTGTTCCTCACCAAGCTAGATGTCTTAAAGGTGCGAAACCTTGAGTCGGTTGGCATCAGTTGTCACCCTAAAGCCAATATTATTTATGGCGCCAACGGCAGCGGTAAAACCAGTTTGCTGGAGGCTATTTTTCTGCTGGGAAGGGGCCGCTCCTTTAAGCATCGTGATTTGCGATTGGTGGTCAATAAGCAGTCGGATCAGCTGGTGGTATCCGCTAAGGTTTTTAGGCCAGCTTCCGAAACCACTCATCAATTGGGGGTGATGCGCACAGCAAAAGGTGATTTTGAGGCTCGCTGCGATGGTAAGTCGCTACAGTCTGCTGCTGAGCTTGCTCTGGAGCTACCGATTCAGCTTGTCGATGCCCACAGTTTCTCTCTTTTAGAGGGCGGGCCCCTACAGAGGCGTCAATTTTTAGACTGGGGTGTGTTCCACGTGGAACATGGTTATTCTGATCTTTGGCGTCGATTTCAAAAAGTGTTAAAACAGCGCAATCAACTGCTTCGTCATGGTAGAATAGATGAAGATTCTCTGCGAATTTGGACTGCGGAACTGATACCGTTAAACGAGCAGATTACTGAGTATCGCAAACAGTATCTCTCGCAGCTAGAACAGCATATAGTTCCTGTCGTGGAGCGCTTTGGCGGCCTGGGTGTTGTAAGCCTTGAGTACAGCCAGGGCTGGTCAGAGGGGGCAAAGATTGCTGAGATTTTTGATGGGGACCGGGAGCGAGATCTTGCAACTGGCACTACCTCCCATGGGGCACATCGGGCAGATATTCGGGTTTTTGTGGATGGCATGGCGGCTGCAGATCGTCTCTCCAGAGGGCAGTCGAAGCTGTTGGTATACGCGCTGAAGTTGGCGCAGGCATCACAGTATCAGGCGGCAACGGGTCAGAGTTGTGTTTTCTTGCTAGATGATCTGCCGGCGGAGCTAGATGCTGACAATCGAAATGATGTAGTCAGCTACTTGGATAGTTTAGGTTGCCAGTACTTTGTGACTGGAGTAGACAAGCAAGACTTTAATGCGGCACTTGAGGGGATGGATGGCCAATTGTTCCATGTGGAACAGGGCGTTGTCTCGAATGGTTGAAAAATAGGAACAGTATAAAATATGAGTGAAGAAGCCAATTACGACTCCTCGAGCATTAAGGTGCTTAAAGGGTTGGACGCTGTTAGAAAACGCCCCGGAATGTATATTGGGGATACTGATGATGGCACAGGGCTCCACCACATGGTTTTCGAGGTGGTTGATAACTCCATTGATGAGGCGCTCGCCGGCCATTGCTCTGAAATTAGAGTGGTTATTCATCCGAATGAAACTATTTCTGTATCCGATAATGGTCGCGGTATCCCCACTGAGATGCATGAAGAGGGGGTTTCTGCTGCAGAGGTCATCATGACGGTTCTGCATGCGGGCGGCAAATTCGACGATAATAGCTATAAGGTGTCAGGCGGCCTGCACGGAGTGGGTGTATCCGTGGTTAATGCCCTGTCCAAGCAGATGCGCCTCACTATTCGCCGCAATGGCAAAGTCCATGAGCAAACCTATACCCACGGGGTTCCCGACGGACCGCTAGAGGTTGTTGGGAGCACCCAAGAAACCGGTACCGAAGTATTTTTTGAGCCCTCTACAGAGACCTTCACCAATATATGCTTCCACTTTGATCTGCTGGCTAAGCGCCTGCGAGAACTGTCCTTCCTTAATTCTGGTGTGCGCATTGTGCTGATTGATGAGCGCACGGGCGAAAATGAGACCTTTGCTTACGATGGTGGGTTGAACGCATTTGTTAAGTACCTAAATACCAATAAACACAGTATCAATAAGATTATGCACTTTAATACCACCAGAGACGATGGTATTAGCGTAGAAATAGCATTGCAGTGGAATGATGGATTTCAGGAAAATATTCTCTGTTACACCAATAATATACCTCAGCGCGATGGAGGCACTCATTTAGCCGGGTTTAGATCGGCATTAACCCGAGGGCTCAATGGTTATATTGAAAAAGAGGGCATTAGCGCCAAGTCAAAGGTTAACACCACGGGTGATGATGCCAGAGAGGGGCTTACGGGGATTATCTCGGTTAAGGTTCCAGACCCCAAGTTCTCCTCGCAAACTAAAGATAAACTGGTGAGTTCCGAGGTAAAGACGGCAGTAGAACAGGAGATGGGTGATAAGTTTAACGATTATCTATTGGAGTTTCCCCAAGAGGCAAAAGCAGTGGTCAATAAAATGATTGATGCTGCCCGCGCCCGTGAGGCTGCGCGAAAGGCGCGAGAAATGACGCGGCGCAAAGGTGCTTTAGATATCGCCGGATTGCCCGGAAAGCTGGCAGATTGTCAGGAAAAAGATCCCGCACTATCAGAATTGTACCTAGTGGAGGGAGATTCTGCTGGAGGCTCAGCAAAACAGGGCCGTGCCCGTAAAACCCAAGCTATTTTGCCGCTTAAAGGCAAGATATTAAATGTTGAGAAAGCGCGTTTTGACAAAATGCTATCCAGTGTTGAGGTGGGTACCCTAATTACCGCACTTGGCTGCGGAATAGGTGTCGACGAATTCAATTTAGAAAAGTTGCGCTATCACACCATCGTGATTATGACCGATGCTGATGTCGATGGATCTCATATCCGTACATTGCTGCTGACCTTTTTCTTTAGGCAGATGCGAGAGTTGGTTGAAAATGGTCATATTTATATTGCCCAACCGCCGCTCTATAAGGTCAGCAAGGGAAAAAATGAGCAGTATTTAAAAGATGATGGGGCCCTAGAGGCGTATTTAACACAAAAAGCCCTAGAGGGTGCCAGTTTGCATGTGAATGAAACGGCGCCAGCGATCCAGGGAACCGCATTAGAAGGCTTGGTGAATCAATTTAGAAAGGTAGCGGCGTTAATTGATCGAATGTCGCTGGTTTATCCAAAAGAAGTCTTGGAGGCACTTGTTTACACCGCTAAGCTAGAAAAAGAACTTCTGGGAAAAAGCGGCGAAGTTGCGACTTGGTGTAGCGAACTCCTCGAAAATCTAGCTAAAACCGAAAATGGCACCCATAGCTATAAAGTCTTTGCAGAAGAAGATAAAGAGCACAATCTATTTTTACCCACCATCGAAATCACTGCCCACGGTGTTCCCCATCAGCACAGTTTGAGTCGCGATTTGTTCGGTTCTGGCGAGTACGCCAATATCGTCGATCTGGGCAATACATTACAGGGGCTGATAGAAGAGGGAGCCTATGTAAAGCGCGGTGAGCGCACCTTGGCTGTGGGCTCTTTTAAAGAGGCATTGGAGTGGTTGATGGGGGAATCGCGCCGCGGGATCAGCACTCAGCGCTATAAGGGTTTGGGAGAAATGAACCCAGGACAGCTCTGGGAGACCACCATGGATCCAGAAACTCGACGCATGTTGGTGGTTACCATTGAGGATGCGATCGCCGCTGACCAGATGTTTACGACCCTGATGGGCGATCAGGTAGAGCCGCGGCGCGACTTTATTGAGACCAATGCGCTATCGGTGGTAAATCTTGATGTTTAGTTTCTAGGTTTAGAATAATTTTTCGACAACCGCCGGCTATTTGAGGCTTTGTTCTATCCAGTTACGGGCTGTTTCGGTGGTTTCTCTCGCCGATAACTGGCTGCTATCAATCGCAGGGCCGATTTGCATATGAATGGTGCCTGGCGTCTTTACAAAGCTATTGCGTTTCCAATATTTCCCGCCGTTGTGGGAAACGGGCAATACAGGTACAGCCGCATGTTTTGCCAATGCCGCCCCGCTAGTTTTGAATTCACCCAATTTGCCGTCGGTTACTCTTGTGCCCTCTGGATAGATAATCACTCTATTGCCAGTCTGAAGTCGCTGGGCTCCCTGTTTTAGAACGTACCTAATGGCTTTGGATGGTTTGGAGCGTCTGATGGCAATGGGATTCATTAAATACAGGGCCCAACCAAAAAAAGGTATCCAAAGTAACTCGCGTTTGAGAATAAAATTTGCCGGCTGGAAGTACCATTGCATATAAAAGGTCTCCCAGGTACTTTGATGGTTGCTAAGCACTACACAGGGTCCCTGTGGCAAATGCTCTTTCCCCGAAACCTGTATTCTGATATTGCAGGTTATTCGCAACCAGTGGATCGCCAGATGGTTGCCCGTAGTGGCAACCCGCTGCAAGGTGGCGAATGGCAGAAAGAATAGCAGGCAGGTAATAACACTGGCGATCCCAATTAGGCACACAAACCCCAGGTAAAAAACCAGCGATCTCAGGCGTAGGAACATAGCGTTTAATAACCTGTACAATCCACCCCTACCCACTATTTTGCCGGTGCCAGCTGGGAAATATCGGCCACGTTCATAAACAGGCGCTGTAATCTCTGTAATAGAGCCAGCCTATTGTTGCGCAGCGCTGGGTCGTCGGTCATCACCATAACCTCTTCAAAAAACTGATCAACCGGCTCTCTCAAGGCGGCCAACTGTTCAAGGACGGCATAGTAATCTCGTCGATCTATAAGCGGCGCAACAGTTTCGGCCAGCGCTGAGATCTGTTTGGCCAATAGTTTTTCGGCGGCATCCTGTAGCAGTGTGGGCGAGACGCTTGCTGGAATGTCGGCGTCTGCTTGTTTTGCCAGTATATTGGATACGCGCTTGTTAGCGGCAGCCAGTGCTGAAGCCTCAGGTAGCAGGGTAAACCTGTGCACAGCCTGAACTCTGGCATTGATATCCAGTGGATTAGACAGCCCCAAGGAAGCCACCGAAGCAAACACTTCAGATTTAAAGTCTCTTTCCTTATACCAAGATTTGAAGCGCTCTAGAATGTAAGTGAGTACTTGCTTTTGAAGTTCGTCGCCGGCTAGTTTTGCGTTTGTAAAAGTGCTGAATTGGGCACTGGAATCTTTAATTAAATCGATTAAGTTGAGATCGATATCGCGCTCTATCATTATTCGCAGTACGCCGAGACTGGCGCGGCGAAGAGCAAAGGGGTCTCGCGATCCAGAGGGCTGTTGGCCTATGCTGAATATACCCACCAGACTATCTAATCGATCGGCAAGCGCAAGCGCAGTGCCGGTGCTGGTGCTGGGAACTATATCGCCGGCAAATCGAGGCAAATACTGCTCAAAGAGTGCCTCGGCAACTTCTTTATTCTCACCCTCATGTAACGCATAATCGCGACCCATGGTGCCCTGAAGATCGTCAAATTCCCCAACCATATCTGTCACTAGGTCAGATTTGCTCAATTCTGCGGCTCGACGAGCCAATACCGGATCTGCACCCATTTTAGAGGCCAGCTGCTCGGCGACCGCAGCAACGCGTTCAGTCTTCGCGTAAACCGAGCCGAGGTCAGCTTGAAACACCACCTGTTTCAGCGACGCTCTTCTACTTTCAAGTGTCACACTTTTATCATTTTGATAGAAAAAAGCAGCGTCGGCCAAGCGCGGTCGAATCACCCGCTCGTTACCATCGATCACCTGTTTAGGGTCTTTGCTCTGTATATTGGCGACGGTAATAAATGCGGGGAGCAACTGTTGCTGATCATCCACCAAATGGAAATACTTTTGATGTTCCTTCATCGAAGATATCAATGCTTGCGCTGGTACGGATAAGAAATGCGCATCGAATCTGCCCAGCAATGGCACCGGCCACTCATTGAGAGCGGTGACCTCGTCGAGCAGGTCTTCATCCACTACTGCGTTGCCGTCGATATCCTTAGCTAGGGCCTGAATCCCATCCGCAATAATATTTTTTCTCTCCGCGAAGTCGGCTACTACAAAGGCCTCTCGCAACTGTTGTTGATAGGAGCTGGGCGACTGTATAGGAATTTTATGGTTGGCGTGGAAGCGATGGCCGCGACTATTATTGCCGGCTTTTACGCCAAGTATATTGTCTGCACAGACCTCTCCATCGAAGAGCAAGACCGCCCATTGTACGGGGCGCACAAACTCCTCCTTTTTATCACCCCAACGCATACGCTTGGGTATTGGCAGCTCGGCAAGAGATCGGTTGATAATATCGGCCAATAGCTCTTTGGTCTGGCTGCCCGACTCGGTGCGCCGCACACAGAGCTTATCCTGTTGACCATCGTTGTCGACAAAGTTGTGGAGTTCGCTGACAGAAAGGCCGTTTTTGCTTGCGAAGGCCTCGGCTGCTCTGGTGGGCTTTCCATCTTCGGCAAAGGCCACCTTTGATGGCGGACCCCAGATAACCAGATCGCTATCGGGCGTTTGACGGTCGAGATCTTTTATGCTGATGGCCAGTCGGCGCGGGGCGGCAAAAGAGCGCACCTCCGCAAAATTAAGACCACTGCTGCTAAATCCTTTAACCACCCCCGCAGTAAAGGCTTCGGATAATGACCGCAACGCCTTGGGAGGCAGCTCCTCAGCACCCAGCTCAACGAGAAAATCTGCGCTCATTTGGACTCTCCCTGATGCCTTTCAATGACCTCTTGGGCAATGGCCTTGTCTGCCAGCGGAAAACCAGCAGCCAAGCGCGAGTCAAAATAGCTTTGCGCCACGCCTCGGGCCAGCGTGCGCACTCGCAATATATAGCGCTGCCGCTCAGTGACCGAAATGGCCTTTCGAGCGTCCAGCAGGTTAAATGTGTGAGATGCTTTCATCACCATCTCATAGGCGGGCAGAGGGAGCTTGGCTTCAATAAGCCGCCCCCCGTCGCGCTCATATTGATCAAAGGCTTTAAACAGAAACTCTATATCGGCATATTCAAAGTTAAATGCCGACAGTTCGCGCTCATTTTGAAGGAATATATCGCCATAGGTCACTGCACCCGAAGGTCCCTTTGACCAGACCAGATCGTAAATACTATCAACCTCTTGCAGATACATAGCAATGCGCTCCAGACCATAGGTGATTTCCCCAGTCACCGGATAGCACTCGAGGCCGCCCACTTGCTGAAAATAAGTAAATTGGGTCACTTCCATACCATTTAGCCACACCTCCCAACCCAGGCCCCAGGCGCCAAGTGTCGGTGACTCCCAATTGTCTTCAACGAACCTTATATCGTGAATCGCGGTATCTACCCCAAGCTTTCTTAACGAGTCTAGGTAGAGGTCCTGAATATTGGCTGGAGATGGCTTCATTACCACCTGAAATTGATAATAATGCTGCAGTCGATTGGGGTTTTCCCCATAGCGCCCATCGGTGGGTCGCCGCGATGGCTGAACATAGGCGCTGTTCCACACCTCGGGGCCAATCGAGCGCAAAAAGGTAGCGGGATGAAAGGTGCCAGCACCCACTTCCATATCCAGAGGTTGCATAATCACGCACCCCTGATTGGCCCAATAGTCTTGAAGTGTTGCGATAAGTTCCTGAAATGTATCAGGAGCCGTAGTCATATTACCCACGAAAATCACCTAAAAATTAACGAGACCTCTGCACAAATGATCTTTTGCCCTCATACGGCGTTAAAATCGTACTCACTCGGTCATTTATAACCAATAAACTTCCTTATTGCGTGCGATTTCGCCTTGTGGGACTGTTGCATAATAAATTACGCAACAGTCGCCCTTGCCTGAAAACAAAACCTCTATACTGTGCAAAGGTCTCTTAATGAATTGCCACGAGTGCGCAATTATAAACGCGCAGACTGATAAAGATAGGGGCAAAAAACACCCAAAAGTCATTATTCGGTCAACTTAAGGGTCAGACTTATGGATATAATGACCAGTCACCTAAGTAAACTGAGTTATACGGAGATCTCAATGACAGATATCAGACTTGGGGAAAAAATTCGCAAGGCGGTTTTTCCGGTTGCGTCAATAGTTGCTCCACGAGTTGCCCGGTAAATTATGAAATCATCGCTAGCGCTTGCTTTGTTAAGATTAATCTCGTTTTTACCCTTAGGCTTGGCGAGATTATTAGGCCGTGTTGTAGGCGCCACAGCCGTTGCCGCGAGGCCCTACAAAGTCGCCAAGCTCAATCTATCCCTGTGCTATCCCGAGCTCGCAGAGCCGGAAATTGAAGAGCTGGCAAAGGGCAGGATGGCGCATTTTGGCCAAGCTCTATTTGAAACACCCGGACTCTGGCGCAGGTCGGCAGACTGGTTGCAGACAAAAATTATTGCCGTCGAAGGCGAGGCTTATTTGCGCCGAGCCCTAGCCAATGATCGAGGGACTATTTTGCTTATCCCCCATCAGGGAAATTGGGAAGCGGTGGCGCTTTGGGTGGCCAAACAGGCGACCATAACTACCCTTTATAAGCCACCTAAGTTGGCCGCTTTGGGTGATTGGATTAAGCGCGCCAGAGAAAAAACCGGCGCCAATCTGGTGCCCACCAATGTCCGTGGTGTAGCTGCGCTCCTCAAGGCACTGCAAAGAGGGGAGGTCACAGCAATCCTTCCCGATCAGCAGCCACCAATAGGTAGCGGGGACTTTGCCCCATTGTTTGGAGTACAGGCGTTAACCATGACGTTGACCCACAATTTACTTAAGCGATCGACCAGTCAGGCAATTTTTTGTTGTGCACTGCGTGAGCAAGGCGGCTGGCGACTACATTTTGTGCCTGCCGATGATATGATTTACAGCAGTGATCAAGCGACCAGTCTTCGGGCCATGAATGCGGGTATCGAATCGGTGGTGGCAATGGCGCCCAACCAGTACCAATGGGAATACAAGCGCTTTCGCGCCCGCCCCGAGGGCAGCCCACCTATTTATCCAGCTGGAACATAGCGCCGTTGTCTTATTTAAGATCCTTTATCTATCCCAATTCCGCGGAACCCTCATGGCGCTCAATGCTGTCCAAGTCAGATTACCAAGTGCCCCCATTTTGGCGCGATTGGTTGGCAGACAGGGGGTCTTTGACCCAGCGCTTGTCAGCAGCTAGCGATCGAGATTTATCGGTTAAAGTGATTAATCAGCAACTAGAAGTGCCCAGACTATCGGAACGACAGGCACTGAGTTTGGGGGGCAGAAAGCTAGCGATGATCCGCGAAGTGATTCTCTATGGTGTCGGACAACCCTGGGTTTATGCTAGAAGTGTTGTGCCGATGACGACCCTGACCGGCAGGTTGCGCAAGCTGAGACATCTGGATAATCGTCCCCTAGGGGCGTTGCTGTTTAAAGATCCCAGTATGACTCGCGGACCGGTGCAGATTGCCTGTTTTAAGTCCAATACTAAGGCCTTGCCCAAGGCGCTGGACAATGAGCCGGTTTGGGGGCGCCGATCAGTGTTCCGACTGGATGCCAAGCCACTGCTGGTTACCGAAGTGTTTCTGACAGGGTTTAACGCAGGCTTGCGAGAGTAGTTATGTCAACAATTAGCAGATGGAAACAAAATCCTTGGGCGCGTCTAATGCGCCTAGATAGGCCCATAGGCACCTGCCTGCTGCTATGGCCTACCTATTGGGCACTATGGTTTGCTGCCGATGGCCTGCCCTCGTTAAGAAACCTGCTGATATTTACTCTCGGGGTGATGGTGATGCGAGCGGCAGGCTGTGTGATTAATGACTATGCAGATCGCCATATCGACGGGGCTGTAGAGCGAACCCAGCATCGACCACTGGCAACCGGTGAGATAAAGCCAAATTGGGCATTGGCACTGTTTTTCTGTTTGCTGTTAATAGCCTTAGCTCTGGTGCTGCTGACTAATCAGATAACAATAATACTGGCAGTGGCAGGGGTGATACTGGCTGCAACCTATCCTTTTCTAAAGCGTTTTACCCATTTGCCTCAGCTCGGTTTGGGCGCCGCCTGGGCCTGGGTGGTGCCCATGGCCTTTGCCGCGGAGCAGCAGGCGATGCCATCGGGGCTGTGGTTAATCTTTGCCGCGGTTGTTCTCTGGACCATGGCTTTCGATACCTACTATGCGATGGTGGATCGGGCAGATGATTTGCAAATAGGCATCAAGTCGACGGCGATTTTATTTGGCAAACAGGATCTATTGATTATTGCAGTATTGCAGATGGTTGCTTTGATGCTGCTGACGGTGGCTGGCTTGCATTTTGGCCGCGGTTGGTTGTATCTGCTTGGTCTGGTGGCGGCTGCCGTGTATTTTGTGATTCAACACAGGTGGGCCAGAGGGCGAGATCCAGAGGGCTGCTTTAAAGCATTCTTAAACAACCATCGCGTGGGTATGGTGATCTTTGCAGGCTTGGCATTGGACTACGCAATCTAAGCCCCTATTGAGCGCGACAAAACACCCACTTGTCGCCCTCACTCATAGCCGCATTAAAGCTGTAGCCATCGGACTCAAACTCTTTGAGTTGTGCAATCTCGGTTATTTTATTTTTGATAATAAATGCGCTCATTAGGCCCCGAGCGCGCTTGGCGAAAAAGCTAATAATTTTAAATTTATCGCCTTTTTTATCCATAAATACCGGAGTCACAATACGGCCCTGAATGTTTTTCTGTTGCACTGATTTAAAATACTCATTGGAGGCTAGGTTAACTAATACAGAGTCGACTGAGCCCGCCAATAGCTTATTAATTTCATCGGTAATCATGCTGCCCCAGAATTGGTAGAGATTGGCACCGCGTTTATTGGCGAATTTTGTACCCATCTCGAGTCGGTACGGTTGCATCAAATCCAGGGGGCGCAACAGTCCGTAGAGGCCGGACAGAATACGCAGCTTATCCTGTGCCCAATCCAGCTCTTGCGCGGTCATATTCTGCGCATCCAAGCCCTGATAAACATCGCCCTTAAAGGCCAGTATTGCCTGCTTGGCATTATCTGGGGAAAAGGGCGTCTGCCAGGCCTGAAAACGCTCATAATTGAGCGCACCCAGCTTGTCACTTAGGCCCATCAGCGAGCAGATATCCTGAGGCGACAAGGGTTTTAGATCCTCCAACAGCTCTATTGAATGTTCTAGTAGTTGCGGCTGACTGTAGTTTTGCAAGTGAAGCGGACGACTGTAGTCCAATTTTTTAGCCGGAGAAATAATGGTAAGCATCATGGTAGCAATTGCCCTGAATTTAAAAGTTACTCTCGGCGTATTCTACTGTATAAAAAAGTTTTTTATTTTTCCAACAGCAAACTGCTTAATAAGTTTTGACAATCTTCCTGATTCATAAACTTAGGAACTGGATATTCAGGATGTGCTTCATCCAAGGCTTTCTTGGCAAGCATAGGGATATCTTCGGTTTTTAAATCAGCGATTCCCGTTGCAATATCCATCTGTTCATTTAATTTTTCGATGGCCTCTATAAACGCTAACGCTTTGGAGGAGGGGGTATTTGAATCTGCGGTTATCTGGCAATAGTCTGCCAATGTTGCCAGCTTGTGCTCAACGGCGGCACCATACCAGCGCAATACCTTGGGTAAGATCACCGCATTAGCTAGGCCGTGAGCTGTTCCATATAAGCCACCCAAACTGTGCGCGATAGCATGTACATAACCAACAGATGCACGCGTAAAGGCTTCACCTGCATAAAAAGATGCCAGCAACATATCTCGTCTATGCGGTTTATTTTTTCCATCCTGATAGGCGCCTAATAGGTTACAAAAAATCAGACGACTCGCATCCATGGCTCTCTGGTTAGTGAATTTTGTTCCTATAATGCCCAAAAAAGCTTCAATTGCGTGGGTGAGTGCATCCATCCCCGTCATTGCGGTAATATGCGGCGGCAGACCGTAAGTCAGCTCGGGCAGTAAAACCGCCACTTTGGGTGTTAGGCTAATATCGGTTAGCGCATATTTTTGTTTGTTCGCTGGGTCAGATACCATTGCAGCTATGGTCGTCTCGGAGCCTGTTCCGGCAGTTGTAGGTATTGCATAGATTGGCGGGAGTCTGCGCAGTACTCTAAACAATCCCTTAAGTTCGGAGATCGTTTTGTTGGGTCTTGCGATTCGAACGGCGATAAGTTTGGCGCAATCCATTACAGATCCACCACCCAAGCCTATGACCCCTTGGCACTGGGCGAGTAAGTAAGCTTTAACCCCCTCTTCCACATTCGCGATGCTTGGGTTGGGCTGCACATTGCTATAGATCGCAATAGCAATTCCCTTCTCCTCTAAGAGCTTGAGTAAATTCTCGTGAAGCCCCAAGCTTTTAATCATGTCGTCGGTTACGAGAAGTAAGTTTTGAAGCTTGTTTTTCTCTATGTTAGCCACCAGATCACTGAGGGCTTCTTTGCCTTGATACAGAGAGGGGCGGGGGAATGGCACGACTTTTGTTACCAGTTTCAAGGCGAAATGGTAAATTCGATATAGAATCCGATATAAAAAAGTCAAAACACTGGGCATAGTAAACTCATATCAATGGAAGACGAATAACCTCAGCCTCTTTTCCCGCTGAGTAGGGAGCATTTTTCATTGCTCCTTTGAGTATAGAGGATATAAAGGTGACATATATGGACTCTCTAGTTCAGTCGTACTCTCCCCAATCGGAACAGCTTTAACCTGACAGGGACGACGCACAACAGAATTTTAATCAGCCAACACTGCCAGTTTTACATCAGTCTGTATAATACCAACCGTCAAAACTGGGTAGAATAGCCACATGGAATATATATCTGAGATTGCAA
>JANXGQ010000025.1 GCA_024959305.1 Porticoccaceae bacterium | reverse complement strand
TTGGTGGGTGGTACAGGGATTGAACCTGTGACCCTCGCCTTGTAAGGGCGATGCTCTACCAGCTGAGCTAACCACCCTCTGAAAGAGACGGGCATTCTACCGAACTGATACCAGCTGTCAAACATTTTCTGGTGCTATATACATATCTTGCTTAGCGACCTAATATACCGACCTATTCCATTGGATTAACGCAGCGAAAATGCAGATATATAAAGAATTTAACATTGAGGCGGCACATCGGTTGCCCAATGTTCCCGAGGGACATAAATGTGCGCGATTACACGGCCATTCGTTCAAGGTCTCGATTTACGTGGAAGGGCCGGTGGGAGACGATTCGGGCTGGGTGATGGATTTTGCTGATATCAAAAAAGTTTTTGCGCCCATTTATAAGCAGCTCGATCATTATTATCTCAACGATATCAAGGGGTTGGATAATCCCACCAGTGAGAATCTCGCCAAATGGATATGGGATCGATTGAAGCCTGAATTGCCGCTTCTCAGTGCGGTGCAAATTAAAGAGACCTGCACCAGTGGCTGTATTTATCGCGGTTGATTGATGAGTCCCCCTGTTACACAATCTAGAATAAATTTTATATGACTATAGATATAGGTAAGCTAAACAAATTACAGGTTGTCAAAATTGTCGATTTTGGTGTTTATCTGGATGGCGATGAGGCGGGAACTATACTGCTGCCCAAGCGCTATGTGCCAGACGGGCTTGATTTGGACGATTGGGTTGAGGTGTTTCTGTACTTTGACTCTGAAGATCAGTTGATTGCGACTACCGACACACCAAAAGCATTGGCGGGTAGCTGTGAATTATTGAAAGTTATCGATACCAATCCGGTGGGTGCTTTTTTGGATTGGGGTCTACCCAAGGATCTGCTGGTACCTTTTAGCGAGCAACAGCATCCTATGAAAGAAGGGCAGTCTTATATGGTCTATGTGTTCCATGATTTGGAAACCGATCGTATTCTCGCGTCCTCAAAGTTAAATCATTACTTGGAGGAAGAATCACTTGATTTAGAGCCTAAGCAGGCGGTTGATCTTAGAGTATCTGACAAAACCGAGCTGGGCTACAAAGCGATTATTAATAACCAGTACTTGGGGCTTATTTTTCATGGCGATGCATTTCGTCCACTGGCCATTGGTGAGCGATTACCTGGCTATATTAAGGCGATTCGAGAAGATGGTAAGATTGATCTAAATATTTCCCAGCATTCATCTAAGGGTGACAATGATTTAGAAAATCAGATATTGGAATATTTAAAGTCCTCTGGTGGGCAGTCTAATCTCACAGATAAAAGTGACCCCGATCATATTTATCGACAGTTTAAAGTGTCTAAGAAAAAGTATAAAAACGCCTTGGGCGCACTCTATAAGCGCAAATTGATTGTTATTGCCGCAGATAAAATTTCATTAGTTCAAGCCCGAAAAGCTAGTTCCATATGGTCGAGAGGCCATCTAAACTAAAATGGCATCAAGAGCCTTTTCGTCCTAGTGGAGTATAACGATGGCCCGGTTATTTATTATCAGTTTGTTTATGCTAAGCATTGGATGTTCGACCTATCAGCCCAAACAGGTTGATAATATTTGCTCTATTTTTTTAGGTGAAACCGATTGGTACAAAGACGCGGTGCGCGCTGAAAAGCGCTGGGGTACGCCCATTCATATAATGATGGCTATTATTAAGCAGGAGTCTACTTTTAGAGCTAAAGTGAGACCCAAGCGACCCAAATTTTTGTTTATTCCACTGCCCAGAAAATCCTCTGCCTACGGCTATGCTCAGGCACAGAATCCAGCTTGGAGCGATTATCGAAAAGACACCGGCAATTGGAGCCATGATCGCGACGATTTTGGTGATGCGATTAACTTTGTCGGTTGGTATACCAATAAAAGCCACAGTAGATTGGGTATCTCTAAATGGGATTCCTATAAACAGTATTTGGCCTACCATGAGGGCTGGGGTGGTTATTCTCGTGGAAGTTTCAAGAAAAAACCCGATCTAATTCGAGTGGCCAAGAAAGTAAAGAGGCAATCGGAGATCTACGGTGGGCAGCTGAAAAAGTGCCGCAAAAAATTGGATAAGGCAATCAAGGGTTGGTTTTTTTGGTAGAGTTCGGCAATGCCAAGCGCACAGAAAGTAGTTGGCGTTTGGAAAAAACAGTTCGCCGCTAGACGTATTGCCCCGCCGCATAGCCTGAAGCCCAGGCCCACTGAAAGTTATAACCGCCCAGATGGCCAGTGACATCCACCACCTCACCGACAAAAAACAATCCCGGCTGAGTTTTGCACTCCATGGTTTTTGAAGAAAGCTGATCGGTGTCTACACCGCAAAGGGTGACTTCAGCGGTGCGATAGCC
Organism: Porticoccaceae bacterium; assembly: GCA_024959305.1. GTDB lineage: Bacteria > Pseudomonadota > Gammaproteobacteria > Pseudomonadales > Porticoccaceae > HTCC2207. The sequence goes on along the minus strand of JANXGQ010000025.1, from coordinate 3,881 downwards.
CTCGGTTCCCGACGGCTTTAACTGCCAGTCACAGAGATGCTGCGCGACTGCCAACAATGTTACATCGGGAATTTCCGCTATTGCAGTCTCGGCATAGTTAGGCCAGTACAAATCTTGCAAGGCCAAAACCAGCCCTTTAGAGAGATGCTGCGCCAGAAGATTGCGCAACAGACTTTTGGCGCTGTTCTTTTTGTGATCGAGCAATAATTGCCGGCTGTCGAGATCCGGCAGTAAATTAATACTTATGGTCTGACCCATCTGCCAATAACTGGATAACTGCAGTGCCGCAGGACCGCTGATACCACGATGGGTAAACAGCAGGTTTGCGCGGAAGCTAACCCCATTGACCGACATCTCAACATCCACCGCCAAACCCGATAACTTTTCAGAAATCTGCTTAATGCCATCACTAAAGGTAAAGGGCACCAGACCAGCACTGCGCGGCAACAGATTTAAAGAAAACTGTTCTGCCAGTTGATAACCAAATCCCGAGGCACCCATCGTGGGAATAGACAACCCGCCAGTCGCGATAACCAGTGACTTGCACTGATACTGACCGGTGGAGGTCTGCAGATTAAACCCGCCCTTTTCAGAGGCGGCCACCGTTTTTATTTCGCATTTGGTTTTAATCGCTACACCGACCTGCTGGCACTCATCCAGCAACATGGCGAGAATATCTTTTGCCGAGTTATCGCAAAACAACTCGCCGTGCTTGCGCTCATGGTAGGCAATACCATGGCGCTCAACCATGTCGATAAACTGCCATTGGTTATAGCGATTTAAGGCGGAGATACAAAAGTGTGGATTATTGCTGAGATAGTTTTCCGGTGTGATATCCAGATTAGTGAAATTACAGCGCCCACCCCCGGACATAAGGATTTTCTTACCGACTTTATTGCTGCTGTCTAAAACCAGTACCGACAAGCCACGCTGACCAGCGCTAAAGGCACAGAATAGGCCTGCTGCACCGCCGCCAATAATTATTGCATCATAGCTTTGTATTGAAGAGCGCTTCATTTGACCGGATCACTCTGCAATTTTTCCGAGCGCAACTTCTTCCAGCGCAACTCCATTTCGGCGCGGCCAATTTTTTCCAAGGTGCTGATATTACGCAGTGGAATTTGTTCTGGATTGGCAAACTCATCTAGGGCATCGGAGAGCATATCTTCACGGAGAAAATGGATCACCGGATAGGGAGACCGATTGCTGAAATGGCTGGCACTGTCCTCTGCCTCGCTATCAAATAGATACTGCGGATGGAAGCTGGCCAACTGAATAGTGCCGTCCAGACCCAATTCTTCGATCAATGCCTCGGCATTGTCGAGAAACAGCAAATACTCATCAAAACTCGCCAGGGCATTGGGCATCACCAACAGGGTTGTGGCGATATCCCTCTCCGAACTCTGCTGAATTAAATCCAGTTCAATAAGAAAGGCATGGTTGAGCTGATTGAGGTCTTCGGATTCACAAATAGTGATTCGCAGCGCATCAGAAGCCACCACCGGACGCGCAAAGGGGCATAGGTTAAGCTCGACAATAAATGTCTGTAGCCATGCTCGAATATGCTGCTCAAAAATGCCGGTCATAAAAATAAAATGCGTCTGACAAAGAGCGCGCAGGATACTTAGCTTGGGAAGATTCGTCCAGCAAAGTACATTTTTCTATCGCCTCATTAAAAATTTTTAATTTTCCTTGAAGAAATTCAGCCCGCACTGGATACTGTATATGCAAACAGTAATAATAATTTTGTGGGGAGTTTCTATGAATGTCTTATTGGTAAGACATGGCGGCAATGCCGCCCATATAAAAAACAGCGATACCGGCACACCTCTATTTCTTGAGTCCGTCTCTGCTGGCTTTCCATCGCCGGCAGAGGATTATATTGAGCAGTCTCTGGACCTGAATGAATTTTGTATCAAGCGCCCTGCAGCCACTTTTTTTGTTCGGGTGCAGGGTGATTCAATGATTGATGCAGGTATCTATAGCGAAGATATGCTGGTGATAGATCGCTCTATACCAGCGACCCATGGGGATATTGTGATCGCCGGGTTACATGGGGAATTTACCGTTAAAGAGCTGCAACTCAAACCTCGCGCCTGTCTGGTGCCGAAAAATAAAGCCTATTCGCCAATCGATATTCCCGAGGGTTCAGAGCTGGATATTTTCGGCGTGGTCACTCATGTGATACGCAATCTTAGATAAAAATATCCGTTAGAAATCCTATGCCGCGCCCGATTTTTGCCCTTGTCGACTGCAATAATTTTTACGCCAGCTGTGAAAAGTTATTTAGACCCGACTTAAAAGACCGACCTCTTATTGTGCTATCCAATAATGATGGATGCGTGGTTGCGCGTTCCAAGGAAGCCAAGGCGCTGGGCATTAAAACGGGTGTGCCTGTTTTTAAACTTCGCCATGAAATCCGCCAGCACAATATTGCTCTATTCTCATCCAATTACGCTCTGTATTCAGACTTATCATCGCGGGTGATGCGCAGCCTCGAAGAGCTGGCGCAGCGGGTGGAGATATACTCTATAGATGAAGCTTTTCTCGATTTAACCGGCAATCAATCACTTATTTCCAACACGGCATTTGGTCAGCAGGTCAGGCAGGTTATTGGCGATTGGACTGGTATTACAGTCTGTGTGGGTATTGCCCCAACCAAGACGCTAGCCAAATTAGCCAACCATGCCGCCAAACAGTATCCGGCGACTCAAGGCGTTGTCGATCTCAGCGATCCACTGCGTCAACGGCAGCTGATGGCTCTGCTGCCGGTCGATAAGGTCTGGGGAATTGGTCGACGTCTTGCCCTGCGCCTGCAAAGCATGGGTATTAACAGCGCTTTGGATCTGGCCAAGGCCAATCCAAAAAATATTCGCGAACAGTTTTCTGTGGTGGTTGAGCGTACAGTCCGTGAACTGAATGGTGAGTCCTGCATAAGCCTTGAAGAGGCGCCGCCGACCAAGAAGCAGATTGTTTGTAGCCGCTCTTTTGGCAGTCGGGTAACAACAGTGCAAGAGATGCGTGAGGCGATCTGTCAGCACAGCGCGCGAGCAGCTGAAAAGCTGCGCAAAGAAAAACGCTACGCCAAAAGGATCAGCGTTTTTATTCGCACCAGTCCGTTTAACGCCCATCAATCGCAGTACAGCAATTCGGCTACCGGAGAGTTGTCAGTACCCAGTGACGACAGTCGTGATCTGATTAATCAGGCTATGCGGCTATTGAATAGTCTCTGGCGCGATGGTTATCAGTACGCTAAAGCGGGGGTTATGCTGTCGGACCTTTACGCCCCCGGGGTTTATCAGCCGAGTCTGTTTGATCAGGGGTCACAGCGACAACCCCCAAATCAGAAAAGACAGGAGAGCCAGAAGAGTCAGGCACTGATGTCGACGCTCGACAAAATTAATCAGGGTGGTAAGAGTAAAATATTCTTTGCCGGACAGGGGGTTAAAACAGGCTGGATAATGAAGCGTGAATATCTGTCCCCCGCCTACACCACCAATTGGGATGATATTTTAAAAGTAAAATAGCGGGAATCTATCCTTTCGCGCTTGCGCGCTCGGCTCGAACAGGAGTTCGAACCAATACTCCAGCTGAACCATACAAAAACCCCCAGCCGATGGCTGAGGGTTAGTTGTATGGTGCACCCGGAGGGATTCGAACCCCCGACCAAGTGGTTCGAAGCCACCTGTAAATAGTCGATTAATCATATATAAATCAATCACTTAAAAAAATAATTGCCCCAAGCAATACATATATGAGTGGCTTTGAAGGCTATATATAGCGCGGCATTAGTTTTTCTGTGGGGCAAATTTTAACGCTGAAATGTAATGACAATCTCAGGCTTTCTACGATAGACTTTTCTGGTTGTAGCGACTGATGCG
>JANXGQ010000085.1 GCA_024959305.1 Porticoccaceae bacterium | reverse complement strand
ATTTGGTAGCACTGGTAAAAAGACTGCCGTGGTTTCCACTATCAACGGTGATGCCAATGTTCCATTCTATAAAGAGTTGGGCAATCAGGGTATTTCAGCTGAAGATATCCCAGTGGTTGCATTCTCTGTAGGTGAAGAAGAGCTTTCTGGTCTTGATACTGGACCATTGGTGGGTCATCTTGCCGCTTGGAACTACTTTCAGAGTGTTGAAAGCGACGAGAATGAAGCTTTCATTAAGAAATGGAAGAAGTTTGCTGGTAAAAAGCGTGTAACCAACGATCCAATGGAAGCCACTTATATTGGCTTTAAGATGTGGGCAAAAGCGGTAGAAAAAGCCGGCACTACTGATGTTGATACAGTTGAGAAAGCAATGATCGGTATTACCACACCGAACTTGACTGGTGGTACTGCGGTAATGCACAGCAATCACCATTTGTCCAAGCCAGTACTGATTGGTGAGATTCAGGACGATGGTCAAATAGAGACCGTTTGGGAGACTAATGGCACAGTGATAGGCGATGCTTGGTCGGATCACCTGTCTAGTTCTAAGGATCTAATCTCAGATTGGACCGCACCTGTTAGCTGTGGTAACTTCAATGTCAAGACTGCGAAGTGTTCAGGCCAAAACTTCTAAGATCTTTTTCTTAAAGATTGTTACCTACGAGAGGCCGAAAGGCCTCTCGTTTTTTGTGCAACTTTTAGTTAATTGAACAATCACCAATAAATGGCGGTGATACGATGAACAAATGGCGGTGATAGGGTGACCTGTTTGATTAAGCATATTATTGGATTTATGTTATTGGTAGTCACTGCGGTTGCATCTGCCACTGATGTGGCTGAGACTGATCTTCGGCAGATATCGCAACAGTTAGTTGGCGCTAAACTAAAAGCGCTACCGGCGGTTGTTAAGCAGCTGGAAGCTGGTGGTGAATCGGCTTTACCCCTGTTGGAGGCGATGTTAAAAGGGCGGTTATACATACGCAAGAGCGATAAGCTAATCGTGATTGCCGAGCGCCAAGACGACGGTGACTATGCTCTTGTAGACGCATTGAGTGCCGAGTCCTTGGAGGCCAGCCCCAAGAAGCGACTTAAAAAAGTGAAAGTTAACAACCGCTTAAGAGTGCAACTGCGGGAGATTATTGCCAGAGTAACACTGTCCAGTGAGGACCCTAAAATCCGCGAAAGTGCAGTGAGGAATATGCTCAATAAAATGAGCGATCGCAATCTTGCGCTGTTAACCAAAGCTAAGGATATTGAGACGGACAAGAAGGTTTTGGCCGTTATTGATTTGGCTCTAGCGATTAACGATGTCAATAATACCAATTCGCAAGCGCTTCGTCTGGCTGCGTTGGAAGTGATGGATGGCAGTCTGGAGCCCATAGTATTTAATACCCTGAGCTCATTGTTAGCTCGGGATGATGCGGGAAATAATATTGAAGCGGATGCCGCAGTCCACGCCAAAGCACAAAAAATTTATGATCGTATTCAACAGAAAATTGATTTCTACGAGCTGTTGGAGCAGGTGTTTTTTGGCCTGAGTCTCGGCTCAGTTTTATTGTTGATAGCCACCGGCTTAGCGATCACCTTTGGGGTGATGGGCGTTATTAATATGGCCCATGGCGAGTTAATTATGATTGGCGCCTACACCGCCTACGTGGTTCAACTGCTGATGCCCAATAGTCTCGAGTACTCAATACTGGTGGCAATTCCCGTAGCATTTTTGGTTGCAGGTGCCGTCGGCGTTATTATCGAGCGCTGTGTGATCCGTTTTTTACAGGGTCGTCCCTTGGAAACTCTGCTGGCTACTTTCGGTATTAGCCTGATATTACAGCAGACCGTACGCAGTATTTTTTCACCATTGAACCGACAGGTGTCCAGCCCCAGCTGGTTGAGCGGATCCCTGGAACTAAATCCGATTTTTTCTCTAACGTATAACCGACTGTATATTTTGCTGTTTGCGTTACTGGTATTTTTTATTCTACAGCTGGTGTTAAAAAGGACCTCGTTGGGGTTGCATGTGCGCGCGGTCTCACAGAATCGCGATATGGCTAAAGCTATAGGTATTCGCACCGAATGGGTGGATGCCATGACCTTTGGTTTGGGGTCCGGTATTGCCGGTATTGCCGGTGTTGCCCTCAGCCAGTTAACCAATGTAGGCCCCAATCTTGGTCAAGCTTATATTATTGACTCGTTTATGGTGGTTGTATTTGGTGGCGTCGGCAATTTATGGGGCACCTTAGTGGGTGGATTCAGCTTGGGCGTGGCCAACAAATTCCTTGAACCTGTTACCGGTGCCGTGTTGGCTAATATTGTGGTGCTGGTATCTATTATATTATTTATTCAGAAGCGCCCGCGTGGGCTGTTTCCGCAAAAGGGCAGGGCTGCCGGATGAATACGATTCGCAATCAATTTTCTTCATTGCACCAGTTGCGCGAGAAAGCGCCAGTCTTTTTGGCGGCATTATTTGGTATCACTATTTACGCCTCCGTCTGTAATTTATGGGTGCCGGAGGAATCGGTTTTTTATGTCAGCACCTACACCATTACATTGCTGGGCAAATACCTCTGTTATGCCCTGTTAGCACTGGCGGTGGATGTGGTATGGGGCTACTGCGGCATTCTGAGCTTGGGGCACGGCGCCTTTTTTGCTTTGGGCGGTTACGCTATGGGTATGTATCTAATGCGCCAGATCGGTGATCGTGGAGTCTATGGGGATCCACTGCTACCCGACTTTATGGTGTTTCTAAACTGGCAGGAATTGCCGTGGTTTTGGCATGGGTTTGATCAGTTCTGGTTTGCTATGTTGGCGATGTTATTAGTGCCTGGTTTATTGGCGTTTGTCTTTGGTTGGCTGGCATTTCGCTCTCGGGTCGCCGGAGTCTATCTATCGATTATGACTCAGGCATTAACCTATGCCCTTATGCTGTCCTTTTTCCGCAATGAAATGGGTTTTGGTGGCAACAATGGCCTGACTGATTTTAAAGACCTGCTGGGGTTTAACTTACAGTCTGACGGCATGCGTGTGGCGCTATTTTTATGTTCTGCGCTGATGTTGGCGCTGGCCTATTGTCTTAGCCTACTGATTATGTCGTCGCGATTTGGACGCGTGGTGATTGGTATTCGCGACGCTGAGGACCGCGCTCGCTTTATCGGCTTTAAAGCCGAAAACTACAAGGTATCATTATTTGTTTACTCCGCCTTACTGGCTGCTGTAGCCGGCGCTCTGTACGTGCCACAGGTTGGCATTATTAACCCGGGAGAATTCTCCCCATTAAACTCTATTGAAGTGGTAGTTTGGGTGGCTGTGGGTGGCCGTGGCACTCTGTATGGGGCTATTGTCGGCGCCCTGTTAGTCAATTACGCTAAAACCCGTTTTACAGCGATTTTCCCTGATGCTTGGCTGTTTGCCTTGGGTGCGTTGTTTGTCAGTGTCACCATATTTTTACCTTGGGGTTTGATGGGGCTATTTAGGGGCAAAAAGCTTTTTAACCGCGAAAGGCTTCCCTGGTTTAAGCGCCGGAAAAACGGGGGAGAAACGGAATGACAATGTTAGAGAATGTTAAGCGAACAGTGCGGCGCTATCAGACCTGGCCACTTTCCACCGGGGAAAAACAGCCGGCAATTGATATTTCACATCAGGTGCTTCTTTATGTGGAGGGCCTGTCGGTTAGTTTTGATGGATTTAAGGCGTTGAATGATCTGAATCTCTATATCAATGATGGCGAATTGCGCTGTTTAATCGGCGCCAACGGTGCCGGCAAAACCACATTGATGGATGTTATTACCGGTAAAACTCATCCCGATAGCGGTGCTGTGTATTTTGGGCAGACCATAGATCTACTGGGCAAGACCGAAGCGCAGATCGCACAGTTGGGGATTGGTCGGAAATTTCAAAAGCCGACGGTATTTGAAGAGCAAACTGTATTTGCCAATCTCGAGTTAGCAATGAAGGCCAACAAAGGCATTGTATCCACATTGCTGGCGCGATTGTCGCCCTCGGAACTGGATTGGATCAGTGAGGTGCTAGATACCATAGGTCTTAAATCCCATTACCAAATGCTCGCGGGGGCGTTGTCTCACGGACAAAAGCAGTGGTTGGAAATCGGTATGTTATTGATTGCCGATCCAAGATTAATGCTGGTGGATGAACCGGTAGCGGGGATGACTGCGCAAGAGACCGAACGCACAGCGGAATTGCTGACTTCACTGGCTGGAGAGCGCACTGTGGTGGTGGTTGAACATGATATGGAGTTTGTGCGCAGTATTGCTAAGACAGTCACCGTATTGCATCAGGGCTCAGTATTAGCCGAAGGTAGTATGTCGGATGTGCAGAGCGATCCCGCTGTTATTGAAGTCTATTTGGGAGAAGAACAGTGATCCTAATGAAAGAAGTCAATCAGCTCTACGGCGGCACGCAAATTTTATGGGATCTGGATCTGAATATTGCAGAGGGCTCCTGCACCTGCATTATGGGGCGCAATGGGGTGGGCAAAACCACCTTGCTAAAGTGCCTGATGGGCCTGTTGCCGGTCAGCACCGGTGAGTTGCGGATTGCTGGCAAAGACTTTACCCGCAAGCCCGCTGAATTGCGGGCCCGCAATGGCATTGGTTATGTGCCACAGGGGCGCGATATTTTTCCGCTGTTAACTGTGGAAGAAAATTTGCGAGTCGGTCTGGGTGCGCGCAAGGACAAATCGAAAAAAATTCCCGACAGAGTATTCGAGTTATTTCCAGTGCTGTACGATATGTTACAGCGCCGTGGCGGCGACCTATCCGGTGGTCAGCAGCAACAGCTGGCCATTGGTCGGGCGCTGGTCATTGAGCCCAAAGTGTTGATACTGGATGAGCCCAATGAAGGCATTCAGCCCAATATCGTAAAGCAAATTGGCGACGTGATTACCCTGCTTAATGAGCAGGAGGGAATGACCGTGGTATTAGTAGAGCAGAAGCTGACCTTCGCTCGACGTGTGGGCAAAGAATTTCGCTTGATGGAAAAGGGTCGGGTGGTTGCCTCCGGCGCTATGCCAGAATTATCCGATAAACTAATTGCCAAACATCTGGCGGTTTAGCCATAAACTATTAGCTGTAACAGGAGCTGAATAATGATAAGAAAACCCATATTTTCGACGCTGGCTGCACTCTTTGGCGTTGCTGTTGCTGTCCCCGCGCTGGCTCACAGCGGCGAACATAGCATGAATTTTTTTGTATGGCTCGGCCACATACTGGCCAGCCCAGTACATTTGCTAGCGCTGGCTGGTCTGCCGATATTTTTGACTGTAACCATTCTGTTATGGCGCAGACTAAAAATGGCAACACTGAGCCATTCTGACGGAACCTGTTGAGTAAGGCCTGTGAGTCATTGCGCTGCCACTCAATCGTCAATGCCAGAGAGAACTTGGCAGGCTTCGCTGCAGTTGCAATTTGAACGCAGTGCGGATGCGACCAGATTATCCCACAGTCGTCACAATGGCCCCTTATATGTTCAAAAGCCCTTTTATCCGGAGGGGCGCGACCATCCCCATATCTATTTGCTACATCCCCCCGGCGGTATAGTTTCCGGCGATTGTCTGGAGATTGCTATCGATGTTAAAGATAAAGCTGGGGTGTTGGTCACCACGCCAGGCGCCGCGCGTATTTACCGAGCTCGGCAAGAGCAACCCTTACAGCGGCAAAGCATTGCTTTGACCCTAGAGAAGGATGCCATAATCGAGTGGTTTCCCTTGGAAACCATTGTATTTAACGATGCCTGTGTCGAGCTTAATACCACGGTTGATATTACCGATGGCAGTTGTTTTATCGGTTGGGAAATTTGTTGTTTTGGTTTGTCGGCCTGTGATGAGCCTTTTGTAAGGGGCAGTTTTCAGCAGCACTACCTGCTGAGAAAAAATGGCATTCCCCTGTTTGTGGATCGTCTGGTATTGGGCGGCAATCCCGAGGCTATATTGCAGGGTAAAGCTGGGTTGATGGCCAACTCAGTGACTGGGTTTTTTCTCTTGGGACCGGTGGCAGAAAACTCAGAGTCGATTCTAGAGAGCCTGCGTGAAAGCGCAATAGAAATGGATATGCAAAGGGTCGCCAGCCTATCAAAAGTGGGTGAGTTCTATATAGGACGTTACCTTGGCGACAGTGCCGAGCAGGCAAAAAATATATTTACCCAGTGGTGGACGCTGTTGCGACCACTGCTTATCAATCGCAAGGCCTGTGCGCCGCGAATTTGGTCAACCTAATTGAAGTAGGTACAGCTTATGGAATTATTACCCAGAGAAAAAGATAAATTATTGGTTTTCAGTGCAGCACTGTTGGCGGAAAGGCGCTTGGCGCGGGGTGTAAAATTGAATTACCCAGAGGCGGTCGCCTATATCAGTATGGAAATTATTGAAGGTGCTCGGGATGGTAAAACTGTGGCGGAACTAATGAGCTATGGCAAACAAATTTTACGCGCCGATCAGGTGATGGATGGGGTGGTGAATTTGATCCACGAAGTGCAGGTTGAAGCCACATTTCCCGATGGCACCAAGTTGGTGACTGTCCATAATCCAATTAATTAGCTAGCGAGGGATAAGTGATGATTCCTGGAGAAATTTTAGTTGCCGAAGGCGATATCCTTATTAACGAGGGTCGGCCCACAGTGAAATTGCAGGTAGAAAATACCGGTGATCGTCCGGTGCAGGTGGGTTCCCATTACCACTTTTATGAGGTCAATCCGGCGTTGCGCTTTGACCGTGAGCAGGCGCGCGGTTTTCGTTTAAATATTGTTTCCGGCACAGCGATTCGTTTTGAGCCGGGGCAGGGGCGAGAGGTTGAGCTGGTTGCCTTTTCTGGTGAACGCAAGGTCTATGGTTTTCGCGGCGATATTATGGCAAGTCTTGAGGGGGGTGAAAAATGACCAGCATTGATCGGGGCTCCTATGCCTCCATGTTTGGGCCTACCACCGGTGATCGCGTGCGCCTCGGCGATACGGCGCTGGTGATTGAAGTGGAAAAAGACTTCACCCAGTACGGTGAAGAAGTGAAATTTGGCGGCGGCAAAGTGATCCGCGATGGTATGGGTCAAAGCCAACGCAGCTGTACCGAAACCGTTGATACGGTTATCACCAATGCATTGATTTTGGATCACTGGGGCATTGTTAAAGCGGATGTTGGCATTAAAGAGGGCAGAATTGCCGCTATCGGCAAAGCCGGTAATCCGGATGTGCAGGATGGCGTCACTATTGTGATTGGCCCGGGTACCGAAGTGATTGCCGGTGAAGGTCAGATATTGACCGCCGGTGGTATAGACGCACATATCCACTTTATTTGCCCACAGCAAATTGAAGAGGCGCTGATGTCTGGGGTGACTACCATGTTGGGCGGCGGTACGGGTCCGGCAACGGGCACCAATGCCACCACCTGCACCCCCGGCCCTTGGAATATAGGCAAAATGTTGCAGGCCAGCGAAGATATGCCGATGAATTTAGGCTTTCTCGGCAAAGGTAATGCCAGTTTGCCAATCGCCCTTGAGGAACAGTTACTGGCCGGTGCTTGCGGTTTAAAATTACACGAGGATTGGGGAACCACGCCGGCGTCCATTGATAACTGTTTAAGCGTCGCCGAAAAATTTGATGTGCAGGTGGCGATTCACACCGACACCTTGAATGAGTCGGGTTTTGTCGACGATACCATCGCCGCCTTTAAAGGTCGGGCGATCCACACCTACCACACGGAAGGTGCCGGTGGTGGCCATGCGCCGGATATTATTCGCGCCTGTGCGCAGCCCAATGTGCTGCCCTCATCCACCAATCCAACCCGCCCCTACACCCGCAATACCATTGATGAGCATCTGGATATGTTGATGGTCTGTCACCATCTGGATGCGTCCATTCCTGAGGATGTAGCCTTTGCCGATTCACGGATTCGCAAAGAGACCATTGCCGCGGAAGATATTTTTCACGATCTCGGGGCCTTTAGCATGATCGCCTCGGATTCACAGGCCATGGGACGGGTTGGCGAAGTAATTACCCGCACCTGGCAGACTGCCCACAAAATGAAAGTACAGCGCGGCGCTTTGGAGCAGGATAATGAGAATATGGATAACTTCCGTGCGCGGCGCTATGTGGCCAAATACACCATTAATCCAGCCATAACCCATGGTATTGATCATGAAGTGGGTTCCGTTGAAGTGGGTAAGCTCGCCGATCTAGTATTGTGGAAGCCCGCTTTCTTCGGTATTAAACCTTCATTAATTATCAAAGGCGGCTTTATTGCCGCAGCGCCCATGGGGGATCCCAATGCCTCGATTCCCACGCCACAGCCAGTGCACTATCGGATGATGTTTGGCGCCTTTGGCAGTGCGCCGCGACAGACATCGGTGACCTTTACCTCGCAGGCGGCGATTGATAATGATGTGGGCAAAAGATTTCAGCTCAATCGCAATTTGGTAGCTTGCCGCAACACGCGTAATATTACCAAGAAGAGTATGATCCATAATGCTTGGATGCCCAATATTACGGTAGATCCACAAACCTACGAAGTGCATGCGGACGGCGTACTATTAACCTGTGAACCTGCGGATAGGTTGCCGCTGGCCCAGCTGTACAGCTTGTTTTAGGCAAATCAAACTATGTTAGAAATTTATCAACGCCTGCCCGCCAATTCTGTGGATACTATTGACGGGGAACTGATGCTCGATCATCTACAGCGTGAAAAGGGGCGCTTTAAAGCCGTATCATCTTCCGATGAGGAAGTTAGAGTATTTTTAGAGCGCGGACATACTCTGGTTATTGGTGAGATATTGCGCAGTAATTGCGGTCAACATTTACTGGTAACCGGTGCCGCTGAGCCAGTGGCAACAGCAACCACGGATAACTGGGTGCAGTTTAGTCAGGCCTGTTATCATCTGGGCAATCGCCATGTAAAAATGCAAATTGGCGATTGCTGGTTGCGCATCACGCCCGATCATGTGCTGGAGGATATGCTACAACAACTAGGCATGCAGTTGCGTTATGAGCAGGCGCAATTTGTGCCCGAGCCCGGCGCCTATTTTAGTAGGGGAAAACAGGGCGGCCATGGTCACCATCACTGATACAGCCTTACTGCGTCTATTGCAATTAAGCAGTGCTGCCCTGCCGGTGGGCGGCTACTCCTTTTCCCAAGGATTGGAGTATGCGATTGATAGCGGTTGGCTAAAAAATGCTGAGGATATTAGTCAGTGGTTATCATTGCAATTACAGCAGTCATTGGCCAACACCGATTTGCCGTTGTTATCTCGTCAACTACAGGCAGCTCGTATTGCCGATAGCAAGGCGATGGATTATTGGAATTGCTATACGCTGGCCTGTAGAGAAACCAGCGAATTGCGCCTAAATGATACCGCTATGGGTGCGGCTATGGTGCGACTGCTAAACCATCTGGATGTGCCCATGCCATTGTGTGAGCAACGGGAAATAACCTTTGTGGCGGCTTTTGCCATGGCTGCCGCCCATTGGCAGATAGACTGTCGCACTGCTTGTCAGGGCTACCTCTGGTCATGGTTGGAAAACCAAGTGGCCGCTGCCACCAAATTAGTGCCGCTGGGGCAGACCAGCGCGCAGCAGTTACTGGGTGAGTTATTGCCGGTTATTCCGTTGGCCATTAATCAGTCGGAAACCATTGCCGATGAACAAATTGGCAGCTCATTGCCAGCCGTGGCTATGGCCAGTGCTTGGCACGAAACTCAATACAGTCGTTTATTTCGTTCTTAAGGGAGAAACTTATAGTGAAACCAAAACAAACCCTGCGCGTCGGTGTGGGTGGTCCAGTGGGCTCCGGTAAAACCGCCCTGCTTAGAGCGCTGTGTGCCGAATTGCGCAATCACTATGATATTGCAGTGGTGACCAATGATATCTACACCAAGGAAGATGCCAAATTTCTTACCGAGCATGAGGCATTGAGTGCGGATCGCATTATTGGGGTGGAAACCGGCGGTTGTCCACATACCGCGATTCGCGAAGATGCCTCGATGAACTTGGCCGCTATCGATGAATTGTGTGATCGTCATGGTGCTTTGGATGTGGTGTTTGTGGAGAGCGGTGGTGACAACCTAAGTGCCACCTTTAGTCCGGAACTATCAGATTTAACCCTCTATGTGATCGATGTATCGGCCGGCGATAAAATACCCCGCAAAGGCGGGCCCGGTATTACCAAATCGGATTTATTGATTATCAATAAAATCGATCTGGCACCACTGGTGGGCGCCTCCTTAGAGGTGATGGATCGCGATGCCAAGATCATGCGTGGGGAAAAGCCCTTTGTGTTTTCCAACCTAAAAATGGGTCAGGGGCTTGAGGATATTATCCAGTTTATCGTAACTGAGGGAATGTTGCCGGGTAGACCATTGCAATCATAAAGTGCAGCTTTGGCTGGTAAAAATAAAAAGGCTTATTGTTAGTGCTTTCAAGCGGTTAATCATTGGCCAGCAATCGAATGGAGATTGCCGCCGCCGAGGTGCGGTTGACCACTTCCAGTTTGCGGAAAATTTGTTCCAGATGTTTATTGATGGTGCGTGGGCTAGTATCCAGAATTTGACCAACTTCCTGATTGGTTTTGCCATTCCCTATCCAATACAAAACTTCCGATTCTCGATTAGTTATTGGAAGTGCGGCTTTAAGTTTTTGCGCATCGCTGGGTTCCATGCCATCCAGTAGTTTCAATAATACTTCTCGGTTATCGGCGTACTCAATCAGACGAATTGTTAAGCTGTGCTCTATACCCTGTAAGTCAAGCAACTGCCCGGGCTCAGGCCGATGGCAAAGCCACTGCGAAATCTGTTCAGGTAATTTAGTTTGCAGCCATGACTCATCCACCTGTGCGCAGTCAAATAGTTGTTTGGTTTGCGGTGTTGCCCAGACTATTTGAGCGTCGACATTGACGGTAAACAGATGCTGGCCAGTGCTGTCGAGAGCAGTATAGGCGCTAGAGGTCAAGTGAGCATTGGTAAGATGTACACGTATACGAGCGATTAGTTCGTCGGGATTAATAGGCTTAATTAGATAGTCGACGCCACCGGCATTTAGGCCTTTGATAGTGCTCTCGGTATCGTCGAGGCCCGTCATAAAAATAATTGGGATATCGGCAAGTTTTGGATTTTCCTTAAGCTGTCTGCAGATTTCGAAACCATCCAGGTGAGGCATAATGGCATCCAGCAAAATAATGTCCGGAACCATCTTTTGCGCAATGCTGATAGCCTGCTTGCCCTCCAGTGAAACCAATACGCTCAGGCCAGCTTGTTCCAGCGCTTCATTGAGCATGCCCAATGTTTCAGGGGAGTCGTCAACCACCAGTACTACCTGATTCTCCAGGGCAAACTTCTGGGGGCTACTCAGTTGATTAAGTGATGATATTGTCATGGCCTTTTCTCCTGCAACATTTCCACGATTCTACTATGTAGTTGTTGTTTTGAAAGATGCTCAAGATGCTCGATTAATGAGGACTTGATGTTAGCAGTCTCATGCAATTTCTTAATGATTTTGTTAACGCCTTTAGTATAGCCTATTTCAGCATAGGCGCTGAGCTGATTAAACAAAGGATGATCCGGTACTGGCCCGTGGGTTATATTGGTGAATGATGAGGCTGGGGGTAGATCCACTGCCTGTTCATAAATCCAATCGATTTCCATCAGTCTGCTTAAATGATCTTGCAGGCTTTGTATTTTGATGGGCTTAACCATATATGCGTTATGAGAAAAGTTAGAGTCTTGCTCAGTATGCCTTTCTTGAGCGTCGGCTGAAATCATAATGATCGGCGTCTCAATACCAGCTGCACGCAGATTGTCGGCAAGTTCCAAGCCGTTCATGCCGGGCATTGAGACATCGATAAGAAAAATATCTGGTTGGCACTGCTCGAGCATAGTCAGGCAGGCCTCGGCATCTGCTGCTTCTAATACCTGAAATCCCAAGGGCGATAATAGGTCGCGGATCAGCCCTCGATGATTGACTTCATCATCCACAACCATAACAGTTTTAGGGGTTCCTTGATAACCAATAGCCGGCTTGGCTTTTGGCTTAGGTAAAGTGGGCATATCTATGCTCGACAGCATCAACATAATTCTAAAACTGGTACCCTGCCCCAAAGTGCTGGTCACTTTAATATCGCCGCCCATGATATCGCACAATAATTGCACGATGGTCAAGCCCAGTCCGGTGCCGGGAACATTGGGAACCCCGGTTTTTTTGATGCGTTCAAAGGGATTGAAGATACGTTTCATATCTTTATTATCAATACCAACACCTGTGTCGGTAACCGTAAATTCGGCGACCTGATTGCGATAGTTAACCTCAAAGCTGACACTGCCCTGTTCGGTAAATTTAATCGCGTTAGAAATCACATTAATTAATATTTGCCTAAGGCGTTTTTCATCGGTTCGCACATACTGTGGCAAATTGCCACTGGCTTGATAATTAAATGCGATGGATTTGGCTTCAGCCTGTGGGCCAAATATATGCACTATTTGTGTCAGTAATTCTTGCAAATCCACCTGACCGGAGTGAATTTTCAGCTTGCTAGCTTCGATTTTCGAGAGGTCTAGTAACCCCTCAATCAAGTCGGCAAGGTACTCGCCACTGCGGTGCATAATAGCGATCGATTCTTTTCGTTCTGCGGGGATTGTAGGATCCCTACTCAGCAGTTGCGCATAGCCCAGTATGGATTGCAATGGGGTGCGCAACTCATGACTGATGCCGGTTAGGTAGCGGCTTTTTGCTTGGTTTGCCGCCTCAGCCAGTTCTTTGGCGTCCTGTAGTGCCAAATCGGTTTCCTTATGGGCATCGATTTCCGCAATAAGACGATGTGTTTGGTCGTTGCTCTCCTCCTGCGCCACCACACGGCTTTCATGAGCCAATAAGAACAACCAAGACAACACACCAAAAATAATCAGCAGAATAAAAAACAATGTGATCAGCAGATCCACCAGCAATATCCCCAAGGCTGGATCCTGTGGTGCCATATGGTAGTAAATCAACCACAGGGAGCCTGCGGTGATCAGTGATATGGAGCTGAGAATAGCTAGAAAATGGCCAAATTGGGACCTGATAAGGTTAACCATAGGCTCTGGGAAAATTTTGCTCAGCACTGCCATGACTTGAGATGAAAATCTGGCCTCAGGTTTGCAGCTATCGAGGCATCGGGCATCCAGCGAGCAGCACAGAGAACAGATGGCCCCCTGATAGGCTGGGCAATGGCTCATATCTTCGCTTTCAAAGCTATTTTCGCAAATACAGCATTTATGTTCAGTGGCGCCAGTAATAAGATCTGAGGTCGGGCGAGCGATGTAATATTTTCCCTGAGTGATATACGCAATTAGGGGGGTCATCAAAAAGGTTGCACCCAAGGTAATAAAATGTGCCAGTGCTTTGGCCTCATAACCAAAAACATCCAAATAGCAGCACATGCCCAGCAGTGAAGCAACAATCATTGAGCCTACACCTACCGGATTAATATCGTATAAATGAGCGCGTTTAAATTCCACAAAGGGTGGGCTAAGACCCAGTGATTTATTGATCAGCAGATCGGCAGATAAGGTGCCCAGCCAACTGACGGCAACAATGGCGAACATGCCGAGAATACTTTCCAGCGCTCGATAAATACCCAGCTCCATCAATAGCAGAGCAATGGCGACGTTGAATACCAGCCACACCACTCGGCCCGGATGGCTATGGGTCAGGCGCGAGAAAAAATTGGACCAGGCGATCGATCCGGCATAGGCATTGGTCACATTAATTTTCATCTGCGAAATAATCACCATAACGCCGGCCATAATAAGAGCGGCATTAGGGGAGTGGGTCACATAATTAAATGCAATTTGGTACATATGCGTGGGATCGGTAGCAATCTCTAAGCTAGCGCCGCCGGTAAATGCAAGATAAGCCAGAAAGGAGCCTGCCAACATCTTAATAATGCCGACAAAAATCCAGCCGGGCCCCGCAAGGATCAGAGCGCTCCACCAGCGCAATGATGAGGTGCTCTCTTTGGGTGGAAGAAACCGCAGATAATCAACCTGCTCGCCAATTTGCGCAACCAGAGCAAACAGCACTGAGGCAGCGGAGCCAAATAGCAGTAAATTAAAGCCCCCTGGCAGAGTGCTCGGAACCTGTTCAATACCTTGGTAATCGGTCCATTGCGCAATATTGTCGACTTCAAAATACATAACTGCAAACAGCCCTAGGCATTGCAGCGCCAGCCATACCGGTTGAGTGCCCAGTTGAAATTTACTGATAAAGGTAATGCCGTGGGTCACTATGGGTATAACCGCCAAGGCACAGATCACATAGCCAATAGTGACTGGAATACCCAATAGGGCTTTTAATGCCATTGCCATTATGGCCGCCTCAATGGCGAAAAAAATAAAAGTAAATGATGCGTAGATCAATGAGGTGATGGTGGAGCCAAGATAGCCAAAGCCGGCACCACGTGTCAGCAAATCAATATCTACACCATATTTGGCTGCGTGATAACTGATTGGAAAACCAGTAATAAAAATAACGGCCCCAACAGTGAGCATGGCGACAAAGGCGTTAAAGAAGCCATAATTTAATGTAATGGCACCGCCAATTGCCTCCAGAGCCATAAATGCCGTTGCTCCCAGTGCGGTAAGTGCGACCTGTTTGGCGCTCCAACGTCTGGCGGTTTTGGCAGTAAAGCGCAGTGCATAATCTTCCAAGGTCTGGTTGGCAACCCATTGGTTATACTGACGCCGAACTCGAAAAATTTGCTGGGTGGCTCGCATGGCAAAACAACTTGGAGGTAGTTTATTTATTATGGAGACTTATTAGGCTTCGGAGTATATAGCATGAATGAGGCAAGATATATGTCACTAATTTCTAAATTGTTTGGCACTCAGTGTTGAAATGACTGGTGTTTTGCGCCAATTTGGTGCGCAAAAAGCGATTAAATGGGAACTAAATAAGCCTATTTCAGTATAATATCGGATAATTTAAATTATAATCTGCAACGAGTAAATACAGGGACTTCAGGGCTTTTGATCTGTCTTTATTAGACGAATGGGTGGTATTTTTTGTGGCATTTCAAAATCTTACGCAAGATATAAGCGATCAACGGATGTTTTTAGGTTTAAAGAAGGATAAAGCTGGTGATTTATAGGTTAGCAAAAAAAATTCATAAGAAGTCTTTGTTGAAAATATTGCTGTTGTTGGCTATTTCATTTGTAGCTGCGCACTATGCATTTGGAAGCAGAGCCTATTTGACATTGGCTTCTTTCTTTGCCGCGGCGATCGCCAATGCAACGGCGGTTGGAGGCGGGTTCCTTTTTATGCCTCTGTTTATCTATGTGTATAAATTAGCACCAGTTGTTGCTCTGAAACTCAGTATTGCCACTCAGGCATTTGGAATGACTTCCGGTGCCTTGAGTTGGGGGCGTAAATATATTGATATAAAAGCCTTCTCTGTGGCATCTGTCGCAAGCATTATCGGTGTTTGGTTCGCATCATTTGTATGGGTGGTCCCCTCCAGTTATATAAAGCCATTATTTGCATTGATTTCACTGGGTGTTTTTATTGCCCTTGTATTAGAGATTAAATACAAAGAATCTGGCACCGAGGGTTCTTTTTCGTTTTCACACAGCCATTCAACATGGCTCTTTATCGTTGTAGCTTTTATTGGAGGGTTAATGACCGGATGGACTGCCATCGGGGTTGGCGAGGTGGTCGCTTTATATTTGTTATTTATCTATAGGCTAAAAGTTGATGTGGCAATAGCAACGGGTGTCGCTGTCTTAGCGGTAAGTTCCATTGCAGGTTTTCTCTTCCATACTATTCTCGGGGGGATTCCATGGTATTTATTGGCGTTTACGGTGCCCGGTGTGATTTTGGGAGGACGCTTTGGGGCAAAGCTTGCAATATATCTTGAAGGTAGAGTGCCAGTATCCAATAGAGAAGATGCAGTGCCGGCCTCACCATTAAAGCTTTTTTTTGCGGCTGTAATTTTGCTTGACTGCCTTGCAATTTTGCTCTCCGAGACTATCACTAAATCTGTGTAATTGCCTATTGTTAGTAGCTCAGGGTCAGAGTCGTTTGATTTTATAGTGCTTCCGCGCTATTAATAGCTTGGCGCTGATTGGCAGTTGCAGCGGTGTATTTAATCTCTTAAATTATTGACTGACAACCAGAGGGTTTAATTACAAAAGTCGCACTCATTTGAGTTATTGGCTGTCCAGAAGCCCTATGGTAACGCCAATTCACTGGCCACGGAGATAAGCTATGAGCAGTTTATGGCAACGCGCCGCCGCCCTTGCCCAACAAACCCCAGACTCTCGAAACCGCGCCGCCGATCTGTTTAGGGCGTTGTCTATTTTGGTGGTGGTTATTGGTCATTGGTTGATGGCCGCGCCCTACATGGACGCAACTGGACTGCATATGGACCATATATTGGCGCGAGCGCCCTGGACGCAATGGTTGACCTGGGGCTTGCAAGTTATGCCTATATTCTTTTTTGTTGGCGGCTTTTCTAATGGTATTACCTGGGATGCCGCTGCAAGAAACGGTCGATCTTACGGGGAGTGGTTGAGCACACGTCTGCGGCGACTGCTGTATCCGGTATTTATACTCATGCTGTTTTGGACACTGACCGCGGCTGTAGCTCATCAGGTGGGAGTCGCGGCGGAGGTTCTTAAGGTCGGCTCCCAGATTGCCTTGGTGCCAACCTGGTTTTTAGCGATTTATGCGGTGATTGTGGTTTTAGCGCCACTGGCGCGAATGGCTTGGCAGCGTTGGGGCATGCTAACTATAGTGGCTCTAGCTGTGCTATCAATTGGTGGAGACTTACTTTATTTTTACTTTGATTTAAAGGCTCTGGGTTGGGCAAATTATTTATTTGTTTGGTTGGCAGTTCATCAGTTGGGTTTTGTTTGGTTGGACGGACGCTGTGCATCTAAAGCTAGTTCACTGACCTGGTGCTTACTCGGTGCTTTGGCCCTAATAGGGATGATCAAATTTGGCCCTTGGCCGTTGAGTTTGGTGGGGGTGCCCGGTGCTGAGGTGACTAACACCACGCCGCCCCATCTGCCTCTTTTAGCGTTGGCGGCTTTGCAGTTTGGTTTTGTGCTGACGGTGCAAGGCGCTTTAAATAAAGCATTGCAGAGCTTGCGCCTGTGGACCGCGACGGTGCTGTTAAACAGCATGATCATGACGGTATTTTTATGGCACAGCACAGTGATGCTGCTGTTGTTTGCTGTGGCTGTACTGGCTGGCGGAGTTGGTTTGCAGGCTGAGCCTGTCAGCAGCGCTTGGTGGCTGGCTAGAGCAGTCTGGATGCTGGTTTTCATCATGGGTCTTGCACCCTTTGTGGCTATTTTCTTGCGCTTTGAGTCGGCCTCCTTTGCTAATAGCAAAATTCCCGCTGTCTGGCGCCTTTTGCTGGGTGTTGGCCTTATTGCTGGCGGTTTAGCCCTTGCTGCTTACAGTGGTATCACTGGGAATAATGTTTTGGGCCTGCAACTGAACGCCCTAGGCTTATTTTTTATCGGCAGCTTGATTGCCGGAATAGTGCCCAGCTTTGCTAGAGTGCAGGTATAATTTGGTGCTGGAAGGGCTGTTAATGTCAGAAATGGGTATATGGACCGTCCACATAACGCAGCGGCTAAACGATCATGGCACTTGATTACGAGGTATTAAATTGGGGACAGTAACCAATATAAATAGAGCCAAATTATCTATTGGAGAGCTTATCCACCACAAATTATTTGGCTATCGTGGGGTAATTGTAGATGTTGATCAGAAGTTTCAATCTACTGAAGCTTGGTACGAATTTGTTGCTAAATCAAGACCACCTAAAAACAAACCTTGGTATCATGTTTTAGTTCATGACAATGAACATATCACCTATGTAGCAGAACAAAACTTAGAACCCGACAATTGCAAAGATCCTATCAAACACTCATTGATAGATCACTTCTTTAAAAGTTTTAAACATGGACATTATGTTCTCAAGGATAACGTTAAATAGGTTTAAACAGAGTTAATTTAACTTGGTTAAGGTTACAGCGGTATATCTATCATCCACAACTTGTCGAATAACACTAATACTACCATCCTCAGACACCAAAATACTGTTGATATATGACTTTGCATCTTCACAACGCTGAGAAAAACGCTTCTTTCCAGATTGCTGTTGTTGTTGCCAATCATCACAAAGATGGATAGCTAGCGTCCGATGGCCCCGCTTGAAGGTGCGCTCATTATCAGCGTCAGTGTTTTGATATTCCAATCCGCGGCGGCCCATCCCTCTCAACTTCCGTATTGACCAGCCATCAAACAAAACCTCATCCCCAGCTTTATTAGCGAACAGTGTGCCCTCAGGCACGGTTAGAGCATAAACTATCGCCTCATAATCTGCATATTGCACCAACCAACTATTCTTAGACACATCCAGTGGAGGACCCTTTATAAGTCCCATGACAGCAGACAGCTGACTAGATTGGACACTGCAACCACTCAATATTGCGAGTGATAATAGACAGGAAGCAGCTCTCAATAATCTCATGGGGTTAACCTCTTGGTCATATCACTAAAGGCATCATAACGCGCATCGCGGGTATCCCACCAGATGTTGCCACTAAAATCTTCCAAACGCTGGCCACCATCACGTTGAATAGGGCGAAGCCGTATGTTGTAGCTACTTCTATTACTGGTTCCAAGAAAGCCATTGAGCGGGATGCTAAAATACATGCCTTTATCAAAGCTGCCCTCACCAAAATCTTCAGCGTAGACATCAGTCTTTGTTGCCCATAAGCCAACTGACCAACCATTGTAAAAAGTTCGTCTGATTTCTAAGGTTGCTCCCACATCTTTGGCTAGATATTTACCCGCATGAACTGCAACATCAAAATTGTAAAAGGGTGATGCCCAGTAGACACTGGCAAAGGCTGTGATGGTGTGGTAATCCAGGTGCTTAAAACTTTTATCATAATCCCTTTGTAGCACCCAATTCGCGCTCAAACCATAGGCTAGGCGAGACTGATATGGTTGGTATAACACTTCCCCGCCAAACCCGCTATACATGGACTCTAGAACTCCTCCAAACAGTCGGTAGTGGATATCATCCAAAGCGGTGCCGCGTTTTTCTGCGTACAGGGAATCAAGTCCGGTGTCTCCATCTGTGAGGTACTTGACAACATCCGAGCGCACTCTAGGTAAAACCGAGCCTGAATCAATACGATTGCTCTCATTAAAATTATTGGTAATATCAAACCCATAGGCACCGGTTAGCAACCAAGACTTTGGCAAGGCTAAGCTTAGCCCTACTTTAGTATAGAGCTGGTAGCGTGCTGGATCATCAGGGTCGAATAATTGAAGTCGATTGGATAAATTAACATCAAAAAATACCTTTTTCTGCACAAAATCGGTTCTGTGCTGAACAAAATTGAGGGGCTTAATGGGCTCTACCCTAATCTCACGTTCCACTAACTGGCCACTCTGGCCATAAGCCAGTGAAGGGCGACGCAATCCTATTGAATGCAATCGATGGCCCTCTTCCTCAATCACAATATTAAACGCATTAACCGTTGAGGGAAGATGCAGATCTGCCAAATTTGCCATGGTTGCGACAGCATCAGCCCATAATGGGTAACTCAGGTTACCCATTACGATTGTAGCGCTGTGAGATGACTCATCTACGGTGGCTTCTAACAATAAAATCCCCGAACGCTCAACATCGAACAGCAGAGTGTCATACCAACTTTGGTTATTAAGTCCGGTCGGAAGTTCATTCGCGGGATAATCCAGACTTGATCGAAACAACCTGTTGGCTGGCTTTGGTGGCAGTGACTTGGTATCTAGAGCCGCCGAAAGCTCAATACCCCATTCTTGATTGTGCTGGCGCGATAGAGTGAGCGAAATTCCGGGGACTGCATCCCACTTTACAGCTGCAGTAATAGGACTTTTCGGCCTAGTCCCTCCTCTTTGAAATCCATAATCATACTGATCGGGGTTATATTCAAGCATAAACGAAAGCGGTAAAGAGTCTGGCTGATATTTAACACCACCGAAAAACCCCGCCTGTTTGCCACTAAAGAAAGAGCCACTTGATAGATTTCCACCAAGGCCCACATCAGTCTGCCTAGATGCGAAGCGATCTGAGAATTGAATCAATGGATTGTTGAAATCACCCTTACCGGCTAAGCGACCCCAACCCATGCCTAGAGTAAAATCAAAATGACCTACCTCTTTAGAGGCAACCAAATATTCAGAACCCCAAATACCTGTTCCGATCATATCTCGAATCCCTACTGCAAATTGAGGAAGATAGTCTTGCTCTTCCCATAGTCTAATTTTTGCCTCGTAATTACGATCCCAATGAAAAAACTCATTAAAACCGGTATACCTAAAAGTACTCTCTAGCCACGGCGTGGCTTGGTAGGTAATAGAATATGAATTTGTTAGTGACTGAATTGCTGCGGTGGTAGTGAGTGTGCCATCAGAGGCCATACGAGCAGTGGGGATATCGATTAGTCCAGTGGTACCAAAATCGGATGCCATTGACGGCACCGCAATACACACACACACAAATGACAGTACTAGTCGATTCATAGGCTCTAGAATAAAGGTTTCCTGCCCATTAAAAAGGGCATCAGAGATGCCCTTTTTATAACTGTGACGCTCATTCAGTACCAGACGTTGAACTAGTACTCGTTGTGCCCGTTGTGCCCGTTGTGCCCGTTGTGCCCGTTGTGCCCGTTGTGCCCGTTGTACCCGTTGTACCCGTTGTACCCGTTGTACCCGTTGTACCCGTTGTACCCG
>JANXGQ010000010.1 GCA_024959305.1 Porticoccaceae bacterium | reverse complement strand
AGACGATGCGCACTATACCATTCCGAACCTATTGAATAAACCAGACAGAGAGCATTGCTAAAAACAAAATGGCCTCACTATACCTACCCGCAAGCGCACTAATACTTGGCATAATTGGTCTTATCTGGGGTGCTGATAAGTTTGTTGCCGGCAGTGCTAGCTTTGCACGCTCAATGGGCATTTCATCTCTGGTTATTGGACTAACCATTGTCTCTGTGGGCACATCGGCGCCAGAAATTATCATCTCGATAAATGCCGCTTTAAACAGTTCAAGTGAGCTGGCAATCGGCAATGCACTGGGATCAAATCTAGCCAATATAGGCCTAGTATTGGGGATTACCCTGTTGATCGCGCCGATTCCAGTTTATCGGCACCTGTTAAAGGAGGAGAGCCCGGTCCTGCTGTTGATTACAGGATTGGCCGGCATCTGCCTTTACAACGGCGTTCTGGGTCAATTAGAGAGCTTGCTGCTTGTGCTATTAGTGGCTCCGCTACTGATAGTAGTTGTGAAATATAAAAAATCCCATCCCGATTCGGTGGAACCCCAGAATATTGTCGCCTATTCCGCGAGCAGTGCCACAGTGCAGTTTATTTTGGGGTTGGCTGTGTTGCTGGCCGGTGCTGAAATAACCGTGTGGGGTGCTAAATCAATTGCTACGTTTATAGGCATTAGCGAACTTGTTATTGGACTGACCGTTGTTGCCATTGGCACCAGCTTGCCTGAATTGGCAGCATCAGTGCTCAGTGCAGTGCGCGGGCATCACGATATAGCTTTGGGCAATATCATTGGCTCCAATCTTTTTAATATAATGCTGGTGATGGGCGCTGCCGGTGCAATTGCACCGATCAGCCTTGATGACGCGGTGTTTGCCCGAGATTATATAGCAATGGCCAGCATGACCTTACTGATGGTACTGCTGTTGGCTAGAGCCCTGCGTGGCAATCGCAATAAGGCTACGCTATCTAAAACCGTTGGCTTAATTTTGCTGTCTGCCTACTGCCTCTATTACTGCGTTTTGTGGCTATCAATTGGCACAGGCGCATCTTAGACACTGCGCTGCATTTTTGCCCTATAATGTCGCACCGCTGGAAAAAAAGACTTTAAAATTTATGGCGAAACAAGATTTTATTCAATCCGGGCTGCGCACCGTTGCAATGGAGGCTCAAGCTGTAGGCGAGCTCAGTCGTCGAATCAATGATGACTTTACCTTTGCCTGCGAAACGGTTTTGGCCTGTAAAGGCCGGGTGGTGGTGACAGGCATGGGTAAGTCTGGACATATAGGCAACAAGATTGCCGCTACCTTGGCGAGCACTGGAACCCCCGCATTTTTTGTTCATCCCGGCGAAGCCGGTCACGGCGATCTGGGAATGATTACAAAAAATGATGTGGTTATTGCTATCTCCAACTCTGGAAATACTGCTGAAATAATGACTATCTTGCCACTCATTAAACGGCTGGGCATTCCATTGATCAGTATGACCGGTGACGCTAACTCAGCGCTCTCCGAGGCTGCTTGCGCCAACCTTGATGTGGCTGTCGCCAATGAGGCCTGCCCGCTAAATTTGGCGCCAACCACCAGTACCACTGTGACATTGGTGATGGGCGATGCGCTGGCGATTGCACTTCTGGAGTCGCGCGGCTTTAGCGCTGAAGACTTCGCTTTCTCTCACCCCGGAGGCACACTGGGTCGCAAGCTACTGCTGAAAGTCAGCGATATTATGCATAAAGATCACGAGGTGCCGCGGGTAACTCCCGCAACGCCCCTACAGAATGCCCTGCTGGAAATGACCGAGAAGGGCTTTGGAATGACCACAATAGTGGATTCTGATGGGAAACTGCTGGGCGTATTCACCGATGGCGATCTGCGTCGGGTTATTGATGCCAAAATCAATTTCAGCTCTGCCACTATGCAAGATGTTATGTCAGATAGTCCAAAAACCATTAGCCATGATATTCTTGTGGCAGAGGCATTAACTGTGATGGAGAAATCTAGTATTACAGCGCTAATCGTTGAGGATCATTTACAGCACCCAATAGGCGTACTACATATGCATGATATTTTGCGCGCGGGGGTGGTCTGATGAATGAAAATTACCCCTTATCTGTGCTCAAAGCTGCCAAAAATATTAGGTTATTGCTGCTTGATGTGGACGGCGTGTTAACCGATGGTCGACTGTACTACGGAAATAGTGGCGAAGAATTAAAAGCGTTTAATATCCAAGATGGTCTGGGGATAAAGCTGCTGCAACGAAGTGGTATTGAGGTTGGGATTATTACCGGCCGAAATTCGGCTCTGTTGCAACGGCGAGCCGACGAACTTTCATTGGACCCTGTGGTACAGGGCCGTGAAGATAAATGGACCGCGCTGACTGAATTGATGGAGCACATGGAAATCGGCTTAGAGGAAATTGCCTTTGTCGGTGATGACCTGCCCGATCTGGCGGTGATTCGACGGGTTGGATTGGGCATTACTCCAGCCAATGGTAGCGCCACCCTCGCCAGCCAAGCACATTGGCAAACTGAAAAAAGCGGTGGAGATGGCGCGGTTAGAGAGGTGGCTGAGTTAATACTTGAGGCGCAAGGCAAACTGGGATCAGTTTTGGCAACCTTTCAATGAAAAAGCAATTCTTTTTTTCGGTCGGGCTTGTAGTGATAACTGGAGGTTTCCTGCTGGTCTGGGATAGTCCACCTGAATCTTTCTTGCGACCACAGACCGGCAAGGTCGACAAACTGCCCAGTGCAGACAGTTATATGATGAATATAACCAGCTATAAGTTTTCAAAAGATGGCGATAAGCAGTTCAGCCTAAAATCTTCAAAAATGTCGTTTTTCAATAAAAAGTCCCAGCTTATCTTAGAAAAACCAATCCTTGTGGCAAAGCAAATGGTCGACGAATCCGGTGAACTAAACGTTACTGCCAACAGCGGGAGTCTCTCTAAGGAGACACAGATCTTTGAGTTTACAGGCCAGGTTAATGCAAGCTGGGAAACCACAGCTGGCCGAACACTGCTAACATCAGGTAGGTTGACATATTCCGTTCCCAGCAGCACTGCTAAAGCATATGATGGCGTGCAGTTAAAAACTCCACAGGCTGAAATAACCGGGAAAACGCTGTCCGTTGATTTCCAAACTGAGATCTTTGCTATTGAATCTAGCGTACGAGCCATTTATGAACCTATTTAGAATACTGATAGCCGCCACTCTGGTGTTTTCATTTGGCTTATCGGCAATGCCTGGGGACTCATATCAATCTATTATTGTGGAATCAGACGTCGCTGAGAGAAGTGAAAAAACCGGCCTGACCCAATATACAGGCAATGTTACTATTCGTCAGGGCTCGATGGTAATTGATGCCAATCAAGTCACTGTTCATTATAAAAATAACAAAGTCAGTCGAATTCTATGCACTGGCAACCCAGCTAGCTACCAACAGTCTAACAAGCTGGGAAGTAGGGTGCTGGCGCGCGCAGAGACCCTCGAGTACATGCCCGCTGAGGAGTTAATCAACCTAACGACAGATGCCTCTCTGTCCCGCAATGGCACGCTAATCACAGGCAATAGCATTAGCTACAACTTAGAAGATGGAACCTGGAGTGCGAAGGGCGACAATCAAAGCAAGCAAAAGCGCATTCAGTTAGTCATTCCACCTTCGCAGCAAGCCGCAGCCTCTAAAACTGTGCAGCCCAGCGCCTCAACACAAAAAGAGAGCGACTCCCAATGACTACTTTAGCGGCACATCATCTATCGAAAACCTATGGCAAGCGCCCGGTTGTGAAAGATGTTTCTTTTTTAGTTAATCGTGGAGAGGTGGTAGGCCTACTCGGACCTAACGGTGCCGGCAAAACAACCTGCT
Source organism: Porticoccaceae bacterium (assembly GCA_024959305.1). Taxonomy (GTDB): domain Bacteria; phylum Pseudomonadota; class Gammaproteobacteria; order Pseudomonadales; family Porticoccaceae; genus HTCC2207. Next base: position 45,831 of record JANXGQ010000010.1, on the reverse strand, counting down.
TTTATATGACCATAGGCCTAGTAAGGCAAGATGGCGGTCACGTTAGTATTGATAATAAAGATATTTCCAACCTGCCCATGCATGGCCGCGCCCGCCAAGGCTTGGGCTACTTGCCTCAAGAACCTTCTATTTTTAGAAAACTCAATGTAGCCGATAATATTTTGGCTATTCTAGAAACTCGAAACGATTTAACCCGTCAACAGCGCCATAAAAAATTAGAGACGCTACTCAACGAATTTCATATCACTCATTTAGCCAAGTCCACAGGAATGAGCCTCTCTGGCGGAGAGCGACGGCGGGTCGAAATTGCCCGAGCGCTCGCAACCGACCCACAATTTATCCTGCTGGATGAACCCTTCGCTGGCGTAGATCCTATTTCAGTCAACGATATCAAGGATATTATTCGTCATCTTCGAGATACTGGCATTGGCGTTTTAATCACCGATCACAATGTTCGCGAAACCCTAGATATCTGCGGACGCGCTTATATCATCGGCGAGGGCCATGTTATCGCGGAGGGAACTACAGAGCATATTTTGTCTGACCAGAAGGTGCGAGAAACCTATTTGGGCGAACACTTCACTATGTGATATTCACAAATAATCAAGCCGAATATTGCTTTAACCACCACTTCAGCACTACCATTAAAGAACAGCAATCGATAGTTTTTGGAAATTATGCGGCAAGGCCTTCAATTAAAGTTTAGCCAACAATTGACCATGACACCGCAACTGCAGCAGGCGATCAAATTGTTGCAACTGTCCACTCTTGATCTACAGCAGGAAATTGTTGAGCAACTCTACAGCAACCCCCTTTTAGAAACAGATGAGGGGGAGGCCTCCCCTGCCATCCATCGAGAACAGCAAGACAAACTCAGCCCCGACAACACGGAAGATGTAAACTTTAATAGCGATGATCCGAGACTTTACACTAAGGCTCAGGATGCCACCGAACCCACAGTGACGGAAGCTGAAAGCTCTTGGGAAAGCGATAAAATTGAGAATCTGCCGGTAAACGCAAGCTGGGGTGATGTCTCAAACACCCCTTTCCAAACCTATGGCAGCGATGCTGGAATCAATCTAGAGACTGTCTATCAGGTGACTGAGTCACTTCAGGATCATCTGCTTTGGCAGCTAAATCTGACTCCTTTTTCAGAGCGCGACAGGGAAATTGCAGAGGTCTTTATTGACGCTGTCAGCGATAGTGGGCTAATTTCAGAAGACATCCAAGAAATTACCTCACATATTAATCGTCGGGAAGAACAAGAAAATTTACGAGAAGATGAGTTAATCGCCGTTCTAAAACGGGTGCAACAGTTCGACCCTCCTGGTATTTTTGGCCGCAACATCAGGGAATGTCTGCTTATTCAATTAAATCAACTCAGCCCCATAACTCCCTATCTGCACGAAGCAAAAATTCTCGCGGAAGGTTTTCTGGAAGATATTGCCTCAATCGAGCTCAACAAATTAGCTAAGAAAACTAGACTTGGCAAAGAATCAGTTCAAGAGGCCCTAGCACTTATCCGCACATTGAATCCTCACCCCGGAGAGTTTCTCTTATCTAACAGTGCAGAATATATAGTTCCAGATGTCTATGTTGAAAAGGTCGCTGGAACTTGGCGCGTTCGCCTGAATGACAGCAATATCCCTCGCTTGCGAATCAATGAGGCCTACACTGATCTAATTAAACGCTCTGACGACAGCTCTGAAAACCAATTTCTTAAAAAGAATCTGACCGAAGCACGCTGGTTTCTGCGCAGCTTAGAGAGCCGCAATGACACATTGATGCGGGTGGCAATGACTATCGTTGATTTTCAGCAGGGCTTTTTGAATCATGGCCCAATAGCTATGAAACCCATGGTACTTTCAGATATCTCCGAAAAGCTAGATCTCCATGAGTCTACTGTATCGCGGGTAACAACAACAAAATACATAGCCACACCTCAGGGTATTTATGAACTTAAGTATTTTTTCTCCAGTCATGTGGGCACAGCGGATGGAGGGGAGTGTTCTTCCACCGCAGTTTGCGCTATCCTGAAAATGTTGATCGCTGCAGAGCAATCTTCTAAGCCTTTAAGCGACAATAAACTGACCGTCCTGCTGGCCGATCAGGGAGTTCAGGTAGCTCGGCGAACCGTTGCCAAATACCGCGAGAATATGAATATTCCGTCATCAAGCCACAGAAAAAGATTTAAAAACGGAGCATAGAAAGGAGAAAAGTATGCAAATGACCATCAGCGGACATCATTTAGATATTACTGATCCAATTCGTGACTACGTCACAATGAGACTATCCAAATTAGAACGCCATTACGAGCAAATCAACCGCACCGCAGTGATCCTTAGTGTGAACAAACTAATCCAAAAAGCTGAGGCAATCGTCCATATCTCTGGGGCAGAATTATTCGCAAATGCAGAACATGAAGACCTTTATGCGGCAATCGATGCCCTGAGTGACAAACTAGATCGCCAACTGATTAAACACAAAGAAAAGCATAGAGACCGTTAAATTAGGCATGAAAATTTCTGACGTACTTACTCTGGCGTTAACTGACTGCCATCTCTCTGGTCGCAGTAAAAAGCGCGTACTTGAAAACATCTCAAAACTGTTAAGTACGCAGCTGGGCGGTGGCAGTGAACAGTCAGAAATACTGTTTGATAATTTCGTGGCCCGCGAAAGGCTGGGCAGTACGGGCATAGGAAAAGGCGTTGCCATCCCTCACTGCAGGACTCTTGGGGTAAAAAGAATCTATGGCTGCTTAACAAAACTTGCAGCTCCAGTGGATTTCGATGCTGTGGACGACCAGCCAGTAGATCTAGTTTTCGCACTGGTGGTGCCCGAAGAAAAAAATGACGAACACCTGTCCACTTTGGCAAGAATTGCTACAATCATGCAGGATGACCATTCGCGACAATTACTCCGCCAATGTAACAGCCATCAACAACTGTTCGATACCATGATTGAATTGGAGCGCACAAAAAAACCATGAGACTGGTTGTTATCAGCGGGCATTCGGGGTCCGGCAAGACCTCAGCGCTCAACATTCTTGAGGATGTTGGATTTACCTGTATCGACAATTTGCCCTCAAGCTTGCTTCCGGAATTAATTAATCAGCTTAAAGTTGGTGACACTGAACTGAAATTAGCCGTGGGGATAGACGCACGCAACCTGGTTGGAGATCTCAGCAAGATGCCTAAGATCTTAAATACAATCGAAAATTCTGGTGTCGAGGTCGATGTGATTTTCTTGCGAGCGCAACAGTCAGACCTGCTGCGACGATACAGTGAAACTAGACGCAAGCACCCTCTGAGTAGTGGCTCAATAGGACTTAGGGAGGCCATTGATCTCGAGAAAAAACTGGTGTCCCCGATCGCAAATATTGCCAATCTGACCGTTGACACATCGGGGCTGTCGCTCCATCAATTAAGAGATCTGATAAAAAATACCGTTGTCCCAAATAGCCAACAGTATATGTCTATCCTGTTTGAGAGTTTCGGTTTTAAACGGGGCATGCCAAATGGTTCAGACTTTATATTCGATGTCCGCTGCTTACCCAATCCCTATTGGAAAATGGAACTTCGCACTCAGACCGGTCATGATGCCGATGTAATTACTTTTCTGGAGAGCCAGGTGGATGTGGCATCCATGTTGGCAGATATTATTGGCTATCTGACCAGATGGATTCCCAAATTTCAGTCCAACAACCGCAGTTATCTCACAATTTCTATAGGCTGTACCGGGGGTCAGCACCGCTCTGTCTATATTGCCAATCGGCTTCATGAGCACTTTTCGAACCAGCATCAGTTTGTGCAAGTTATCCACAAAGAATTAACCAGCTAGCATGGAATAGCCCAAAACTATGATCCAACGCAATTTAACCATAGTCAATCAACTTGGACTACATGCCAGAGCTGCTACCAAACTGGCAGCTGCAGCTGGGCGCTATGAATCTGCTATACGAACAGGAAAAGAGCCGCCATTCATAGATGCCAAAAGCATTATGTCCCTAATGTTACTGGCCGCCAGTCAAGGCACTGAACTGCTTTTTGAGTTTGATGGGCCCGACGAAACCCATGCCTGTGACGAAATTACTCAGTTGCTAGCGGACTATTTTGGGGAAGGTAAGTAGTCGACTCTCTGCATTGCAAACAAAATTCGACCTAAAAATCGCTCCCTGTAGATGAGTTCTCAATCGAAATAATCAGTCACTTTAGATAATTTAATTATAAATATCATTGTGTTAGGCGATTTTCAGGGTCGACTAAGCAATTCCTATATATTTTACTAAACCAGCATCTAGGGAAAGGAAAACCTACCGATTGAAGTCATAGACCGTTAAACTACCGACCAATGACCGCTACTCAACGGTTTTTTGAGGGAATAGGTGCATGACCAACACAGCAGATCACAACAATCTACTAGCGAGACTTGGTAACGCGATCGACTCGGTCACATTAAATCAGGTTAGGCATATCCTCAATAATTTATCCCCTCCAGATGTAGCTCACCAATTAGAAACTGCACCGCCCAAATTCCGACGTATCCTCTGGGAGTTAGTTGATCCAGAAATATCAGGCGAAGTCATTCACGAGTTGTCCGATGAAATTAAACTGGAATTTCTTCGTGAAATGGACAGCGCTGAGGTCGCCTCACTGACAGAGGGACTCAATGTAGATGATATTGTAGATATTCTTCAGCAACTGCCTGATCGAGTTATTCCAGAAGTCCTGCTAGCTATGTCTGTGCAGGATCGACAGCGTGTGGAGTCAGTACTCACTTATGATGAGGATACTGCCGGCGGGCTAATGGATACCGAAGTCATTACGGTACGACCCGATATTACCGTGGATGTTGTGCTTCGATATCTACGTCGCTTTGAGGAAATTCCAGATATTACAGACAATCTTTTTATTGTAAATCGCAACGACAAATTTCTCGGTAACCTGCCGTTGAGCAAGTTGTTGATCTCCCCTCCCAACACCACCGTGAGGGAAGTAATGCATACACAAGTTCGCGCTATTCACGTCGATCTCACCGATTCTGAAGTGGCACAGTTATTCCAGCGTCACGATTTGGTATCAGCGCCGGTAGTAGATGACCATCAGCACCTTGTTGGCCGCATTACCATTGATGATGTGGTCGACGTTATTGTTGAAGATGCCGACCACTCCCTATTGGCAATGGCTGGCTTAAGAGATACCGAGGACACCTTCTCGTCTATCGGTAAAACTGCACCGCGCCGCGCCGTATGGCTCGGCGTCAATTTACTGACGGCAATCCTTGCCTCAACTGCGATTAGCCTTTTCGAAGCCACTCTGGATAAGGTGGTAGCTCTGGCCATTTTAATGCCTATTGTGGCCAGCATGGGGGGCGTTGCCGGAAGCCAAACATTGACCGTAGTCATCAGGGGCATGGCTCTGGGGCAGATCGAGCGTGGAAATTTAAACTGGCTCCTCAGTAAAGAATTTGCGGTGGGCGCTATCAATGGTCTGCTCTACGCACTGGTTGTGGGTTGCATCGTGTCCCTGTGGTTTCAAGATGCCACCATGGCCCTTATTATTGGTCTAGCCATGGTTATCAACCTAATGGCAGCCGCACTTTCCGGGACCCTTTTGCCAATACTGCTAAAACTGATGAAGATTGACCCAGCGCTTGCAGGGACAGTGATACTCACCACCATTACGGATGTTGTCGGCTTTGTTTCCTTTCTCGGCCTTGCCGCAATATTTTTGACCTGATGTCTGAACAAAAAAATGACCCCACACTAGGTATTCCTAGTAGATCTCAGCTAAAAAGAGATAGCCAAAAATTAAAGAATCTGGGTGAGCAGCTAGTAGATATGCCCGAGAATCATTTGCAAAAATTTGACCTCGATGAATCTCTTAAAAGTGCCATCTACGAGGCTCGGAGACTAAAAAATCGTGATGCTAGGCGCCGTCAAATCCAGTATATCGGCAAATTAATGCGCAATTTAGACCTCGCAGAGATTGAGCAGTCTATGAATAGACTCAATCATCAGTCTCAGACCTACCGACAGCATTTTTCCAAGCTAGAGACATGGAGAGAACGCCTTATTAATGAGGGCGACAGTGCCATCGAGGCACTGATAGCAATCTATCCAGATGCTGATCGACAACAGTTGCGAAACCTACAAAGGCAGGCTAACCGAGAAATAGAGCTTAAAAAGCCGCCAACCGCAAGTCGCAAACTATTTAAATACCTCAAAGAATTAGCTGACTAACTGGGAAAGTTAAGCCTTTTGTGCTGATGCATCGGCATTCTTAGCCGTACCTGATCAATCATTGTCAAATTAATATCGGCAGTCACCACGCCAACTCCGTCTTCAATACTAGCTAAAACTGTACCCCAGGGATCAATAATCGCACTGCCACCCCACAAACCACGTGAACAGTTATCTCGATCCACCAAATTAGCACCAATGACAAAAAATTGATTTTCCACCGCGCGAGCTCGCAAAAGAAGCTCCCAATGATCTCTACCTGTAATTGCTGTGAAGGCAGCTGGGACAGCAACAATTTGCGACTTCGCCAGAGCAAGTTGTTGATACAGAGCAGCAAACCTGAGGTCGTAGCACACTGTTAGACCCAGCCTGCAATAATCGGTCATAGCAGTCTTAATCAGCCGTCCATGACTGTAGTGGTCTGATTCAGAATAACTACTTTTAGTAGCCGCAGATTCAATATCGGCGTCGAATAAATGGATCTTGTCATAATAGTCAACACAATCGCCTCTGGGACTGTATACCAGTGATCTAGCAAAAGGTTTCGAGGAGCCATCAATCACAGGTATTGTACCACCAACTATCCACATCCCAAGATGCTTCGCCTGCTCAGCTAAAAACTGTCTTACCGGCCCAGAACTAGTCGCTTCCCTGCGGCCTATCAACTGTAAATCCGACTGATTGTAATAGGCGAAATTTTCTGGCAATACCACTATTCTTGAGCCACGACGTGCCGCCTCAACCAGTAATTCTTGAACATTACTTAAGTTAGCATCAAGGGTTTTTAGTGGCCTTGACTGTATGGCGGCAACGCTGATTATCCCATTCATTGTCATTCCATAATTCGCATTTACTGATCTGAAAGGCCTGAGGTTTCTGGAAGCTCAGCGGCAAAAATTTCATTGACCGACACTTCAATGTCGTCCCAGGGACCAGACAGGGTATAGCTGATACTCGACAGCCGATCAACCTGTTTTTCCACAAGTTTACTGGTGATATAAACACCTACAGCAGCAGGTAGTCCGCCGGCAAGGCCCACCAACCAGGGAAGATTAGTCGCCACCGGCAGTGTGGCTATTAGCTGCGCATCAACGGTTTCATCTATAAGATTGAAGTCGCCTGCCATACTCATGCGTCCGGAGGGCATACGCATTTTTAGCGGCTCATCCAGACTGAACACCCCCTGATTAAAGCTCAGAGTGCCATCCAAGCTGTTGTAGGCTAATTTTTGACCTACTACGTCAGAAAAATCCAACTGCAATCGACGTAACCAGTTGGCGAAATTAAAAAGACTGATCGCCTTAAGAGCCACCCCCGCTCCCCGGGGAGACCGATAAAAGCTACCATCGCTCAAATTGACTTTAAAATCACCTTTGAGGTTTTCTTTACTGATAGCCCAGGGCTTTCCCTGCCAAGAGAGGTCGACATAGAGTTTACCTGACTTGCTGTCTAGAACCTCTGGCATACCGAGACCACGAAATAGATCACCTATATTGTCGACACCCACTGGACCCACGATCTTGCTTAAATGAGCCTGCCCATCGTAGCCCCAAAAAAATTCAGTCGGCGCTTCAGCTTCAAATATACCGGGACGCAGTCCAAATAAATTACCTGAAATATTATTAAAAGCTGCCCCCGAAAGTTCTGGTCGCAACTCAAAAGATAGGGAGCCGAAGGCCTTTTCACCCACAGAGAACTGATCCACCGAGACATCCAGTGCTGTAAACTGTCTTGGATCTATTGCCGTCGAATCCTTAACCGCCAAATTCGGTAGCTGGAGTCTGGTTAAGTCAACCACTGGCGCGCGATATTTATCCCATGGCAAAGTCACCTGACCATCAGCTAAACTGCTAGTGAACGCCACATGAATGCCCGCCTCCAAGGCTCTTACTTCTGCACCAATAGCCTCTATATCAACAGCTGCCAAACTCAAATGATCAAATTGAAAATCAAAAACTGTATTCCATAGCCTTGTTACATCTTTATTATTGCCCGAAAACAGCGTAGTTACCGGCTGCCAAATGGCTAAATCCGTGGTGGGCAGGTAGGCCGCCACCAACAACTCGCCATTCTCAGGCAATGTCGCCAAACGATCATAGCTCACCAGCCCTTTTTGGAAACCACCCTGTTGGAAATAAAGATCGGTCAGCAACAAATCCCCTAAATTGCCCTCTAGGCGATTAAAGTCTGGATCGAAGTACAGAGTGATGCCCAGCGCTCTTGCCTCTTCTGCTGGCTTGCCCAGTGGATCGGGCATTGTTAATTCTGTGCCCTGCATCAAACTAGCGAGATGCAGTGTTACTGGCCTATCCGGGTGTTGCAAATCAATATTCAACGTACCCTCGACAGGAATGACACCAGAGACAACGCTACCCCAAGGAAAATCAATAAATTGCTTCAAACTGGTCGGTTTCACAGTGGTTTTAAGAGCCACTTTTTGCTGGTTATCCGATTTAAATATTTTTGCACTCAGTGGCTGTTGCCACAGAGTTCCGATCAAATTGTCAGAATACAGACCGCTCTCGGAGGAAAATTCAATTGCACCAGAGATCTCTTCTAGCTCAATAGGCGAATCGGCAATCGAGACAAGCGCATTATTGAGAAGCGAAGAAATCTGGTAGTCTCCAGAAATTGGGGGTTGAGCCGCCCCTGTGGCCAACGGAATTTCAAGGTGCACCTGTGTTTGGCTTTGACCAACATAGTGCCAATCCACAATAGGACCCAGTTTTTTTCTGAGAGGTGAATGGATTAGAATATCCATCGCCTCAGACAGACCCGCTTGCAAAGAGGCATCAACGATCAGTCTCCGCTGCTCGACCGGCTGCGAAGGACTGTATTTAGCTGTCGCTTGAACTACGCTTGCCCGTCCCAATGCAGCAGAGGAGACCTGAGAACTTAAAGTGCCGTCATCGACCATAAATAAGCCATTAATGTCACTTAATTGCGGCCACTGTGGATGAAATTTTATCTCGGTTTTCTCAGCATTTAACATTAACTGAGTTGTTCTAGACAGTCGATTTTTTTTGGGGGGGCCGCTGCGAAACAGCAGACCAAACTCCTGCAAATTTCCGTCCGCAATCGCAGTCTTTATCCATTTTGAGAGCGCTTCAGGCATTTTATAGGGCAGCAAAGTTGTACCCTGACTTACCTCTAAATCACGACCGCCAATAACCAAATTAAATTCTGGCGCGCGCCCCCCAGAGGGCCGGGGCTGCTCAATAGAAAACATTATCTGACTTTCACCGGCTGCAACTTTGGTTGCAATCGGATCACTGCGCACTAACAGAACATTTTTAGCTGACTGCCAGTCAACGTAAACGCTGCCCTGAGCCTGATCAATCCATAAATAATCCCGATAGACTTTTGGAAAAAAGATCTCAAAACCATCGCTATCTGCAATATGAAACAGCCCACCGCCCCCATGCAACTCAAGATAGCCATTGATACCTTTAACCCCAGGTACGCTCTTATAGGGGAGTATATGCAAACCATCTAGGTTGGCAGACACATAATAGCCACGTTCATTTTTACCCAAGCTGAGCGAGGAGAGGCTTCCACTTGGACGCATTTTATCCAAAATACCTAATATTTTTGTTGCCGGAATTTGTGTTTCTCGCAACAGTTTGCTCAACAATGTCAAATCCAAATGATTGACAGAAATAGCAAATTCTTGCCAACTGGATCCCAGATGCTGGGTAACCTGCATATCGAAAGGGTCAATACGGGTAGCAGCCCAATCAAATTTAAGAGCCTGTAACCGCGCACCCCAATCCTGTCCCGGCGTATACCAACCGGTTAACTCTGTCTTGACATCGGAGATCGGGGGGACGTCGGCCAACCAGTTGAGAGGCACAGATGACACCGCTAGATCTCCTTCAAAATCTAGCGCCCCACCAGAATGGATATCAACCCAGATTTCTCCCCCAGCTTCTATTTTTGATTGGGTGAGGTTTTCAAATAGCTCCGGCATTAAGGACTTGGTCAGGGCAAGTAGCGGTTCAGACAGATTAAGTTGCTCAAACTTAAGGTAGCCCTCGGCATGGAATGACTCCAAATCAGAGGGATCTCCATGGCCCTCCAATACAACATAGGCAGGCGTATCATCTCTGGAGAAACTCAGCGATAACTGAGTGCGATGAAAGTCTGCATCGTTCTCTATCAGCATTTCATCACCGAAAACTTGGAGCGTTTTACCTGAAAAAGATTGCAGATTAATTGACACTGACTTTAAGCGAATAAGTCGACTAAACAAAAATGGCTGGATGATAATATCTAGGTCTGAATCAGATTCGCCACTAAAACCTTTCAGGCGCCAATGGCCCGTGGCATCTTCAACAAAATTAATATCCAATTCTTCAATCACTAACTCGCGCCAAATAGGCGTTCTGAATCTGATCGTATTAAATAAATCAAGATCTGCTCGGCCCTGTTGGAGACTGAGAATAGGGGCCTGATCTGCATCGACAATTTCAATACTGGCAACGTCTACAATTGGAATCAGCTGGGGCCACTCGCCCTTGAGCTCTCCCAGATTGACCTGCATACCAGTGCTAGATGCGATAAATGATTGAATAGTGGGCCGGAGTTGATCCAGACTGCCAATTGTCTGTCGCCCCAAAAAGATAAAAATTACCGTCCCGACGATCAAAAGAAAGATCCCGAGCCAAAGCCAACGAGCCAATAATTTCATTGTTGTAGTCAAGCTGTTAACCATCTGGTCCTTCAACCTAAAAACCTCAGTTGATCACTTATATCTTGCGTAAGATGTTGAAATGCCATTAAAAACTCAAATCATTCTGTGCAGCCTGCAGGAGAATTCAAAAACGCTACAACGTTTTGCGCTGGCTCTAAGGCCGCAATCCGTTGTTCCCGCTCTTGCCAAGGGCTACGGCCATTACCTGCGAGCGGCGCCTTGTCTTGCAACCTTATTTCTCAGCGCAAATCCTGTGTCCAACTGAGGCTTCTAGGTTCAAGCTGGAATAATATCAAACTGATCTTTGGGAAATAGGTTCTCAATACAGAGTCGAACTGTACAGATCACGATCTCAATATCGACCATCTGCGACTCTGATTACTGCGCGCAGTATCTCATTAAGTTTGCCAAACGGGAATCTTAAACTGCCGCAGTAATTGCGCCGTCTCCGCGATGGGCAGTCCAACCACCCCGCTGTAACTACCTTTAATGCTCTCGACAAATACAGCCCCATACCCCTGTATAGCGTATGCACCCGCTTTATCCTGAGCCTCCCCACTTTTCCAATAGGTAAGACATTCCCGGGTGGAAATAGTGCGAAATTTTACCTCAGTTTTAGAGATTAACGCTGCGTATTTTTTGCCATTGCCCACTGCCACCGAGGTAACCACCTGGTGGCAGTTGCCAGAAAGCGCGCTCAACATAGTCCGCGCATCATCCGCATTCTCAGGCTTGCCAAAAATTCTCGAACCCAGTACCACCACAGTATCTGCCCCCAAAACTGGGAGACTGTCCGAGCGCTTGCCAACAACTGCTTGAAGCTTTTCTAGGGCCATTCGCTCCACGTACTTAAGAGCGGACTCCTCGGGAGAACGAGTTTCGTCAATAGCGGCTGGAACAACCACAAAATTGACGCCAATCTGGGTCAGTATCTCGGCGCGCCTAGGAGAGGCCGAAGCAAGAATCAAGTCGTAATCTAACAATTATTTCACCTTCATCTAATACTCACTTATGGCGCAAATAAAACCTGTTCACCACTTTATCCAATGGAACCCAAAACAGACTAGAAATAACAGCGAGATAGGGAATATGCTTCAAAAACACAGGAATATCGCCAAGCGAATTCATCATGGCCTTTAGGAGCTCGACAACTATTACCAATAAAAATACCAGCACAACCCGATGTCCCATGTGCAGGTAGGCAATAACGCGATGAAAGAAAATCACGATCAGCCCACAAATTGTAAAGATTAAAACATGATAGCCAAGCGTTGAGCTAAAAAGCAGGTCTGCACTGATGCCAACTACCACTGAAAATTCAATCCCATATCGATCGGGAAAATACAGCACCCAGGCAATCATCACTAACAGCAAAAAATTTGGCTTCCAAGCAAGCCATTCACCAGAGACCGGTATTAACTGTAAAATAATAGCCCCTAGCAACATTGCTAAAACCGGCTGGGCCGTGCTAATTTTTTTCACTTACCCCCCTTGGACTGGTCTCCATCTTGTAGCCTGAAAACTAACAGTAGGTGTTTACTGCGATCAAGCTTGGCTAAAGGTATGACTTTGATATCCATAAACTTCTCTCCAGGCCGTTGACTTATTTCAGCCACAGTACCAACCGGATAACCCACTGGAAATCGGCCGCCCAGCCCAGAACTTACCAGCTGATCGCCCTCTGCTATATCGACGGTCGGCGATACAAATCGCAAGCTCATTTCATGGTAATCTGAGGTCCCCTCTACAATCGAACGCAACCCATTGCGCAGGACTTGCACTGGCAGTGCATGATTTAAATCAGTAATCAACAACACCTGACTATAATTCTTATAGACATGGGTAATTTGACCCATCAATCCCTCGGCATCCAACACCGGCTGCCCGACATAAACCGCATCATCTGCACCTCGATCTATGGTTACTCGGTGATTTAGAGGGTTTGGGGAAATGCCTATTACTTCAGTCACCAATACGCTGTCCATCAACAATTCTGAGGCATTTAAGAGTTGGCGCAAGCGCAAATTTTCAGCTGCCAACTCTGCTTTGCGTTGCAATTTCCCCAGCAGTATCAGCCGCTCCTTCTCAAGGCTGGCATTTTTTTGTTCTAATATAGTTCTAGATGTGGTGTTTAAATCCACCCACGCCCCAATGCGACTGGGGAAATTCGATATTAATTGAAGGGGAACAGTCACTTTGGATAAATGACCTCGAAATGATTCAAACCAGGGGGTATAGCTGTCTAACGTTATAAGCAGGGTCGCCAATAAAACCGCAAAAAAAGCTTTCCGCACCACAGAGGACGAATTGACAAATACTTTTTTAATGGGCCCGCCCTCAAACAGTTAGCATAAGAAGCTTAAGAGATTAAGCTCACTAATACATCAATGTACTTGAACCTTTGCTACCCATCATCTCAAGCGCCTCACCACCGCCTCGAGCAACGCAGGTAAGGGGCTCTTCCGCCAAAATAACCGGCAACCCAGTCTCAATTGCCAACAGGCGGTCTAAATCTTTTAGTAACGAACCACCACCAGTTAAAACAATACCGGTCTCGGCAATATCGGACGCCAATTCTGGCGGTGATTGCTCTAAAACACGCTTCACTGCTTGCACAATTCCCGACAGGGGCTCTTGCAGTGATTGCAATATTTCATCGCTGCTCAGAACAAAACTTTTGGGCACACCCTCAGCGAGATTTCGACCTCTAACCTCGATTTCTCTAACCTCTTCAGAAAGGTAGGCAGTGCCAATTTCCATCTTTATTCTCTCTGCGGTACTGTCGCCTATCACACTGCCATATTTACGGCGCACATAGTTACAGATAGATTCATCAAATCGATCGCCACCGATACGCACAGAATCTGAGAAAACAACACCATTCAAAGACAGTATAGCTATTTCTGTGGTACCACCACCTATGTCCACCACCATTGACCCCACGGCATCCTCGACGGGCAGACCTGCACCAATCGCCGCTGCCATAGGCTCCTCTATCAAAAACACTTCTCTGGCACCGGCACTGAACGCAGACTCCTTGATGGCGCGCTTCTCAACTTCGGTAGCCGTGCAAGGCACGCAAATCAGCACGCGGGGGCTGGGTGGCACAAAGCTTTCCGAGTGCACTTTTCTAATAAAGTGCTGAAGCATTTTCTCGGTCACCTGAAAATCTGCAATCACGCCGTCTTTAAGAGGGCGTATGGCGGTTATATTGCCAGGGGTTCTACCGAGCATACGTTTCGCCTCAGCGCCCACGGCCTCAACCTTTTTTTCGCCAAACTGTTGGCGAATTGCCACGACAGAGGGCTCATTTAGAACAATTCCCTTCTCGCGCATGTAGATAAGCGTATTTGCAGTCCCGAGATCGATAGAAAGATCACTGGAAAAAAGACCTAGAAATTTTTTGAACACCATTTTTTTATTCCGTCGGTGAGCTGTTAAAACAGACAAGCAGTTCAAGATTAGCTGATAGAAACTATCAGGTCATTCAGCGGAAGGCAAGTGCAAAAATTGTCAGTCGCTATCAGCTAATGGGGTCATTCTATCTCAGTTTAGCAACCTAGTAGCAAAAAATTACAACTTAACCTTCCAGAGGCTGCAATTATAGTTTGTTATTAGCTTTAACCCCTAACCTAAACAGACTAGATGATGTAAAATTCTGCTTACCCTAGAAAACGAAGATTTCGAAATGAGTATAGAAAGGCAGGCAATTGAAAATCTGGCCACCCTAGCGCGCATTGCCATTGATGATAATCGGATCAAAGAGATTTCACAGCAGTTGGGCAGCGTGCTGGACCTAGTCGATCAATTACAGGCTGCAGACACCAGTGGGCTGGACAATGTGGCTAATCCAACGCAGGAATCGCAGCGCTTGAGAGAGGATAAGGTCAGCGAAACTGACCAGAGGGAGGCATTCCAAGCCATAGCGCCAGACACTGAAGGCGGCCTGTTTCTTGTTCCTAAAGTAATTGACTAATGAATCGACCCTCAAGAATGACTGACTTAGTATCGTAAAATTTACCCGAGTATAAAATGCACAATCTGACCATTGCCGAGCTTGTAGAAGGCCTTAAAAATAAAGCGTTTTCCAGCACTGAGGTGACTCAGTATTTGTTGACGCGAATAAAGAGCCTAGATACAGAATTCAACGCCATAATCACTGTGACTGAAGCCGAGGCCCTAAAAGCTGCACAGGCCGCCGACCAACGCCTGGCTCAGGGCGATGCGCCAGCGCTCTGCGGGGTGCCTTTAGTGCATAAAGATATCTTCTGCACTCATGGCGTACGCACTAGCTGTGGATCAAAGATGCTAGATAACTTTATTCCACCCTACAACGCCACAGTGATTGAAAATTTTCAGCACAGTGGTGCGGTCATGCTCGGCAAAAGCAATATGGACGAGTTTGCCATGGGCTCCTCAAATGAAACCAGTTTTTATGGGCCAGTAAAAAATCCATGGTCGACAGATTGCGTTCCGGGGGGCTCCTCTGGCGGCTCTGCTGCCGCGGTTGCAGCACGCTTGGCTCCCGGTGCCACAGCCACCGATACCGGAGGTTCAATTCGTCAGCCGGCGGCGCTGTGTGGCGTAACCGGCTTAAAGCCTACCTACGGGCGCGTCTCGCGCTGGGGTATGATTGCTTTTGCATCAAGCCTCGATCAAGGGGGGCCAATGGCCCGTACTGCAGAGGACTGCGCACTGTTACTCAATTGCATGGCCAGTTACGATAGCAAGGATTCCACCTCAGTAGATCGCTCCACGCCTGACTACAGTGCCCATTTAAACGCCTCGTTAAAAGGCCTGCGCATTGGCGTGCCCAAAGAATATTTCTCAGAAGGCCTGGATCCAGATACAGAACAGGCAGTTCGCGCAGCGTTGACCCATTATGAGAATCAGGGTGCACAACTTATCGAAATAAGCCTGCCCAATACTGCACTATCAGTGCCCGCTTATTATGTTATTGCCCCAGCTGAGGCCTCGGCAAACCTATCGCGATTTGACGGCGTTAGATATGGTTATCGCTGTGACAATCCACAAGACCTTCAGGACCTTTACTGCAGGACCAGGGCAGAGGGCTTTGGCGAAGAAGTGCAGCGACGCATTCTGATCGGCACCTACTGCCTGTCTGCAGGTTATTACGATGCTTACTATGGCAAGGCTCAGCAAGTTCGCCAACTTATTAAACAGGACTTCGTCAACGCTTTTGAAAAGGTTGACCTTATTATGGGTCCAACCTGTCCATCGCCCGCCTTTAAATTTGGCTCCAAAGGCAATGATCCAGTGGCTATGTATTTAGAGGATATCTATACCATATCCACTAACTTGGCGGGGCTGCCCGGAATGTCTGTGCCCTGCGGTGTGGTGGAGGGCAAGCCAGTCGGACTGCAGATTATAGGTAACTATTTTGACGAAGCGCGTATGCTCAACGCCGCTCACCAGTATCAGCAAGTTACCGATTGGCACAAGCTGGCACCAGAGGGGATCCAGTGATGAATTGGGAAACCGTTATCGGCTTGGAAGTACATGTACAACTGGCCACTAAAACCAAAATATTCTCAGGCGCTAGCACTGCCTTTGGCGCCGCGCCAAATACTCAGGCCTGTGCCATTGATTTAGCCATGCCCGGCACATTGCCAGTGGTTAACCAACAGGCGATTGATTACGCGATCATGTTTGGCTTGGCAATCGATGCTGAAATTAGCAAAACCTCTGTATTTGAGCGTAAAAATTATTTTTATCCGGACCTGCCCAAAGGCTACCAGACCACACAGTTGGAAAAACCTATTGTGGGTCGCGGAACTGTGGCAGTTCAATTGGCCGATGGCAGCAGCCAATCAGTTCGCATCCACCACGCACATCTTGAAGAGGATGCGGGGAAATCGTTGCATGAAGGAAACTTCCGTCACGGCATGTCTGGTATCGACTTGAATCGCGCTGGAACACCATTGATTGAAATAGTGTCTGAACCGGATATGCGCAACTCGCAGGAGGCCGTGGCTTTCGCCAAAAAGTTACACAGCATAGTCACCTCTCTGGGCATCTGTGATGGCGAAATGTCTCAGGGCAGTATGCGTTTTGATGTCAATATCTCAGTTCGTCCTCAGGGCACCACGGAACTGGGTACGCGCACCGAAACCAAAAATCTTAATTCTTTTAAGTTTATGGAAGAGGCAATCCATCTCGAGGTAGAACGGCAGATAGATCTTATAGAGGACGGCGGCACAGTGCTTCAGGAAACCCGTCTTTACAATGGTGAAACCAGAACCGCGCGCTCCATGCGCAGCAAAGAAGAAGCCAATGACTACAGATACTTCCCTTGTCCCGACCTGCTGCCAGTGGTACTCAGCGATCAGCGTATCGAGACACTTCGCAGCAACCTACCAGAGCTTCCAGACGCCCGACAAGCGCGCTTTATAGAGCAGTACCAACTATCCCCATACGATGCCAATATTCTCGGCGCCGATACCAGTATGGCTGGCTATTTCGAACAGGCCACTGCAAAATCTGGCAATGCCAAGTTAACTGCCAACTGGGTCACTGGTGAGTTAAGCGCCAGACTCAACGCCGACAATCTCAGCCCCGACAACAGTCCAGTGTCAGCTGAACAACTTGCCGCACTGATAGTGCGAATTGCCGATAGTACGATCAGTGGCAAAATGGCAAAAGAGGTATTCGAGGGAATCTGGGCAGGAGAAGGCGATGCCGACCAGATTATCGAGGCGCGCGGTCTAAAACAGGTATCTGATAGCGGTGCCTTGGAGGCGATGGTAGATGAGGTGCTGGCCGCCAATCAATCGATGGTTGAGGACTATATCAATACCGATCCCGACAAGCGCAAGAAAAAACTCGGTGGCTTTATGGGGCAAATAATGAAGGCATCAAAGGGCCAGGCCAACCCACAGCAGGTCAGTCAGATACTGGCTCAAAAATTAAGCGAAATGCTCTAAGAGGAATGGTTAACAACTATGGCATTAAAAAAAGATAAACAAAAAATACTCGGCGAAGTATTTGATGAGGAACGGGTAAAGAGCTTTCTCGACTACCAACCCCCAGAGGGCGTCAATAAAGATTTTCATCTATTGGAAAAGGCCTATCGGGGCATGAATATAGATAATTTTATTAGCTTTGTCGATTTTTTTAACCAAGCGGGGTACGATATCAATTCAAAAAATCCCAACGGTATGACCATAGTCCAGGTGATTCAGAAACATAAACAGGCCACCAGCTATGTTCAGGCATTGATCCATGCAGGCGCCTGCGCATGAATTTCGATCTGAGAACTTTGCAAACGGTTCTCGGTTACAGCCTGACACTGGCAGAAAAATTCACTGGTATCAGTGTGCGGGGAAATAAATTAGACTCCATTTTTAATTATCTGCCAATCAACCCTGATTTGGCCACCTCTGGCCAACCCACTAAAAACCAATTCCAAGCTATACAGAGCGCCGGATTTACAACCATCATCAATCTGACGCCACCCAATTCCGAAAATGCCCTAAAGAATGAAGCCGGCATTGTGACTGCATTGGGTATGCACTATATCAATATCCCTGTGGATTTCGACAACCCCACAGAACAAAACTTTGAACAATTTGTCTCGCAGATACAAAACCGTGGAGAACAGCGACTCTGGATCCACTGCGCGGCCAATATGCGTGTGTCCTGCTTTATTTTCCAATATAGAACGGCCATTCTGGGTGAAGATCGCCTGCATGCGGAGGCAGATTTAAAGAAAATCTGGGAACCTTCAGGCCTGTGGCAGTGTTTTATCAATGACAAACCCACTTCTCACTAGGTGGCGTAAATTAAGGATAAACAAGAGGCATTACTATGAAATTTCTGGATAACTACCAACAGCAGGCCTACGCACTATTAAGAATAATGGCTGGATTTATGTTTTTATGGCACGGCACGCAAAAGTTCTTTAACTTTCCACAGGATTATCCCTATGGGCCGCTCAGCACACTAACCGCCTCTGCAGGGGCCATAGAACTGATTGGTGGGACACTGATTATGCTCGGCCTATTGACGCGCCCTGCGGCATTTCTTTGCAGTGGCGCCATGGCGGTGGCCTATTGGTTAGTGCATGGATCAAACTCTTTCTTTCCAATCGTCAATCACGGCGAACTGGCTGCGCTTTACTGTTTTATCTTTTTGTTTATCGCTACTCGAGGTGCCGGCATTTGGAGCATTGATCATAAATAACCGAATGGGTACGATATTAACAACCCATGGCGGCAAAATCTCTAGCCGCGCAAAGGTCTCAATATATTTCAGGTCGGGTTGGCTATATACTGAGCCTCCGATATTAACAATCAAGTTAACCCCCCTATGAACATAGAAAAGAGTCTCCATACTCGGAGTGGCTCAGCGTGTGAGCTATGCACTTCCAGTAGCAACCTAGTCATCTACCCAATCCCACCCAATACTGATGCTAGTGCTGAACAGTCAATATTAGTTTGTGACAACTGTGAAGATCAGATCAATAATCCAGCAAACATGGATGCCAACCACTGGCGCTGTCTGAATCAAAGTATGTGGAGCGAGATTCCAGCAGTGCAGGTAATGGCCTACCGGATGCTGACAAGGTTACGCGATGAGGCGTGGCCGCAAGAACTGATTGATATGCTTTATTTGGATGATGATACGTTGGGCTGGGCTGAGAGTGACAGCTCACAGGCTGAAGACGATGTGGTCCATAAAGACAGCAATGGAGCTGTTCTCTCGCCAGGAGACTCGGTAACATTAATAAAAGATCTGCTTGTCAAAGGCGCAGGTTTTACCGCCAAACGCGGAACGCCGGTGCGCAATATTTCGCTTGTAGCCAATAATGCTGAACATATTGAAGGGCGGGTGAATGGACAACAAATTGTAATTTTAACGCAGTTTGTAAAGAGGACTAAATAATGCCGCCAACAGAACAACAGCTAAGAGTAAAACTGGCCGCCTGTTACAGGATCTTCGATTATATGGGCTGGTCTGAAATGATATACAACCATATTACCGTCAAGCTCCCGGGCGACAACGAGCATTTTTTAATCAATCCCTATGGTCTGCACTACAGTGAGGTTAAGGCCTCAAATCTAGTCAAAGTAGATATAGAGGGCAAGATAGTCGAGGATACCCCCTATGCTGTAAATCCGGCCGGTATCATCATTCATACCGCAATTCATGCTGCCCGTCCCGATGTACAGTGTATTGCCCATACTCATACCACCGACGGCATGGCTGTAGCCTGCACTCAGGAGGGCTTGCGCCATGATAATTTTTACTCGGCGCTCCTACATAACCGCATCGCCTATCATGACTTTGAGGGCATTACGGTTATGGATGATGAAAAACCTAGGCTGGTGAACAACTTGGGGGACAAAAATATTTTAATCCTGCGCAACCATGGCTTGCTGACCTGTGGTCACTGCATACCGGAAGCGTTCCAAAGCATGTGGGGATTGCAGCGCGCTTGCGAAGTTCAGGTGGCAACCGATTCTACCGGTAGGGCCAATATTCCGGTGGGGGCCGAAATTCTCGCCAAGACGGAACAACTTATGACATTGCAGACTATGGGTGGTCCCGCCGGTGGTCTGGAGTTTGACGCCCTAACTCGCCTGATTGAAAAAATAGATCCGTCTTATAAGGACTGACTAGAAGCCACAAATAAATAGACCCACTAGGTTGCGGTTAAAATAATTTTCGCATCAGCCATTGGGGCGTAATATTGAGCATCCAAGCAACCAACCGCCAGCGCTTGGTAATATAGACATGGTTTCTCTTGGCGAGTATCCCCCGAACCATCTGTGCAACCGCCCTCTCTACAGTAGCCATCCAAAATGGTCGACCCTGCACCATCGGAGTGTCAATAAACCCCGGCTCTACCGTGGTGATAGTAATTGGCAAGCCGGAGTATTGCGCCCTCGATCTTATGCCATTGAGATAGCTGGATACAAAAGCTTTGCTAGCTGCATAAGTAGGCATTAATCCACTTGTCACATGAGAGAAAACGGAAGATATACCCACTAGATGCCCGCTGCCGCGCTCTACAAAATAGTTCATCGCCATCACCGACATGGCCGCAAAACCTCGCACATTGACATCTATCATCTCCCGCTCTACTACCCAATCTAGCTTTTTCTCCTGTCGCCCAACGCCAGAATTGACAACAATAAGTTCAACATTGCCCATGCGTTCTATCAGGGTGGTAAGTTCCTGCTGGGCCTGTTCTGCGTTGCAAACATCTGTGCTCTGTATAAAGTGCTCTCCAGGCAGACTATCTAGCAACTGCTCAAGGCGATCAGTACGCCGCGCCATTAAACCCAATTGAAAGCCCTTGGCGGCAAGCTGAACCGCCAACTCCCAACCAATGCCTGAACTAGCACCTATTATTATCCCCTGTTTCATAGCCTCTTCTCTTTGATTTTTACAGTGGATTAGTTGCGCTCTATCTCACCGACAACAGCGCCCCCAGATAAACCCGTCGGTCAATCAATAACCGCCTCTGCTAGCGGTTTACCAGCAGAATATTTTCAACACGACCATCGGCAAGCAAACAGCTTTTATCAACGCTCAAACAGCCTAACAGGCTATTTAAATCACGCCGAGAATGCACATAGACAGGTGGCTGGAAAGTGGTTTTGGGATACTGTGATAGCTGGTCGACCGAGGTTACCCCATAGTCATAGAATGGCATCTGCTGACGTGCGTTTAACAGCCCAATACTATGGGCTCGAGAAGCATCGTGAACAAAGGGCGACAGCACTTCCATCAGCGCATCTATCGCAGACTTATTCAAATAACAAAACAGATCCCAAAACAGAAATATATCAATTTTGATGCCAGACTGAAGATTTAAAGCCGCACTAAACTGCTCGACTCTCTCAGCATAACTGGATTCTTCTCGATTGTACTTATCTAACTCAGAGTCAATCAGCGCAGTAAAATGCAGCCTGCATTTGGATTGGTTGAAAAATCTTACTGTCGAGGGAGCTGCCAAACCCATATCCAGAACCACCAGCCTCCCCTCCTCCACTGGCGGCTCGAGCACCGTTGACAACAGGGAAGAGGACACTGTCTCTAATGGGCTATTTCCGGATGCACGCTTAACCGATTTCAGCATTGGCCTCTGACTCTCTATTTGATCAGTATTCGGGAAGATTGGCGGGGGTTCGACCCCCTTGAGGAATGTCTTAGCCGACCTGTTTGGCATCTATATCCAGAGGTCGAGTCTTGGGTTCAGGCATTGATTTTGCCTGTAATCCAGATAGAGTCATGTCTTCCGGATCCATCTCAATACTACCTTTAAACTTGGCTCCATCCTCTAAATTGACTCTAGGTGCCCGAATATTGCCCACAACATTGCCAGTCTTAGCGATAATCACCTTCTCACTACCGGTTATATCTCCCCTGACTGTGCCTTCGACTTTAACCACCTTGGCCTGAATATCAGCGGTCAGTTTGCCCTTGACTCCCACTATCACTTCATTAGCTTTTGCCGTGACACTGCCTTTCACTTGACCCTGAATCATTAGATCTTCATCACTGATTAATTTGCCCTCTATCTTTGCACCGGACCCTATCATAGACCTGCCTCCTCTATTCGTTGCGGCGACAGCTGACGCCGTCGCCTCAGCTGCTTTATCATTCCTGTACTGTATAGTTTGCAGCGCTGACCTTAGGGACTGCGTTGCCGATTTAACGATGTTTTGCATCTCAATATCCATCAAGTTTTTTGAATCATCTCTCCGAATCCTATCAAGTCGATGCCAATAGCTCCAGAAAAGTTTTCTGTTTTTTCCAACAGGATAGGGTAAGACCCTACATCAGCTTGCGAGTCTGGGGGCTGGAAATTTCCGGCAGGGATCCCCGGGTCGCCATAGCGGCTGTTTATGCATGGATTGGACAAATAATGAGGATGCCAGCAAGCATTCCAGCCAGCGCTGAACATTGGGGTACGGAGCACTGTCAAACCAGAGCTTATCGACAAAAGCAAACTGCCTAATAAAGGGGAATATTGCAATATCAGCGACGTTGAGCTGTGTGCCTAGAAGGCAGTTATTTTCCGCCAGCAGGCTCTCAAGCCGCGCCACAAATTGCTCTGCACCACTGCGATAAAAATGCTGCGACCGATCGGGGAATCGATCCCAATACTTGTATTTATCGAGCCAATACTTGAAGTCTTTATCATTCTCTGCGATCAACTGCGTGGCATCATTATGCAGTTCTGCCTTTATCCAGCCATCTGGATCAGATTGCTGTAGAGCCCAGTTGATGATCTCTATGCTTTCATCAATAATAGAGCCTTCAAGCTCCAGCACTGGCACTGTTCCTTTGCGCGATATATCCAACATAGCGCTTGGTTTATCTGCTAAAAAGACTTCCCTTAGGTCAACCGTTATACTGGCATAGGCAAGAGTCATTCTCGCCCTAATTGCATAGGGGCAGCGCCGGAATGAGTAAAGAATCGGCAACATAAAATTAAAACTCGCTTTGAACGCTCGATCAACAATTTGGAAATATAAATCACCATCAGGGAAAAGGATACTACCAATGGACACAAAAACTTTTGATATCCTATTATTCGGGGCCACCAGCTTTGTAGGGCAAATTGTGACCAAGTGCCTTTTTGATGAAATTGGTCTATCTCAAGATATTAAATGGGCTATCGCGGGCCGATCTGAGACCAAGTTAAGGGCGCTAAAAGCAACTTTGGGTGATGCTGCCAAAGACTTGCCTGTGATTGTTGCCGACTCCTCTGACAGCGATAGTCTCAATGCTATGTGTAGGCAATCTCGGGTGATTCTCTCCACTATCGGACCCTATGCGCTGTATGGCGAGCCATTGATCAAAGCCTGCGTTGAAAACGGTAACGATTACTGCGACCTCACTGGGGAAGCCTATTGGATCAAACGCATGATGGATAGGTACGAGAGCGCGGCCAAGGCGTCTGGCGCCAGAATTGTCAACTGTTGCGGGTTTGACTCAATTCCCTCAGATCTAGGCGTGCATTTTCTACAGCAAGTAGGTGCTAAGAAATTCGGCCAGTTTTTCGATCGGGTCAGCCTGAGAGTAAAGGCCATGAAAGGTGGTGCCTCTGGCGGCACTATTGCCAGTGTAATTGAGATGTTTATTGCCGCAAAAGCAGATCCAGAACTGCGTCGAGCTATGGGAAATCCCTATATGCTGTGCCCGGAAGACCACAGTTATAAAAATAAGCAAACGCGTATCAAAGGACCAATTTATGACAAGGATTTTCACTGTTGGTCAGCACCATTTATTATGGAAGCTATCAACGCGCGAGTGGTTCTGCGTTCCAATGCGCTACTCAAAATGGCCTATGGTGATAATTTTTCTTATGGCGAGGGGATGCTCACTGGAAAAGGTAAAAAGGGCTATCTGCGAGCATTTGGCTTGTCATTGGGTCTGGCATCCTTTGCTTTGGGAATTATGCTTAAACCAGTGCGCAAACTCATGCAAAGGTTTTTGCTACCCAAACCGGGGGAAGGGCCGAGCCAGCAACAGCAGGCAGATGGATACTTCGATATTCGCATCCTGGGTACAAATAATCGACATCAAGCCCGCATTAAAGTGTCGGGGGACCGCGACCCCGGTTACGGCTGCACCGCTAAAATGCTTACTCAGGCTGGTCTATGTATGGCATTCGACATAGCCAAATCCGATCTATCTGGGGGGTTTTGGACACCGGCAACTGCTATGGGTGATGCGCTGATAGAGCGTCTGAGCAACTCTGCGGGTATGTCGTTTGAATTGGAGGATTGACTTAAATATCTGGATATTCAAAAAACCAAAAAAAACCCGCGCTAACAGCGCGGGTTTTTTTTGCAACGATTGATCTGCTAATTATTCAGTAGCCTGATCTTTGATCGCGTTGATGATAACAGCAAGAGCTGCCGCACTAACTATAGTACTCATATTAGCCATGATATCGCTGATATACCCACCGATCGCCGGTAGATCTCCAGCTGCTCCTGATACCACTCCCAACGCTACAGCATATACAAGGAAATTAGTTCTATTGCCTTTATTGGCCTCATCAGCCATATAGCCGCTAACTAAACCCAAAACCACCATAACCAGCGCCGCCTCAGGAATAGCCACAAAAGCTCCAACTACTGCTACCGCAATTGATAATAATTGTACAATTTTTAATGCACCCATGTTGTTACCCCATATGTTTTTATTAAAAAATTGTTAGTACTGGACTAGTACTAATTTGTATGCTTTTTAGCATCCGCTAACCCTAGCATGTTACAAAAGGAAAAAAAACCTTTATCAACACAACCAATATGGGTCGTTTTATTATAAAATCCCCCCTCAAGGAGAGGCTTAAGACCCCCGCATAATTTCAGTGGGGCGCGCAAATTACCTCTCTAAATGCCCAACCCTTAACTAAATCGATAATTAATTCCATGGCTCAATACGTCTACACAATGAATCAGGTGAGCAAGATCGTGCCACCCAAACGAGAAATCCTTAAAGATGTCTCTCTCTCTTTCTTTCCGGGCGCAAAAATTGGCGTTCTGGGTCTAAATGGTTCGGGCAAATCCACACTACTTAAAATTATGGCGGGCATCGACCATGATATTCAGGGTGAAGCTCGCCCGATGCCGGGAATTAACGTCGGCTATTTACCTCAAGAACCTCAGCTCGATCCCTCTAAAGATGTTCGAGGCAATGTCGAGGATGGGGTGCGCGAAGCAGTCGATGCACTCAAAGGCTTAGAGCAGGTCTATTTAGACTATGCGGATCCACAGGCAGATTTTGACGTACTGGCAAAAAAACAGGCTGAGTTAGAGGCGGTTATTGATGCTTGGGATGCACATAATTTAGAGCATTCATTGGATATTGCGGCCGATGCCTTACGGCTACCCCCTTGGGATGCCAGTATTGCCTCTCTGTCCGGGGGAGAAAAACGCCGAGTGGCGCTGTGCCGCCTTTTGCTATCGCGTCCCGACATGCTGTTGCTCGACGAACCCACCAACCATTTGGATGCCGAATCTGTGTACTGGCTGGAAAAATTCCTCGAAGGATTTTCCGGAACTGTGGTTGCAGTTACTCACGATAGATATTTTCTCGATAACGTAGCTGGCTGGATACTAGAACTGGATCGCGGCCATGGTATTCCCTATGAAGGCAACTACTCCACCTGGCTGGAAGCCAAGGGAAACCGCCTGCAAACTGAAGCCAAGCAAGAAGTTTCCAGACAGCGTGCAATCAAACAGGAATTAGAATGGGTACGTCAAAACCCCAAAGGTCGTCAGGCAAAAAATAAGGCGCGTCTGGCGCGGTTTGAAGAATTAAATTCTCAGGATTATCAAACTCGCAATGAAACCAATGAAATCTATATAGCGCCGGGCGCGCGATTGGGCGATAAAGTAATCCAAATGGAGAACCTGTGCAAAGGTTACGACGACAAACTGCTAATTGACAACCTCTCACTATCCATTCCAAAGGGATCGATCGTAGGTATTATCGGAGGCAATGGCGCCGGTAAATCAACATTATTCAGAATGATAGCAGGCACTGAGCATCCAGATAGCGGCTCAATCAGCTTGGGAGAAACTGTCAAAGTTGCTTATGTGGAGCAGAGTCGCGATGCATTGAATGATAGCCACAGCGTATGGGAAGCCATTTCAGGTGGACAGGATACCCTTAAAATAGGCGCCAATTATGAGGTGTCATCCCGCGCCTATGTGGGACGATTTAACTTTAGGGGCACTGATCAACAGAAGCTTGTCGGCGAGCTATCCGGTGGTGAGCGCGGCCGTTTACATCTGGCAAATACCTTAAAGCAAGGCGCTAATGTACTACTCTTGGATGAGCCCTCTAACGATTTGGATATCGAAACTCTGCGCGCACTTGAGGAAGCGATTCTTTCTTTTCCCGGCTCTGTACTGGTTATTTCCCATGATCGATGGTTTCTCGATCGGGTTTCAACCCATACCCTCGCCTACGAAGATAATGGCGACATCGTCTTTTTTGAAGGCACTTACAGCGAATATCATAAAGACTTTGTCAAACGGCAGGGCTCCGACGCTCAACCCAAGAGAATGCGGCATAAACGCCTTAAAGAGTAGATGCGACAGGGATCGCAATAACCCATCGGGGCATAAATACGCCGCCGCGGCCGGTTTATTTTGCACTGAGAAATAAGGCTACATTTGTCTACACAGCTCTGGCAACCTATTTACTGAGACCTTTGCACAGATCTAGCGCGATCTAGATAATCACAAACCAGCTGAGCTCCATCGAGAATACGGTTGGAGTGCCGCTGCATTAAATCTGCCGGTATTGCGTAAATATGCTGATTTTTTACCGCTGACAAACTGTCCCATTTTTGCCAATTCTTTGATTGTATCAACTGCTGTTCTTGGCTAGCACCGGCAATAATAACCTGCGGATCAGCCACCAATATGGATTCAATATTAACGTAGGGCACCAGCGGGATTGCATCGGCGAATATATTAATACCGCCACAGAGCTCAATAACATTGCTCACTATATGTTGGCCATTAAGAGTTATCAGCGGATCGGACCATATTTGATAGAAAGTTCTTACAGGTGCCTTGGCTCGGTTCGACTCGCGCAGCCTCTCTAAACCTCGAGTAAATTCAGTGGCTTGCTGTTGAGCCTGTGCCAGTTGGCCGGATAGCTGCCCCAAGCGCTTAAACAGCGAGGAAATATCATCCAGCTGGCGGGTCTCCACCACAAATACCGGAATGCCTAACTCTCTAATTCGGCTGATTATTTTTTCTCCATTACCCGACTGCCAAGCAATCACCAGATCCGCTTTTAGCGATAGAATTAACTCATAATTTGCCGCTGTATAATTATTAACTCTGGGGATTTCCAAAGCCTGTGGCGGATAGTTGCTGTACTCGTCAGCCCCGACAATCCGACTGCCAGCGCCTATATGGAAAAGCACTTCGGTAATATTGGGAGATAAACTGATAATACGACTTGCCGGCTGTTGCAGCCTAAGCAGATCGCCATTGTCGTCGATTACCTCAATGGCGGCGTAACTCTGTACCGCTATTACCCACAGCAAACAGGCTAACAATCGGCTTAACATCAGGTAATTACCAGCGGTGTATCAGTCACCGGATGCCGCGCAATCACCGCCTGCACATCAAATACTTCATTAATTAATTGCTCCGATAGCACCTTATCAGGGCTGCCATGGGCTGCAATAACACCATTGTTAACAATCACCAGATTATCCGCGCACTTTGCCGCCAAATTGAGATCGTGCAACACCATCAGCACGCCAACGCCCCTAGAGGCAAACTGCCTAACTATATCCAAGATCATCTGCTGATGGGAGAGGTCAAAGGCAGAGGTTGGCTCATCGAGCACCAAAAACTGCTGGCCCAAATCACTGGGACTCCAAATCTGCGCCAACACCCGAGCCAATTGCACGCGCTGTCTCTCACCGCCGGACATCTGAGTGTACAAGCGTCTCTGTAGGTAACTGGCATCGACTAGCTGTAACGCATTTATAGTGATTTCTTGGTCTTTCCCATAGCCGGTAAGATGGGGAATACGCCCCAACCCAACCACCTCGCTGGCGGTAAATGGAAAGTTTAGTTCACTGTGCTGAGGCAAAATCGCCAAAAGATTGGCTTTTTCTCGCATTTCCCATTGGGATATATTGCGACCGTTGAGCAGAACCCTGCCATCTGTTGGCTTTATATCTCCAGTCAAAACTTTCAGTAAACTAGATTTTCCCGCGCCATTGGGTCCGACCACCGCAGTTACCTGACCGGACTCAATGGTTAAATTGATATTTCGCAGCAAATCAAAACCGGCTAGATGCAGGGATATATTCTCAGCGATCATGGCCATGGATTAGATTTCCCTGCGCTGGTGCATTAGCAATACCACAAAGAATGGCGCACCTATCAGCGCCGTCAATATGCCGGTGGGCAACTCCGCCGGAAGTACAACAACACGCGCGATGCTATCTGCAACTATTAGCAGACTGGCACCAGCTAAGGCTGATGCCGGCAGCAACCAGCGGTGATCCGGGCCTATTATCAACCTGACAATATGCGGTATCACCAAGCCCACAAACCCCACAAGCCCTGCCACAGCTACACTGACACCCACACCCAGTGCCGTTAACAGGATCAGTCTGCGTTTAACCGACTGCACATCAATGCCCAGATGGCGGGCTTCAGATTCACCCAATAAAAGCGCATTAAGCGCCTTAGCCTGGGCGGGTAACCGCATTAAAAGCCAGATGGAAACCGCACCCATAACAGCCACTTTTAACCAGTTGGCGCCACTTAAATTGCCCATCTGCCAGACACTAATCTGTCGCAACATCTCATTATCGGAAAAATAGCTCAATAGACTATTCAGCGCACCCGCCAATGCTCCCATGGCAATGCCAGCCAATAACATAGTGGTTACTGAGGTGCCCAAATTCGAGGTAGCCACCCGATAAACTACAATAGTGGCGATAAAACCACCTGCAAAAGCGCCTATTGCAACCAGCGATAAACCCGTGAGCGCACCGGCTTGAATAAAGCCGCCTGCACTAACGATCATCAGGCTGGCCCCAACCGAAGCTCCACCGGATACACCAATTAGCGATGGATCTGCCAGTGGATTTCGAAACAACCCCTGCATCACTGCGCCAGTGCTGGCCAGCACTGCGCCCACCAAGAGGGCGAGAAGAATGCGCGGCAGGCGAATATCAAATAGGATACTGTTAGTTTGAGCGTCGCCGGAACTTCCAATAACAGCACTAGAAAAGCTATGTAAAATCTCCGCGCTGGAAATAGCAATAGTCCCCACCCCCAGTGAGGTAACCGCGACTACTGGCAACAGCAGAGCCAGAATCCAAACTAAAACAGGCGCAGAGAAATATCGCAATTAACTTAGAAACCTCAGTTAAACACAGGATTTGCGCTGAGAAATAAGGCCGCAAGGCAAGGCGCCGCTCGCAGGCAATGGCCGTAGCCCTTGGCAAGAGAGGCAACAATGGTTTGCGGCTTTAGAGCCAGCGCAAAACGGTGTAGCGCTTTTGAATTCACCTGTAGGGTGAACAGAATAACTTGGAATTTTAATAGCATTTCAATATCTCACGCAAAATATCAGCGATTAACTTGGGTTTTTAGGTTCAATAGTCCACGCCCTTGCGGGCCATAATGCCAGCATTGTAGGCATGCTTAATGTCTTTAACCTCAGATACGGTATCCGCCAGCGCTATCAATTCCGAACCTCCACCGCGACCAGTGACCACCAATGATTGATTTTCCGGCCTATTTTCTAGAACGTCTAAAACTGTAGCCCTATCCAGATATTTAAAACTGAGCATATAGGTTAACTCATCCAACACCACCAGATGATAGCGCTTATCCCGCAACATTTTTTCGGCAATCGCCCAGCTTTTCTGTGCCGCGGCAATATCGATAGAACGGTCTTGAGTATCCCAAGTAAAACCAGTGCCCATCTGATGGAAATCAACCTGAGGACAGTGATCGCGCAAATACAACTCTTCGCCAGAAAGTTGTTCGCCTTTGATAAACTGCACCAAGCCCACCTTATAGCCGTAACCTATGGCGCGCATTATCATACCGAAGGCGGAACTGGACTTTCCCTTGCCGTTGCCGGTCAGCAGAATAAATACCCCGCGCTGTATATCGGCAGCCTCAGTAGAAGCGTCAATATTTTCTTTAAGCTTCTGCATCTTTTTCTGATGAGACTTCTGCTGCTGTGATGGTAAATCTGTCATAGAGTTAACCTTTGTTTACTGGAACTGGTATCGCAGCCCAAGATTAGCACCAAAACCTAAGGTTTGATAACCGGCAACCTCTTGGTACTGCTTATCGAAAAGGTTACTTAAACTCAAATAGACATCTAACTGATCGCTAGCCTCATAGTTCGCATTTAAGTTGACTAGGGTATAGGCGTCCAAAGTCTTATTGCCAACATCAGATTGCGAACCATTATGTTGGATATTTAAATTAAGCTTAGTATTCGCTTGCACCTGCCAAGCAGCATTTATGCTACCTATATGTCTCGCACGGCGCACCTCATCAACATCGGCCTGCGTGGAATCAGTGTAAGTATAGGCAGCGGTGAATAACAGGCTTTCATCAACAGACAAGGATGATGTAAGCTCAACGCCCTCTCTGTTGCTCAAGCCTTCTATATTTACCGGTGTGCAAATCCAATTTGCATCACAATCACTACCTATTTCGTCCTCGAGCTCGGCATTAAAGAAGGTTGCCCCCATTTGCAGGCGATCGCTCAACAAACTGGCGTCGAAACCCAGCTCCCAACTCTGTGACTGCTCAGGACTCAGATTTGGATTATTTTGAAATCCGCTGTAAATGCCATATAGCTCAGTAAAGGTTGGATTTTTTACCGCCGTGCCCCAAGCTCCACGCCATCGGACGCTGTCACTGTATTGGTAGATGGCTTCAAATCTATGGGTATCTGCAGAGTCGAAATAATCATTGCTATCGTGGCGAGCGCTCACCGCTAAAGTAACAGAATCCATTGGATCAAGACGGTATTCAAGGGCAACACTATGGGTATTGCGATCAACCAATTTGTTTGCATCATTACCAGAGGCCCAGCCACCAAACTGCTTGTACTCTTCACTCTCACGCTCCAATGCCAATGAGATGCGCTGCTCAGCAACCTCCCAAAAACTTGAACCTATATATTGATAATTACGCTTTTTAGATTCGGTACTGCCATCGGATGCACCATGGTAAAAATTATCATTCTCAAAATCCGATTCCGCCACAGAGATTTTATGGCTCCAAGACCCATCTGGCGACTTGTAATCCGCCTGAAACCGCGAAGAACTACTGTTAAATAAACTGTACAGATCATCGTACTCTTTGAAACTGTCATCAAACTCTGTCATACCATCCGTATGGCGAGTTGAAAAAGACAATGACCATTGCTCGCTAATCTTGAAACCACCCTTAAGATTAATCCCAGTATTTCGATAGCCATCTCGGTCATTTCCAGAGCCAACCTTATCCGCAACAATTCCGGTACCCAAAATAATATTAGCGCCCTCAGATTCAAGATGAGAAGCACCTAATCTAATATTAAATTTTTCCGATTTATGACCAACACTAAATCCATTTTTTGTTGTGGACCAGCTACCAGCTTCAGAATAAAGATTGGCAGTAAAAGGTTGGCTTGCGCTAGTGGTAACAATATTCACCACACCAGCTATGGCATCACTGCCGCGCATAGAACTCTGGGGACCGCGAATAACCTCAATGCGTTCAATCTCATCTGTAGCCAAAGTATCCCAATTGAGTTGATCGCCCTGAGATGGATCATTAGCCTCAACCCCATCGATCAAAACCAACAGATGATTGGCCTCTGCTCCTCTTGCGCGTATCTCAGTAAGCGACCCCAACACACCACTGCGGCTAACCGCCAACCCCGGCACATCACGCAATAAATCGCTAACACTGAGGGCCGCACGATTTTTTATCTGCTCAGCATCAATCACCGTAATAGCATTAGCAGACCGACTAGCGGCAATTGGAATAAGAGAGGCGCTGACCAGAATTTCTTGTATTTCTGGGTTATCTCCAGTAGCTGCCTGTGAAGTGGAAATTAAAGAAAGAAGCCATAGCCCTAAAGCTACACTTGGAAATTGTTTCATTGTTAAGACCTTATGCTCACACCCGAGCGAATTTTTACCGTTAGTAATGCGGGGTGAAACACAGGCACGGAGACAGAAACTGTCGACCAGCACAACACCGCACCCCGCGGTTTGTCTGCGTAGCGACAGGCCGGTCTCCGGACTTATAAGTGAGTGTTTACTCTGCTTGATTACCTTCCCATGCCTGACTTATAGCACAGTGGTTATACAACCAAACATTCTTATTTACCGTTGCGGGGGCAGTATCGGAATTACTTTTTGTCTAGATTAAAGAGACCAAGCGCACCGATTTCCCGTTTCACCTATTTGGCCATTGTAAAATCAAATCGCCAAATAAGAACCTGTTGCCGAAGCAAGAGAAGAATCTAACCGCGCACCGTTAAGAAGTCAATCACCTTTACCAATAATTAGGACAGAGCTTCTAAAGCCTCGGTAACTCTGCGCACTGGAATCACTGTCATACCTTGAATAGACTGCTTGGGCGCATTCCCGACTGGCACAATAGCGCGCTTAAACCCGTGCTTAGCGGCCTCGCGAAGACGTTCCTGACCATTGGCTACCGGGCGAATCTCACCCGCCAATCCCACCTCGCCAAACACCACCAAGTCCTCCGGTAAGGGCGCATCGCGAAAACTGGAGATCACCGACAGTATCAGCGCCAGATCAGCACTGGTCTCCAATACCTTGACGCCACCCACCACATTCACAAATACATCCTGATCACCCACCATAATGCCGCCATGGCGGTGCAATACCGCCAACAACATCGACAGACGGTTGTGATCCAGACCCACAGTGACGCGGCGCGGATTGCCCAAATGGCTATCATCTACCAGCGCCTGCAACTCAACCAGTAGAGGGCGAGTGCCCTCCCATACCACCATCACCACACTGCCAGAGGATACTTCTTCCCCGCGCTGTAAAAAGATTGCAGAGGGGTTTGCCACCTCTTTTAATCCTTTGTCGGTCATAGCAAATACGCCCAGCTCATTAACCGCACCAAAACGATTTTTATGGCTGCGCAAGGTGCGGAAGTGGCTATCGCTAGACCCCTCCAACATCAGCGAACAGTCAATCATATGCTCCAGCACTTTGGGCCCCGCCAAAGAGCCATCTTTGGTGACATGACCCACCACAATAAGCACTGTGCCGGTCTGCTTGGCAAAGCGCACCAACATAGAGGCGCTCTCGCGCACCTGAGATACACTGCCCGGCGCAGAGGTCACCTCCTCTATATGCATTACCTGAATAGAGTCCACCACCAGAATTTTTGGGCGCTTTTTCTGAGCCACAGCGCATACTGTCTCCACTGAGGTCTCGGCCATTATCTGTAATTTTTGCGCCGCTAAATTCAAACGGCGCGCGCGCATAGCCACCTGCTGTGGCGACTCCTCTCCGGTCACATAGAGCGCCGATTGAGTTTCCGCCAAGTTACACAACATCTGCAACAGCAGGGTACTTTTACCGGCACCGGGTTCACCCCCGACTAGGATCGCCGAACCGGGCACCAAGCCTCCGCCCAAGACCAGATCTAACTCCCCTACGCCTGTGCCTATACGGGGGATTTCCTCCAGTGCAATCTCGGACAGGGTTTTAACCTCGCCATCCACAGCGCCGGCAAAACCACCGCGCAATACCTTGCCAGAACGCGAGGCACTGCCCAAACGTACCTCTGAAAGACTGTTCCAGGTATTACAATCCGTGCACTGACCCTGCCACTTGCGATAATCGGCACCGCAGTCATTGCATACATAGGCTAATTTGCTAGACAAAAAACTTTCTCCTATTTAGAGACTAGTTACTGTTTTTTTATACAGTAACTCACTGCGTCTATATTATCAACGCAAAATAACTAATATTATTACCGACCAGCATCCCGTTATTGCCGCGTGGGCCCGCCCCATAAGCGTAGGCCGTGCTTTGGGTACGCCAACGCTCCTCGCAAAGGCTGGATGGGGCTCGTAGGCGCTAATAGCAGGAGGATTATCTCGTCCATTATCGCTGTTTCTGATACAGTAACCCCATGTCGTTAATCCCCGAAAAACCAATTGTATTTTCACCCACTTTGGCAGCCACAATAGGCCTCGAGGAGGCAATACTGGTTCAGGTGCTGCAAGAATGTGCCAGCCATTGTGCGCAAGTTAGCAGCAGCGGCTACGCATGGATAACCGTTACAGCACAGAATTTACTCAATCTTGCGCCCTTTTGGGGCGAGCAAGATATTCGCAGACTATCTTCTAGCCTCCATGAGAAAGGCCTACTGCTGATCGGAGGGGGGGCATTTTCAGCGGTGCATGATTTCCGGTTCGCCTTTAATGAAAACACCGCCGAATCCAGTGCCGATCACAGATCCACGCAGGCATCAAACGCTGTACCTAAAACGCATTCAGGCAACAATCCCCATTCGGCAAAGACCATTGGCGGCAGTTGGCAACCCGGTGGTGATTGCCTGCGACAACTTGCCCAGCTGGGTGTAACCGGTGAATTTGCGCGTCAGCAGGTTCCCCAGTTTGTCACCTATTGGCGGGATAGAAATGTGCCTCGCCACAGTTGGGAGGCAAAGTTTATCAAGGACGTATGGCGCAATTGGCAGCAGGCGGAGGCCCAGAGTTTCCGCAAACAAAAAGAAGTCCCCATATGCAGTGATTGGCGCCCCTCTCAAGACGCATTAAATATTCTGAGTAAGCAGGGAGGCATCAACCCAAATTTTATTGAGGATGCGATCCCAGAATTTATACTTTTCTGGCGAGATAAAGGGGAGTTGTCGAGCACTTGGGATTCTAAATTTATCAATCATGTGCGCTACCAATGGCAATACTACAGCGGCATGATAGATCAGGATAAAATGCCACAGGCAATGACCGCCCAGTGGCAGCCAAAGGAATCGGTCTACGATGTGTTGCGAATGGCTAATATAGATCGTGACTTTGCCCAGAGACTAATCCCCGAATTTGTGCTTTACTGGCAGGAAAATGGCTCTGTCCAATGCTCTTGGAGCACTAAGTTTTTACAGTATGTTAAACGTCAGTGGGCGAGACATATTCAACCCCAGACAGCGGATCAAAATTATGGAAAGCAGCAGGGATCTGATTCAAAAAGTCGCATCCGAGATCGCAACATCATCGACGCGCTCTCAGACAGAAGCTGGGCATCCTGAGAACGGGCCAGACAAACCGGAGCTGATTGATGCTATCAATCAGGTGTTTGCGCTGTTTCAGATCAATTACCACAACCAGTATTTCAGCGCCTTCGGCGATAATACCAAATCGGAAAATTTGGCTAAAAATCTGTGGCTGAATAAGTTGAGTCGCTTTTCTCCCGAGACTATCTGTGGTGCCGCGGAAAAAATAATTGCCGAAAACGATTATCTTCCAACCCTGCATAAAATGCTTGAAGCCTGTCGCAAGGTGGGTATGCCAAAAGGCTTGCCCAGTCCTCGACGCGCCTATCGTGAGGCCTGCAATAAACCCAGCCCCAAGGCAGCGCAACACTGGTCCCATGCGGCTGTATATTTGGCTGGACGCGACTGCGGCTGGCATACACTGGCCAATGAGATAGAGAGAAAAGCATTTCCTATGTTCGAAGAGGCCTACCTGCAGTATTGCGACCGCGTGCTGTCTGGAGAACAGTTTAGCGTGGAACCACCACCGGGATTGCCGGAAACCTCCGCAGTCACAGCCAGTCGAGAGTACAGTCGCAAACAGCTCAATAAACTTAAGCAGTTAATGGATTAACTAGCTGGGCAAATACATGGCCGCTAAACACCTGACCCATAATTCAACGGCGAGAAGGATGGCGAAAACCATTCTCAATGGATTTCGCAGTTATTTTGCCGACTATTTAAACTCAACCCTCAGCGCCAAAGCGCGCTTTGAAAAGGCCGACTGGCATGGCGTTCAACAGGCCAATGTCGAGCGTCTGGAACTGTATAAGCTCAAAGTGGCGCAAACCATCCAGTATCTTGAGATGGTGACCAATAAGGATATTGCCAATCTGGATCTGTGGAGTGAAGCCAAAAAGGCTTACACCCAGTTGGTGTTTAATTTTCCCAATTTTGAAATTGCCGAAACCTTCTTTAACTCGGTGTTTAGTGATATTCACGACCACGATAAGATCAGTGACCATATTATTTATGTACTGTCTTCACAGCTGATTGAAGCACCAGAGGCAGAGTACAGTATCTTTGTGCGCTACCAGGGCGATAATTTTCGCCAGCTGTTCAGAAATATTTTAAAGGAATCGGAATTTTCGCTACCCGGAGAGGATATAGATCTGGATCTGGACTGTATTATGGAGGTATTTAATCAGGAGGTGGTGCCGCAGCTAAAAGGCCCGCACAGTCAGGTTAAATTTGATCTTCTAGAGTCCACTTTTTATCGCAGCAAAGCCGCCTATA
Organism: Porticoccaceae bacterium; assembly: GCA_024959305.1. Taxonomy (GTDB): domain Bacteria; phylum Pseudomonadota; class Gammaproteobacteria; order Pseudomonadales; family Porticoccaceae; genus HTCC2207. Next base: position 8,843 of record JANXGQ010000010.1, on the reverse strand, counting down.
TGGTGGGACGCGTGGTAGACGGCGAGCAAATATTCCCTATGGCGCTGGTGTTTCTGAATACCGAGGACGGCTCACTCTATGTGGATACCGCACTGTTTACGGGGGATGAGCTCAGCGTGGTGTTTAGTTTTACCCGCAATCATTTTATGGTTGATGCCCCTCTGCCCTATCAGTATACGCACTTCTTAAAAACCCTGATGCCCAGAAAGCGCGATTACGAGATTTATAATTCATTGGGGTTTCCCAAACATGCTAAAACTGAATTTTACCGCGAGTTTGTTGGTCATCTCAGCAAATCGAAGGATCAGTTTGTTGTTGCACCGGGCATTAAGGGGATGGTGATGACGGTGTTTACACTGCCGTCTTACAATATTGTGTTTAAGGTTATTAAAGATAAGTTTGCTCCCCCGAAAGAGGTCACCCACGATATTGTGCGCGAAAAATACCACTTGGTATCTCGCCATGACCGAGTTGGACGAATGGCCGACTCCCAGGAATTTGACGACCTTCTCTTCCCTCTAGAACGTTTTTCAGAGGCGCTGATACAGGAGCTACAAAAGGTTGCCCCTTCACAGATAGAAATACAGGGCGATAAGATTCTTATCCGGCATCTGTATGCTGAACGCTATATGACACCCTTAAATATTTATCTGCAAACAGCCGACGACGATCAGATGCGCAATGCGATGGAGGAGTATGGCAACTGCATAAAGCAGCTGGCAGCTGCCAATATCTTCCCCGGCGATATGCCGCATAAAAACTTTGGCGTTACTCGCCACGGTCGCGTGGTGTTCTACGATTACGATGAAATTGCCACCTTGACCGATTGTAACTTTCGGGAGATTCCCGAGCCCCGCAATGAGCAGGAGGAAATGCAAGCGGGCACCTGGTACACCGTGGGCCCCAATGATATCTTCCCCGAGGAATTCCGCTTATTCTTCTTTGGCAATCACAAAGCGCGCAAAATGTTCGAAGCTATGCACAGCGACCTTTTCCAAGTAAGTTTTTGGCAGAATTTGCAGGATCAGATTCGCAATGGCTTTGTGGTAGATGTATTCCCCTACCGTCGTGCTAAACGTTTTGATCGTGGAAAAAATTCGATTTTAGAGGTATTTTCTAGCTAACTATGGGTAGGGCAAAAACTCCAATCGCTCGCCGGAGCGAATCTGAATACCCTCTACACCAATAGTTACCAGCACCCAACCCTCAGCTACCCTATCAGCCTCTTTGTAGGACTGACCATTGGCAAATAATCGATTGGATGACGAGCCCTCAGCAAAATACATATGGCCGCTGATAGCTAATTGGGGAACTGCTGAGCGAACAGGCCGGGCAACGGATTCTGCAATGCTCAGCCGATCTGCCTCTGGGGTTTTATCAACAGTCGGATGGGGCGCAGATGCTAGCGGCGCATCAATGCTGTTAATAGCCGTCTGCGGGAAGGGTGAAAAAACACCCAGATAGGCCAAGCACCCCAAACCCAGTGCCACTAGGGCAGTAATAATAAGAATATATTTTAGGGTATTTGATGATGGCTGTTGTTGGTAGGGGTCCCAGCGGGCACTGGCAAAATCCTCAAGTTCTTTGGGGTCCTCGCGCAATCGATCGCGCTCCGCTTTCTTTAAAGCATTGAGAATATAAGACATTAGTTTGCACCCCCTGCAATCTCTTCACTGATCAGTCGCGGCGTCGATGGGTTGGCAAGCTGATTGAGCTTCATAATGGTTTGCCGTCCCACCACCCCATCAGCTTTGATGCCCTGTTGCTTTTGAAATAATAATACGCGCTCCCTGATGGCGGCATTATAACGACCGCCGGTGATAATCTGCTCATAGCTATCATCCGCCTGTCGAAGCTTATTCTGCAACCAATTCAGAGCTTCGGGGTTAATATCCCCCAAACGCAGACTGTGGATTTCAGCTGGTGAATGCCACAGGTAGAGCAATGCCCCAGACCAGTGAGTAACAAACCGCTCCATCTCCATACTGCGCTGACCAGAGGCCCCAATCAAAGTCAGATGATTGTCATTGATATGGACCAGCAAATAGGTTTTTAGTCGATTGTCAGCATCTCTTATCCATACAATACCCGGCCGATCTATGGCCATTAAGATCGCCAAATCAGTAGCTGCCAATTTCTCGGCACCCAATCCATTAGAGGCCGCCACCGCATAGACTTCCTCCTCGGAAAATAGCGCCCCAGCCTCCACCGACCAGATCGCAAATAGCGCTGTAAACGGATTTGTAGTCACTGCGGGGGAAGGCTTATTCAGGCCCTGCACAATGTCTTCCTGAGGCTGATCCGCGCCCTTCACAATATCTTCCTGAGGCTGATCCTCGAGCACCAAAGGCTCTACGGGTGCCACTGGCTCCACTATTTCAATGGAGGGCTCCACAGCTGCAACTGGTGAGTTGATAGGGGTGGGTAGGTATTCGCGGTATAGCAGCCCCAGAGTTATAACCAGAGCACTGAATAAACCTATTGCCAACCATTTACCAGCGGTTTTAGGTTTCGGCAGATGAGTATCTAAAATCTCGGCGGCAGCTTTTTTGACCAACCCAGCTGAGAGCGTTTTGGCGCCAGTGGCATAGGCAGCCAGCAGTGAATGATGACAAATTAGGTTGATAAGTCGCGGCACCCCTTTGGTGAGCCGAAACAGCGCCGCCATCGCCGCATTATCAAAAATGGGGCGATCGGCACCGGCACAATGCAGACGGTGATTAACATAGTTCGCCACATCGGCTCTTTCTAGTGGCAATAAATGAAAGCGCGCCACCACTCGCTGATTGAGTTGGCGCTGATCTTTTTGCGCCAGCGTCTCCAATAACTCCGGCTGTCCCACCAATAGAATATGCAGCAGTTTATGGGTGGCGGTCTCAAGGTTGCTAAGCAACCGCAGCATTTCCAACACTTCGGCGCTCAGATTTTGCGCCTCCTCAATAACGACTAGGGTTTTTTTACCCTGTGCATGGGCATCCAAAAGGTCATGATTTAAGGCATCAGTACAGGTTTTGGTAAAAGAGAGATCTGGCGTACTGGGCACATCAATGGACAGTTCATGACAGATACTGGCCAGCACATCGGTGACTTTGAGCTTGCTATTGAGCACATAGGCAACGCGCATATGGGCCGGCAAGTGCTTAAGCAAGGTGCGGGTCAAGGTGGTTTTACCTGTGCCCACCTCGCCGCTCAGCAGCACAAAGCCGCCCTCGCGATCGAGGCCATATTTTAAATGGGCTACAGCCTGCCGATGCTGGCTACTGGGGTATAAAAACCCCGGATCTGGAACAATCGAGAAAGGTTCGCAATTAAGGGCAAAATACTGCAGGTAAATGCTCATATTGCCAGATCACTCAGTCTCCTGCGATTGCCCCTGATCGAGAATTTCCTGAAGTTGCTCGCTTAATGGACCCTTATTTTTACCATTGAGATCGCGGCTAATAAGATGCTCAAATCTACTATTGGAGAGTTTCTTAGCATCCTCTGGACTGCGAATAATCGTAGGGCGAATAAACATCATTGTTACCTTTTTATTCTTGGTTTTCGACGAAGATTTAAACAACCTGCCCAAGATCGGGATATCCCCCAATAAGGGCACCTTCTTCTCTGAATCAATAAAGGTATCCTCAATAAGACCCCCCAGTATTAGCAACTGGCCATCCTCAATCATTACATTGGTTTTAATGGTATTTTTAGAGGTAGTTTGCAAGCCCTCCGTCCCACCTTTAACCTTGGAGGATTCCTGTTCTATTTCCAAGCGCACCGCATTGCCCTTACTAATTTGCGGTTTAACTTTTAGCAATACCCCCACCTCTTCACGATTAAACGTAGTAAAAGGGTTACCACTAGAGCTGTTGCTATTATTGGTGTAACTGCCGGTTTGAAAGGGCACCTCATCACCGGAGGTCAGTGTTGCCTCCTCATTATCCAAGGTAACCACCGAGGGAGTGGAAAGGATATTGGTGTCATCATCCGTTTTAAGGGCCTTTATTAGCAAGCCCATACTTTTACCTGTATCGGGATCAAAATTGCCAGCCAAACCTATGGCCGAGCTTGGTATCGCACCAATTGCACTAGTCAGCGCCGAAGCTTCTGGCGTGCCATTTAACCCCACCCCCAATAATGAGCTCAGCACACCATCAAAATTGGTTAGATAGCCACCGCGATTTTTGCTGGTATAAATAAGGTCGGCACCCAGTGATCTAGCCTGATTTTCAGTTAACTCAGCAATCACCGCTTCAATTAGTACCTGAGGCCGGGAAATATCCAGCTTGTCGATAATAGTTTTTACCTCGCGAATCACCGCGGAGGGTGCCGCCAAGATCAGCGCGTTATTAAGCTCATCAATTTCAACCTTATAGGCGGTTTTGCTAGCCCCTTTGCTCTTTGAGGTGGCTTCACCGGCCAAACGCAGGAATATTTCCGACTGCAACATACCATCGATTACCGGCTTAAGTTCCGCCGCTCGAGAGTAGTTAAGGTAGATCACTTCCACACTGCCCTTTTTACTCAATGGCACATCCAGGGCTTTTAACATGTTCTTAAAGGCGGTACGCGCCGACCCCGGGCCACTGACAATCACCCGATTATTAAGGCCGTCCTCGACCAGCGACAGGTTCTGTTTCTGTAACTGCTTAAGTTGGCCGGCAATATGCACCGCCTCGGCGGCGGAAATATGCTCTAGACTAATCACTTCTACCGCAGTGTGATCCGGATCGTCCAGTTCCCGCAGCAGTGACTTTAAACGCTCTACATTGGAGCGGATATCCGATACCACCAGATAGTTACTCTGGTTGTAGGCCTGCACCCGCGCGCCGTTGCTCATCATGGGCTTTAACACCGGGATAAGGGTGGCCGCCTGAACATATCTGACTTTTAGAATTTCTGTGACCAATTCGCTCTGACCGCCACCGGCAAGGCCAAACGACTGGTTAAAAGGCACTATTCTGGTGACTACACCGTCTTTAACCGCCTGATAACCCTGAACCTGAATGGCCGAGAGTATGGCCTCGTAAAGCAGCGATTTGTCTATGGGCTCGGGGGAGATAATAGTCACCTTGCCTTTGACTCTGGGGTCTAACACAAAAGATTCCCCAGTGATTTCGGCAACACTTTCAATCACACTGCGGATATCGGCATCGCGAAAGTTGATTCTGACCTGCTCCGCGGAAATCGCCTCGACAACAAAGCATAGGGAAATTAGCCATGTAGCGACCCATTTGATCGAGCCTAAGCATTTTTTGGTTTGACCAACTCTCATAAACTTTATCCGTCTTTTTTTGTGGACATTCATATTAGGGTTTAAATCCTAGGTTCGGCAACATTTTAGCCGATAGACTAGAGGCATTGATATAAATAATCTGCTCTTGGCCGCCCCTGATAACCGTCACCGGCAGACTAGAGGAAGCACTATAGGTCATCCATTTGGCTGGATCTGCCATAATATCCTTAACGGATACGCCATCCACCTGAGTGATAACGTCACCCTCTTGAATATCCGCTAGCTGTTGAACCTCGCTGGATAGGTTGTTTATTTTAAATCCAGTGGAACCGCCCACCATCACCGGCACCGCCCCAAACATATTGGCCAGCGCAAAACCGTTATCCGGCGCTCCCCCAGTCGCAGAGGAACTCTGTTCGGTCTGTATAACCGAATCGGGCTTCTTCATCAAAATCTGTTTTTTGATACCGTTCTGGCTAACCACAATACGGTAGGGTTGAATTTCGACAATAGAGGTGTTTTTGTTTAACTCGTCACCTTTAAAATACACGGCCTCTGGGGAATCGCTGTATTTTACAGTGGCGGAGGATTTCTCACCCGCCATAATCACGCCCAGCAGTTTTGCATTGATATTTGCCATTGCCAGCTCCTCGGGAATTTCCGAGATAACCGCCTGTGCGGCCGGCAACTCACCGCCAAACCAGTTGAAATCAGCATCCGCGGGAGATCGCACCGGCTCTATGGCAACCGGGCTAATCTGCTCCCGAGTCTTCTCCATAACTATGGCGGCCGTTAGCCACAGGCACAATGTGCCAAAAATCGCCAATAGCAACAATTGGGCAATTTGCGCTGGATCTCTATCTAAAAACTTAGTCAACAGGCTGCACCTCTACAGTTGCTTTAAGGAGGGCTGGATTAGCCTCAACTGGGTTTATAGCAACACTATTTACAGCAAAACCCCGACAGGCCATCTGATGCATTATCTGCAAAAACCGATTTTTATCACCGCGATCGCCCGTCATAGAGATCGACAGTCCATTTGCCGTTGCATTCACTGCTTCAAGCTGAAACTGATTACGCCGCACTAACTGGGTCAAGATGCTTTTATCTGAGCCTCTTTGCTGGCGGATCAGCGGGCAATTGTTGACCAGCTTGACCACCGCCTCTCGCTGCTCCCGCAACCAAGATAAGTCGGTTTCTAGGCTGTTTTTTTGCACCTCTAACTGATCATGGGTTTCCCACAGCGGCAATAGGATCTTTACTGAGAGCACCACCGCCACCGCCACCGCACCGGCCACCACAAAAAGCTTCTCGCGAGCTTGCAGGCCGTCAAAGTAACGCGCAATGGATGCTAATAGTTCCGTCATTGTGCCACCCCCTGTGCGCTGGAGGTCAACCGCAACTCGATTGCATTGTCATTTTTGCCCGCCTGAATGGCGACCTGATAGCCAGGTATATTAAGGACTCGCTCCTTAAGTGCCGCGCCGTTTTCGATCTGCATTACCAACTCCTGATCTTTGGCGCTGAGTGACCTTAGTTGACAGCCACAATCCGCCATCAGTTTATCCAGAGCCACCAGCCCTGCAACAGGCGCGGAGCTTAAACTCTGGCGCTGGGCAAATAGCAATTCTATTTGTTGCTCGACCTCATCTCGAACATCCTGCGGCTCGGGTCTGCGCCCTTCAAATAAGCGCGAGTAACCCTGAGTTAGCTGAGTTTCCAAAACGTCGATTTGCTCGGCCATATTGGCACTGGCAAGCTGAATATAGATCGTCGATAAAACCACCGATAAAACGCCCAGCGCCGCAGCGGGGAGCCACCCGAAAAGACCGTCGCTGGGCACTGTAGATTTGAAATCGCCAGTCAGCAAGTTGCAGTGCAACGGCAATTCGGCAAACTGCCAGTCTACCTTGGCATCATTGATATCGGCCAGTTGACGCAGATGCTCCGGCACCAACTCCAGATCTGGAATCGACAGGGATAATCTGGGTGGATTGTCTTCCTGAGCAAGTAAATTATTGATCATCGCCCAAGTCACATCTGGACTGGCGGCAAATCCTTCAGTTGCACCCTGGCGCACCAGACAGATACCGTCGCGCCAACCCACACTGATACGCCCGGCTTCCCAGGGTAGGGCCAGATAGTCGGGATACATTGAGCGCGCCAAGACGCCGGCATTTTCAGTAACTCGCTGCCACTCTTGCAGATCCCGCTGACTCAAGGCAATAACCTGCAATTGACCCTCGACCCTGTGCCCAGTGATCACAAAATGTATTTCTTCAACCGGCTGCAACAGCCTGTCCTCGAGCATCCAGGGAATTAACTCCGGCCATTTTCGCTTGGGCGCGGTGGGGACATCTATAAGATGTACGCTGACGCACTCCGATGGCACCCACAGATCCATCTTCACCGAATCGGCGCCCGCCACCGACTCAAAGGCTTCGCCCTCGTTAGTGACGTAGCTATCAAGGTTGTGAATATGATCCACTGGTAATGTCATTCTAGGCCCCAATCATTAAACAGGCTGGTTGTACCTGTTGGTCTTCCAGCATTTCTTCCGCCATTTCTTCGCCTGACCCCAAACCAGCGCTAGCTGCCAGTTTTTCAAACAGCGCTGAATCACTGTCTTTGCTCAAACTGACCGGCACCGTGGTTAAGTCTCGTGAAATTATAACCGAATCCCTTCCCGAACGGTCTATTATACTTTTAACTTCGATGCGCGCCTCCCCTAAAATCACCTCAATATACAGTTGGAAGTAATCTGACTTCACATCTACAAGCGTATTTGGCCAGCGCTTCTCGACATCTACCAAGGGAATTGCAAAATCAACCTCAAGCTGAGCGTGGAAATCCACTATATTGTCAAATGGCCTATTGGCCACCACAGAATCCCTAAACTGCATATCCTGATGGCCGCCCAGTGCCAATAGCAACTCATCGGAGGCAGTATTAATATTAATGGGGGTTGTCGTACTGCCTGAGGGAATAGGTAGCGCAGTTATCCAGGGCATCAATTTCTGAACTTCAAAGATTTCATAGCCAACCACCGCAGCCAACTCGCTGGGCTCTGCCATTAGATCATCACCCACCATGCGCGGCGGCATCAAGCTGGCATAATCATCCTGCTCGGCGCCATCGCTGTTGACTGGTACGGATCCTTTATCCACCCAATCTATAATGGTTGCAACCCGCCCGGGAAAGATCGGGATCTCTTGCAGGTTCAATAAATAGCTCCATACCTTGGCAACACTGGCGTTATCATTATTTTTTAATGCCATTTTTAATTTCGTTGAGTTAAGGCTGGCAAAGTTATTTAAATTAAAGCGCCCCTGTAGATCGGAGATACAGCCATTGACCAGCCCACCATCCACGGGTAATGCCGGTATAGCCTGAGCCCACATCTCTTCAAAATGATCGTAGTCGGAGTCCCTTGTATCATCATCCAATAGCTGCCGCGCCCAGCTCTCAGCGCTCAGTGCCAACAGAGTCGCCTGATTCTGATGCATTGATAATGTGGTTTGGGCAACATTGATTTGATGGCGATAGAAAATATTGCTCATAATAAACGTAATGGTCATAACTAGCACTAATGCGGCTAACAGGGCGATACCTGTCTGTCGAG
>JANXGQ010000006.1 GCA_024959305.1 Porticoccaceae bacterium | reverse complement strand
TAACTTTGAGATTGCCATTAAAGCGCTGTTGCAAAAGTTTGAGACCGAAGTGCGCAAGGATAAAGAACTCAAAGAACTGAATACCTTGAGCAATCAGGAAACTGGGGAGATTTTGTTTAATATCCCCAGCGGCGTGCAAATAAACGAGCATACCAATGTTTTAATGATGTCGGTAAAAGCACAGCAGGATAGTCTAATAGTGCGCCTGATATTTATGGAGCCGGAACAGTTTACCAGCTAAGCGCCACAGGTCTTCCGATAATAAGTCGAGCACCTAAGAAGCTACCTAAGCCTGATTTAAAGCCGTAGTCATCTCAATCACCGCCTTTTTACCATCCCCATAGACCATCAGCGTATGATCCATAGCAAATAGCGGATTGGGCAATCCGGAAAATCCGGGGCTGAGTGAGCGCTTGATTACCACCACATTTTTAGCCTTGTCCACATTGAGGATGGGCATGCCGTAGATGGGGCTGCCCTCAGATTCCCGCGCCATGGGATTGGTGACATCATTGGCACCAATGACAATTACTATATCGGTGTCTTCAAAGGTGGGGTTGATTCTATCCATCTCGATCAACTTGTCGTAGGGCACTTCGGCCTCCGCCAACAGAACATTCATATGCCCGGGCATGCGTCCAGCAACCGGGTGAATACCGTATTCCACATCAATCCCTTTGGCTTGCATAGCATCTGCCAACTCGCGAACCGCGTGTTGAGCCTGCGCCATAGCCATCCCATAGCCGGGGACAATCACCACCCGCTTGGCCGCCTCTAGCATCATTGCCACTTCATCTGGTTGCGCGCTGGTCACCTTGCCCGCATAGATTTCATCGGCATCTACAATGTCACCGCTGGCGGCCATCTTGCCCAATAGCACATTGGCCAACGAGCGATTCATGGCCACGCACATGATTCGCGTGAGAATCAATCCCGAGGTACCCACCAGAGATCCCGCCACAATCAGCACCGTATTGCCAAGAATAAATCCTGCCAATGCCGCCGCTATTCCCGAGTAGGAATTCAGCAGCGCAATCACCACCGGCATATCTGCACCGCCAATAGGCATAACCAGAAATAGACCCAGCAACAGTGCAATCGCCACTAGGCTTAGAATTAGCACTGCTTGGCCGGGATTGACAATAAGACAACCCAATGCCACAAGAGCGCCCACCAATATTAATCCGTTGCCAATGGGGCCACCTGGCAGTCCGTGGCTTTTCTTGATTAGCCCCTGCAATTTAGCAAAGGCGACTAGGCTACCGGTCAGAGTAACAGCGCCAATCAGCACCGTAAGAGCAATGGAAATCAGTGCAACTGTCCCCTCTTCAGCAACTCCAAATGCGCCGCTATGCAGTGCCACAGGCACCAACAGATCGGAGAAAGATTTGGCATCCACGTCCAGTACAGAGAAGTACTCCGCCAAGGCTATGGTCAGCGAGGCGCCACCACCGAAACCGTTGAGCAGGGCCACCATCTGCGGCACGGAGGTCATTTGAATGCGCAGTGCCATCACTGCACCTATCAGGCTTCCTGCAAGAGCACCAGCCAAAATGTAGGCAAAGTTAACTACCTCTGAATCGAGCAGGGTAACAGTCACCGCAATTAGCATACCTATGGCAGAGAGCATATTGCCGCGCACAGCTGTTGTCGGTTTGGTCAAACCTTTGATACCTAGGATAAACAGGATCCCAGCAACCAAGTAAACAAGATTTACAATAGTCGGGCTCATCAATTACTTCCTTTTAAACATAGAGAGCATGCGGTTAGTCACCAGATAGCCACCAACCACATTGATAGTGGCAAAAGTCACTGCCAAAAAACCCAGGAAATTTACCAGCATCGGAGAACTGTCAGAACCCGCCGCCAGTAGAGCGCCCACCAGAGTAATGCCAGACACCGCATTGGTCCCCGACATCAGCGGCGTATGCAAGGTGGGAGGGACTTTGACAATAAGCTCAACGCCCAAAAATAATGAGAGTACAAAAAGTGCCAGTAGTAGAATAAGCGTTTCCAATGTATTAATCCCTCTATTTGCCCTGCTGTTGAGTATCTATTGCCGGCAGATCCAATAATTTCCGTATATGTGGATGGGTTACCTCACCATTATGGGCCACCACCGTCCCCGCAATAATTTCATCGTTGAAATCTAGGTTAGCCTGACCATCCTCTAGTATCAACTCCACAAGCGTCTGCATATTTTTGCCGTACATTTGGCTGGCGTGATAGGCCAAATCAGAGGCCAGATTCTCGGGCCCCAGTATGTTGACACCATGGGCAACAACAGTTTCGCCCTGTTTGGTTAGGGCGCAGTTTCCGCCGCGCTCGGCCGCCAAATCAACTATCACAGATCCCGGCTTCATGGCTTTAACCATGTCCTCTGTAACCAAGATGGGGGATTTTGCTCCGGGAATTGCCGCGGTGGTGATAATAATATCTTGCTGAGCGACAACCTCAGTCATCAACTGGCGCTGGCGATGCAAAAATTCTTCACTTTGCTCCTTGGCATAACCACCGGCGCCCTCAGATGACTCAGTTTGCAGATCCAGCTCTACGGGCTTTGCACCCACAGAGAGAATTTGCTCACGCGCCGCCGGCCTTACATCATAGGCTTCGACCACTGCACCCAGACGCTTGGCCGTCGCACAGGCCTGCAACCCTGCCACACCTACGCCCATTATCAATACTCTGGCAGGCTGTAAAGTACCGGCCGCAGTCATTAGCATCGGCAAGATACGCGGCGCAGCTTCAGCGCCCAACAGCACAGCCCGATAACCGGCAAGGGTGGCCATTGACGAAAGCACATCCATACTTTGAGCGCGACTGATGCGGGGAACTAATTCGAGGGCGACGGCAGTGGCGCCAGTGTCTGCTACCTGCTGTGCAGCCTGAGGTGCTGCCAGAGGGTCCATCATGCCAATAACTAGCTGTTGTGGACGCAGCAGTGGTAAATCCTGTTGGGAATTTTGAGTATTGGAGCCAAAACTCTGAACCTGTAGAACAATATCAGCGCCGGCAAAAAGTGCCGCTCGATCTGCGGCAATCTCCGCACCCACCGCCTTATAGTCACTATCCATAAAGCCTGCGGCCAGACCGGCATTTTCCTCAACCCAGACTTCAATGCCCGCCTCTACAAACGGCCGGACATTTTCTGGGCACATTGAAACACGCCTTTCTCCAGCAACTAATTCCTTGGTAATTCCAATAATCACTTATATTCTCCTTGATATCCGAGATACTAACGGAAACTCTTTTTAGATACTAGCAAAGCAACGGCGCAAAAGTACCTCAAAACCTCTATATTCATTATTGATTAAAACTATTGCCGCATTAGGCTCACTGCTCTGCTTAATATTAAGGCTAGGCATCAAGACCCCTGATATTAAAGCTAGGCATCTCGCGCAATAGCAAAATCGGCAAGCTGTAACAAAACCTGCTTATAGACGCTTTCCGGCAGGGCTCTCAGGGCTTTTTTGGACAATTCAGAATGCTCTCTGGCTCTATCCAAACTGTAGGCCAGGCCTCCGGATTCAGAGACCACCCTATGTATTTCATCAAATTTATCCGCGGATCTTGTCTCTATAGCATTGCGAATTAATCGGCTTTCATTTGCACCAGAATGATCTCGCGCAAAGATAAGCGGCAATGTCATTTTGCCCTCCGCCAGATCATCGCCAATATTTTTACCCGTGGCCTTTACATCACCCTCGAGGTCTAACACATCGTCAGTGATTTGAAAGGCCATACCAAGATGCTTGCCGTAAGCCTTCATTATAGATTCGTCTGCCCCACCCAGCACGGCACCACATTGAGTAGCCGCCTCAAACAGTTTGGCAGTTTTTCTATAAATTACCTCTGTATAGATCTGTTCATCGAGATCGGGATTGCCGGCATTGTACATCTGCTGGACTTCCCCTTCTGAAATAATATTGGTGGCATCGGCAATCAGGCTCATAATAGACATATCGGCCATTTCCACTAGCATCTGGAATGCGCGGGAGTACAAAAAATCACCGACCAAGACGCTCGGCGCATTGCCCCAAACGGCGTTTGCAGTCTGGCGACCGCGCCGCAATGCTGAAACATCCACCACATCGTCATGTAACAGAGTTGCAGTGTGGATAAACTCAATCACGGCTGCCACTTTTATATGATCTGTGCCCTTCGAGTACCCGCTTGCCAACGCGCTAAGAAGCACCAGCACAGGACGCAGTCGTTTGCCTCCAGAGTTGATAATATAGCCGCCTATATTCTCGACCAACCCAACCTCAGACTTAAGACTGTCTAGGATTAATTGGTTGACCGCCTGAAACTCATCTGCGACATCGCTATGATAAAACGCCATTTTTAGAAACACTGCCCGTTATTTTCTACGCGGAATGCTAGGGAGCGCATGGAATGCTGTCAACCCCAATCTGCTTATTTTAACTGCTTGTAAGCATTTAACTATTGATGATAAAGCCATAAGTGGTTACGATGCGCGCTCAAGTGGTAGAGCAAAAGGATCCCATGTCTTTTACACCAGCATCTTCCTACTCTAAGGAAGATATTCTAAAATGTAGCCGCGGCGAACTTTTCGGCGCAGGCAACGCAAAACTTCCAGCCCCCAATATGTTAATGGTTGACCGTATCACTGAAATAAACAACAGTGGTGGCAAACAGGGTCTGGGGAAAATTATCGCTGAGATTGATATCAAACCCGATCTTTGGTTCTTTGACTGCCATTTCGAGGGAGACCCAGTTATGCCCGGCTGTTTGGGTCTGGATGCTCTATGGCAGCTAGTTGGTTTCTTTCTCGCATGGAACGGCAATTCCGGCAAGGGGCGAGCCCTAGGTGCCGGAACTGTAAAGTTCTTCGGCCAGATATTACCGGATGCCAAAAAGGTAACCTATAAGCTGGAGCTGACCCGGCTTATTCAACGCAAACTGGTTATGGGCATTGCCGATGGCAGCGTTGAAGTAGATGGCCGCGAAATCTACACTGCCAAGGATCTTAAAGTGGGATTATTCGAGAGCACTGAGAATTTCTGACATTGTATTTAAGCAGTTACAGAGGATAACCAATGAGACGTGCAGTAATCACCGGGCTAGGTATAGTTTCTTGCCTTGGCAATGATCGACAGTCTGTCACCAAATCCCTTCGCGAGGGAATTTCGGGGATACGTCGCCGCGAAGATTTTGCGGAGATGGGCCTTAAATGTAATGTAGGGGCTGTTTTGGATCTAGACCCCAAAGATCATATTGACCGCAAAATTATTCGTTTTATGGGCCCCTCAGCATCCTATGCCTATATTGCAACTGAACGCGCAATCGCCGATGCCGGCCTTACAGAGGCTATGGTATCCAATCCTAGAACTGGTCTAGTTATGGGCTCCGGTGGCGTTTCTGGGGAAATGTTTACTGAAACTATTGACGTTATGCGCGATAGAGGCATTAAGCGCGCGGGCCCCTACAGGGTGACGCAAATTATGGCCAGCACAGTATCCGCCTGTGTAGCGACCCCATTCAAGATAAAAGGCGTTAACTATTCTATCTCCTCCGCCTGTGCCACTAGCGCGCATTGCATAGGGCATGCGGTGGAACTTATCCAACTCGGCAAACAGGATGTATTGCTGGCTGGCGGCTCGGAAGATATGCACTGGTCGATGGCCGGTATGTTTGACGCTATGGGCGCCTTAACCAGTCGCTATAATGCTACACCGGAAGTTGCCTCGCGCGCCTACGATGCAGGTCGAGATGGCTTTGCCCCAGGGCTGGGAGCAGGGACAGTTATAGTAGAAGAGTTGGAGCACGCACTGGCCCGCGGCGCTAATATTATCTGCGAAATCACCGGTTATGGTGCTACATCAGATGGCGCCGATATGGTGGCACCCTCCGGCGAAGGTGCAGAACGCTGTATGAAAATGGCTATGCAGACCGCTTCTGGGCCAATCGATTACCTCAATACTCACGGCACCAGCACGCCGGTGGGCGATATTGCAGAGTTGGGCGCGATTCACAATACCTTTGGCAAACAGTGCCCAGATATTAGCTCAACCAAATCTCTCTCCGGTCATAGTCTGGGGGCAGCTGGTGCGCACGAGGCGATCTACTGCTTGCTGATGATGGAAAATAACTTTGTCGCGGGCTCTGCCAATATCGACGAATTGGACGAGAAAGCGGATGGACTGCCAATTCTGCTAGAGAGTAAAGATAAAAAGCTCAACCGAATTATGTCAAATAGCTTCGGTTTTGGCGGCACCAATGCCAGCTTAGTGATGGAGCGCTTTACAGACTAACAGACGCACAAGCGTTAAAAAAAAGGCACCTTAAAGGTGCCTTTTTTGATGCTGCTTTTAAAGAATTTTTAGGTTTAGAGCGCCGCCAATACCGCTTCCGCACTTGAGCCCTCAAATTTGCCCTCATCCACATTGAGAAGTTCCACCACGCCATCGTTGACTATCATTGCAAAGCGCTTGCTGCGAACACCCATACCGAAGCCCGAGCCATCGAGCTCTAGCCCGAGAGCCGCTGCATAGGTACCGTTGCCATCCGCCAACATTAGGATATTTTCCGCATTGGAACTTTTGCCCCAGGCATTCATTACAAATACATCGTTGACCGCAAGACAGGCAACCGTATCTACACCTTTGGCGATAATCTCATCGTACTGCACCACAAAACCCGGTAGATGGGCTACAGAACAGGTGGGGGTAAAGGCTCCGGGCACTGCAAATAGCACCACCTTTTTGCCGTTAAAGACCTCTGAGGCACTTAGCCCAGTGGGGCCCTCTGAACCCATAATGGTAAACGTGCCCTCTGGCACTTTATCTCCAACTTTAATTGTCATATTGACTCCTTTTTAATCAAACTCTTTGAAAAACTGATTAAATAATCAACTTTTGTCCGCAATGCTATCAACTAGAATGGAATATCGTCATCAAAACTCGCGCCCTGAGGCGCTTGCTGTTGAGGTGCCGCCTGCTGCTGAGGCTGCTCGTATCCGCCCTGACTTCCGCGACTATCCAGCATTTGCATCTCGCTGGCCACAATCTCTGTGGTGTAGCGATCTTGGCCGTCTTGTGCCTGCCATTTGCGGGTACGCAATGAGCCCTCGACATAGAGCTTGGAGCCCTTTTTGACGTATTCCCCTGCGATCTCTGCGAGTCGCCCAAAAAATGCTATTCGGTGCCATTCGGTGCGCTCTTGCTGATCGCCGGTACTTTTATCTTTCCAGCTTTCCGATGTGGCTAGGGTGAGATTGGTTACAGCACCCCCTGAAGGCATATAGCGAGTTTCTGGATCCTTCCCACAGTTGCCTACTAAGATTACTTTATTGACTCCGCGTGCCATCTTTCTGTTTCCCCTGTCTATTTGCGATTAAAGAAGGGCTGTAAACTTGGCAGATCGACGGTTTTTTTGTCGACTTTTATATAGGCCAGATCTTCACCCTCAACTAGAAGTATATCTTCTACTCCAACTATATTAGAAATTATTTTTACAAATTCATCGGGATTTGAGTTGCCGACCTGTAAAACTAGGGTTTGCAGCGGCTTGGGCGATTGCATTGTCAGCGCCAATAAACACCATAGCAGCAAGATTGCCGCTAAAAGCATAAATAGTCCATCGATGCCAATATGCCCAAGCCCCCAACCACCGAGAACTCCGCCTACAAATGCCCCCATAAACTGGGAGGACGAATAAATACCCATGGCCGTCCCGCGATTGCCTACAGGACAAACTTTACTTAACCATGAGGGCAATGTGGCTTCTAGTAAGTTAAATGCTGTAAAAAAAGCCAGCAACATCAACGGCGTGACTAGGCTGTTTCGAGATACCCCAAGTACCATCATTGAGCCCGCCATCACTGCAATAGCGGTGACAAAACTATGCTTTTGTCTGTTTAGTTTCTCGCTTAAAATCATAATTGGCAGCATAGCCACAAAGCCTACACCCAGTAGGCTTAGATAAACCCACCACAGATTATCTGCGCTGATGCCCAACTCTTTTGAAAGCACAGTGGGGATAACCACAAAGGCGGCCATAAGTGCCAGATGCAGGCAAAATATACCCAGATTTAAACGCAGCAACTTGGGCTCCCTGAACAGGATCCCGATCTGCCGCAAGTCGGTCTGAGTTTCACGATTTTTGTGGATAGTCAGGGTTTTGGGAATGGTTAGGGTAAAAATAACTATCCCCAGTACACCGAGCACCGCGGTCATCCAAAAAACTCCCGACAGCCCGGCAGCTACGGCGATAAGCGGGCCGAGAATCATTGCCACCACGAATGATATGCCAATAGTCCCGCCTATTGCCGCCATGGCCTTGGTGCGATTTTGTTCCGAGGTAAAATCAGTGACCAGCGCCATTAGAGTGCTGGCTATAGCGCCCATACCCTGTAGAGCGCGACCCACAATCAATCCGCTGGCAGAATCGGACAGAGCGGCAACAACGCTGCCCAGAATAAAAATAATAAGCCCAAATAGTATGACTGGACGGCGACCAATTTTGTCAGATAGCAAGCCCAGTGGTATCTGCAAGATGGCCTGTGTAAAACCGTAGATTCCCAAGCTGAGCCCCAAGAGAAAAGGCGTGCTGCCCCGATAGTCTTCGAAGTACAGCGCCATTACCGGCAACACCATAAATAAGCCGAGCATGCGAAAACCGTAGAGGCTGGCAACAGACGCAATAGCGCGCTTCTCCAATAGAGAGAAATGGTTTAGATGCTGGGAATTTTCGGTCAATGTGGTTGTGTAGTCGTCAGCTTTTATTAGAGGGCTCTATAGTATAGCTAAAGAAGAATAAATTGATAGAGTAAAACCCCTTACTTTAGCGCCTGACGTTGTTGCTCACCTTGCCCATAGGACAGGCTATGAGCGGCAGTGCGCGCCTAGTCAGCCACTAAACTACGTTGCTTTTCTTTATATCAATTTATCCTTCCTTAGCTATAACAGTGCGACAGCTGGGGGAAAATAATTATCATATTTTTTATCAGCAGTGCGGAAATACGAGTATTTTGCAATAACTTAGCAATTCATTTTGCTCACTGACTACTTAGAGCTCTATAATTGATCTTTTAACCTCAGCATAAGAAACGCCAATGGATACCATCCAAGTTCGCGGGGCAAGAACCCATAACCTTAAAAACATCGATGTCGATATACCGCGCGATAAATTAATCGTGATAACCGGCCTCTCGGGCTCTGGAAAATCATCGCTGGCCTTTGATACTTTGTATGCAGAGGGTCAGAGGCGCTATGTGGAATCCCTTTCCACCTATGCGCGACAATTTCTGTCGATAATGGAAAAGCCAGATATTGACCATATTGAGGGTCTGTCGCCGGCCATTTCTATAGAACAGAAATCCACTAGCCACAACCCGCGCTCTACTGTAGGGACCATCACCGAGATCTACGATTACCTGAGATTGCTGTTTGCCCGCGCCGGAGAACCGCGCTGTCCAGAACATAAGCGGCCTCTAAATGCTCAGACGGTGAGCCAGATGGTGGATCAGGTGCTGGATTTGCCCGAGGGCTCTAAACTGATGCTGTTGGCCCCAGTGGTCAAGGATAGAAAAGGAGAACATCTGCATCTATTCGATAATTTGCGTCGCCAGGGATTTATACGTGCGAGAATCGATGGTCTGGTCTGCGATTTGGATGAGGCCCCGGCACTGGATAAAAAGAAAAAACACAGTATCGAGGTCGTGGTCGATCGCTTTAAGGTTAAAAAAGATATTGAACTGAGGGTCGCAGAATCCTTTGAAACTGCCCTGGGCCTGTCTGAGGGCATAGCATTAATCAGCTATATGGACGGCGATCAAGCCGATCATATGTTTAGTGCGAAGTTTGCCTGCCCTATCTGCAATTACAGCCTTACCGAGTTAGAACCCAGATTGTTTTCATTTAATAATCCGGCTGGCGCCTGTGCTACCTGTGACGGTCTTGGCGTTCACCAATTTTTTGATATAGATCGCGTTGTGCAACACCCAGAGGCCTCAATTGCCGAGGGCGCTATTCGAGGCTGGGATCGACGCACCTTGTTTTATTACAATATGCTCAGCAGTCTGGCCAATCACTACGATTTCGATATGGACCAGCCCTGGGAAAAGCTGTCACCGATTCACCAACAGAAAATTCTATTCGGCAGCAATGATGAAGAAATCACCTTTAACTATGTAAATGAGCGCGGCACTGTATTTCGCCGAGAGCATAGCTTTGAGGGTGTGATCCACAATATGGAACGGCGCTACAGGGAAACAGAATCTCAGTCAGTAAGAGAAGACCTTAGCAAATTTATGACGACCTCCAACTGCCCTGAATGCTCCGGTACCCGACTGCGCAAATCGGCTCGAAATGTATTTATCGACGATCGCCGCATCGAGGATATTGTGTGCATGCCCGTCGGCGAATGTTATGAGTATTTTGAAGCGCTGGAGCTGCCCGGCAGACAGGGCGAAATCGCCGACAAAATTATTAAAGAAATCCGCCAGCGCTTCTGCTTTTTGGTGGATGTGGGCCTGAGCTATCTATCACTTAACCGCAGCGCAGAGACCCTGTCAGGTGGCGAGGCACAGCGCATAAGATTGGCCAGCCAAATTGGCGCGGGATTGGTCGGCGTGATGTATATATTGGATGAACCCAGTATTGGACTTCATCAGCGGGACAATGAACGGCTACTTAAGACCTTGGTGCGACTGCGCGATCTCGGCAATACGGTGATTGTTGTCGAACATGATGAAGAGGCCATAAGGGCAGCAGATCATATTATTGATATAGGACCGGGCGCGGGAATACATGGTGGCGAGATTGTCGCCGTGGGCACAGCTCAGAATATTATCGATAATACCCAGTCGATCACCGGTCAATTTTTATCTGGTAGTCGAGGCATTAAGGTTCCCAATATCCGTCATGTCAGCAAGGGAAAGCATCTTAAAATTAGCGGAGCACAGGCCAATAACCTGCAAAATATTGATTTAGATATTCCACTGGGCCTGTTTACCTGTATTACCGGCGTTTCCGGCTCTGGCAAATCAACCCTGATCAATGAGATTCTGTACCCGGTAGCGGCAACCGCTCTAAACAAGGCCAGTACATTAAAACCTGCGGCACACAGGGAAATTACCGGTCTGGAGCAGTTAGATAAATGTATTGATATTAATCAGAGCCCCATAGGTCGAACGCCGCGATCAAATCCCGCCACTTACACCGGTATATTTACGCCTGTCAGGGAGCTTTTTGCCGGCACTCAGGAGGCGCGATCAAGGGGTTACACTCCGGGGCGCTTTAGTTTTAATGTCAAAGGTGGGCGCTGTGAAGCCTGTCAGGGAGACGGTGTCACCAAGGTGGAAATGCATTTTTTGCCGGATGTCTATGTACCCTGCGATGTCTGCAAGAGCAAACGCTATAATCGAGAAACCTTAGATATAGTCTTTAAAGGCAAGAATATCCATCAGGTGCTAGAGATGACCATTGAGGATGCTAAAAGCTTTTTTGACTCTATCCCCACGATTGCGCGTAAATTGCAGACGCTGATAGATGTGGGCCTGTCCTATATCAAACTGGGACAGGCTGCCACTACCCTGTCCGGCGGAGAGGCACAGCGGGTTAAACTATCAAAAGAATTATCTAAGAGAGATACGGGTAAAACCCTTTATATACTGGACGAACCCACAACAGGTTTGCATTTTCACGATATAGAACAGCTTTTGGCGGTGCTTCATCGGCTGCGCGATCACGGCAATACAGTGGTGGTTATCGAGCACAATTTAGAGGTGATAAAAACGGCCGATTGGATTGTAGATCTGGGCCCTGAGGGCGGTGCGGGCGGTGGTCGAGTTGTGGCAACTGGCACCCCGGAGGAAGTGGCGCAGGTAAAGGGTTCCCACACCGGCTATTTTTTGAAACAACTTGTGAGTTAACCCTGTCTGGCGCGGTAATCTGCAATCATCTGATCAACCGCCTGTTGCTGATATTCTCTGAGGCCACTGAGTACCAGCTGTTTTGCGCCGCAGCCCACAACCCTGTCGCCATCATTGATAGAAAACTGTAGCTCAACGCTACCGCGTTTACCCTCAACGTTTAAACTGGCATCAACTAAGTTTACAGTGGGTCGCTGTAGGTCTAAATGATCTAGATTTAATGACATAGATTGATACATAACCAGCGGGCGCGCCGGATTGATCATCACCTGCTGTTCCTGCATTAGCGGCACCAGAATATAAGGGAAATTTTGCCCAGAAAACTGCACATAACTTCTGATTAAATGCTCGATTACAGCTTGATCATTGAGGCTGTCGCCCGCTCGATGCACCTGCAAATACACTTTATCGCGACTATCTTTTAGCAACAGCTCACCGGCCGCAGATTTGGGAAAGATTAGCGCCCTATCCGCCGGCACCAGTCCCAAAAAGTTAAAATTCATCTGCTGGCTGAGACCGCACTGATTGAGTACAAGGGCAAAAAGCAAGTCACCCGGCACACAAAAGCGCTTGGAATCCACATCATGGATGGGATTAAAATCATTGCTTATCTGTTTAGCAAATTGACTGCCCTGCTCTGCACTGACCTTAATATCAGTGGCAGTTTGATGAAAAAACTGTTGAAGAAACATTAATTACCCTAACTCAGCCTCAAATTCTGCCAGTAAATCTAGAGGCTCTACCTCTTGCCCCTCAAGATCTTGATTCCAGTTGACACCCACCCTGATAACATCTTCATGCATACCGATAAGCCAATCATCTAAAAATTCTTCCATAGCGATAGCGACGGGCTCATAAATAGCCCATTGATCAGTACAGTGCATCTCAGCCAACTGCTGATTAGACCAAAAGGGTATTACATCAATACCAGAAACCTGATCGGAGTCTACTAATGCCCAATTGTCATCTTTATCCTTTAAACCCCAAACACAGCCATTTTCCAGACTTTCTACAATTAAGCGATCGAAGTTTTCCTGAAAATCTGCTTGCATAACTAGCTTCTTATTGAGGCGATTCACCTAGGCGAGCGCAATGGTAACTGCTTTATGGCTCGGTCGCTACTACTTAGTTGGTCCTGAAAAAGTCGTCCTGACTTTTTCAAGGAGTCGCTGCGCCATTCTCTAACGCAAATACGCGGATTTGCTGGTTCATGGCACGCTCGCTTGGGTCTGCAACGACCCAAGGGGGTGCATCCATGCACCCCGCGTCTTAGTCGGCCTTGAATAAACCTGCCCCCTTCGATATGGATCAAAATACTGCCATCTACCTGCGACAATTTGTCACATTGTTTAGGCGCTTAAATCCTTTACCCTCTGCGCCCATTATTCCCCTGCCAATTTGGATATTCTACTATGCGCTTTGCGATTAAAATTACTTTGGTCCTAGCACTGTCACAGGCAGCGCTTGCTGGCGATAACGACAGTATTACTGAAATTACTATTCAGGCATTTCCATCAGTCGAAGAGATTAATAGCGCCCTTATTCAGGGATCGGAGTCCAGTCTTGACGCGGCGACTCTACTACAGGCAGTGCCCGGTGCTAACTCCAATAGCAATGGCGCAATCACCGGTATTGCACAGTATAGAGGAATGTATGGTGACAGACTGTCAGTTAGCATGGACAGCGCACCCATATTGACCGGGGGTCCCAGTGCCATGGATACCCCTCTGAGCTATGCCCCTGCAGCCCTGTTAAAGGAATTATCCGTGCATCGCGGCATGGCTCCTGTCAGACTCGCCCAAGAGAGTATTGGCGGTCATATCTCAACCCAGTTAAACCGCGGCGCGTTCGCCTCTAACCCCGAACTTGAATTAACCGGCTTTGTCAGCGGCGGCTATTTAGACAATGGCGCTCAGGGCAGCACCAATATTCAATTACTAGGAGCCAATAACCAGCACAAGATATCTCTGCTGGCCTCTCATAATGAGGGCAATAATCAACAGGCTGGTCAAGATTTGGAAATCAGTGGTAGCCAGTATCAACGAGATCGCTTTGATCTGAGCTATGCTTGGCAGACAGAATCCTCTGTAGCCGAGTTATTCGCCGGACGCTTGCATACCAAAAATTCTGGCACCCCAGCTCTAGCCATGGATATTGCAGCTATAGAGACCGATCTATTGGGCTTTAACCTGAAAACTAACATAGATGGAATTAGGTTAACGGCCAATATGGCCCGATCCGATGTTTTCCATATTATGGATAATCACAGTCTGCGCCAACCGCCGATGATGAGTATGAATTACCGCACCAATATGGCTGAAGCAGATAGCCTATCTTGGAGAATTCAGGCTAGGATGCCTATTTCTTTAGGTATCTTTTCTTTAGGTACTTCTTCTTTAGCTACTCTAACGGTTGGAACTGACGGCAACCGTTCCAGCCATCAGTCGCTAATCAGCAATCCACAAAACCCTATGTTTGAACTGGTTAACTTTAAGCAGACCCAGCGCAATATTTTGGGTATTTATGGAGAATTAGCTGGAGAACTGAGCAACCACTGGCACTATGAAGCCGGCCTGCGCCTGAATAAGGTATCTCTGGATACCTCTGATATCAGCGCCTCCGGAATGATGGGCACAATGGGCGAGCATGCCGATATGCTGGCCAACCAGTTTAATAGCGCCGACCGCCATATTGCTCACAACAATACCGATGCAGTTATCAAGCTAAGTAAGGCTTTAAATCAAGCGACCTCGCTTAATATCAGCTTGGGGATAAAAAATCGCGCCCCCAGCTATCAGGAGGCGTATTTATGGCTGCCTATGCCGATAACAGCGGGTCTTGCCGATGGCCGCAGTTATCTGGGCAATATTACACTGGAGTCCGAAACTGCAACAGAAATAAATATAGGCGTTATCCATAATCGCGACAATTTCTCTATCAGCCCGCAACTATTTATCCGCAATATCAACAACTATATTCAGGGTGTGCCAACCACTAATATGGCCGCCAATATGCTCAGCAATATGATGTCCGGCACGCCAGCCCTAATGTACGACAATGTGGATGCCAGAATCTATGGTGTGGATGCCAATTGGCACTATATGATCAACGCAAACTGGTCTATAGACGGTATTCTGAGTTATGTTCGTGGCAAGCGCACAGATATGACTGATAACCTCTACCGTATTTCGCCAGCAAATAGCCGCCTGACTCTGCGCCATCGTCCCACTGGCTTTGATAATAGTTTAGAACTGGGCTTAGAAACCCAGCTCTACGCAAAACAGAACAAAGTCTCCAGCTATAACAACGAGTCGCCCTCGGCGGGCTATGGCGTAGTCAATCTGTTTGGTATTTGGTCGGCTGCCGAATCTACTCAAATCCGCGGCGGATTATCCAATATTTTTGATCGTGCCTATAGTAGTCATGTAGCTGGTTGCAACCGCATTGCCGGCAGTGATATCACGCTTGGCGATAAATTGCCCGGACTTGGAAGAACTGCCTATATTGCATTGCAAATCAACTGGTAACCGTTAATTTCTGATAAAATTTGCCTATGAGTAGAGATGAAATTTATCAGACCCATACCACAGCCCGACAAAACCTCTATCGCCTAAGTTTGATCCGCGGGGTAGTTTTGTTGGGGCAGATTGTAGCCCTGATCTACTTCACTGCCGTCAGACCCATCGGGTTGCCGGTCGGCTCAATTGGCATTGTGCTGGCTATTTACGCCTCGGTAACAGCCGCGACCCTGCAGCGCAGTCGCCTTAATGTTCCCATTGCGGATAGAGAGTTCTTTATCCATCTGTTGGTAGATATAATTTTCTTTTCTATGCTGCTTTATTTTAGTGGTGGCGCGTCCAATCCATTTATCTCCTACTACCTGATTCCTATCAGCATTGCGGCGATCGCCCTACCCCGCTATTACACCACCGCTATCGCGCTTGTGGCACTGGCAGCCTACAGCCTGTTGCTTGCGTACCATGTACCAGTTATGGCTATAGCGCCGAGCCAGCAGGGACATACCATGGGCGCTAATAATCTGCACATTTTGGGGATGTGGGCCAACTTTGCGGTGAGCGCAGCCATTATTAGCTACTTTGTTAGCCGTATAGCCACTGCTCTAAAATTACAGCAACAGAAAATTGCCGAACAGCGAGAATCTCAATTACAGGATGAGCAATTGCTGGCGGTGGGAACCCTAGCCGCGGGCACTGCCCATGAACTGGGCACCCCGCTCAACACCATGAAATTGATTATTGATGAAATGTTATTGCAGAAAACTGCAGATCACAGCGCTGACTTATCTTTGCTAAGTCAACAGATTGATCAGTGTAGAACCACGCTGAAACAATTACAGACCACTGCAGAACAATCCATATCTAAAGATTTCCCAACGCAATCGCTGCGCAGTTATTTTGACCCACTGTTGGAGCGCTGGCAGTTGATGCGGCCAAAACTAAAGGCCCGTATTAGCTATGCAGATTGTGATGGGCCAACACCCATATTGAGATTTCATCCCACTATCGCCCAGTCGATTCTAAATCTGCTGAATAATGCTGCAGACGCCAGCCCCCAGTCAGTGGAGGTTAGAATAAGCTGGACTGAGAACAGTGTAGAAATGCTGATTAGAGATCGGGGATTAGGTATGGATCCCGCCAATATAGATAGTATTGGCAAACCTTTTTTCTCCAGCAAGGCAGAGGGCTTGGGGCTGGGATTATTCCTGTCTCAAAGCACAGTCACCAGATTCGGAGGCACGGTTAGTTTGCAAGATATCACCGAGGGAGGAACATTGACCACAATAACACTGCCTGCGGATTTATCTCAGAATTCCGGAGTTAGCGATTGAACTACCTTTTAGTGGACGATGACCCAGCGTTTACCGCGGTGCTCTCTCGAGTACTACAACGCCGCGGCGCTCAGGTGCACTGTGCTGTCAATGGACAGCAGGCAATAAGCTGCTGTGAGCAAACTGCCATCGACCGAGTTATATTGGATCTTAAACTGGAGCGGGAATCGGGGCTTTCAATTCTAATGGCCATCAAAGAGCGTCGGCCAACCACAGAGGTTTTAATTCTCACCGGCTATTCCAGTATCTCTACCGCTGTAGAAGCCATTAAACTGGGCGCCATTAACTATCTCTGTAAACCCGCCTCTGCCGACGAAATTTTAACTGCATTTGACGCCTCGCAGGCCGCTGTAGATGTGACTCTGTGCCCCTCACCACCCTCGGTAAACCGATTGGAGTGGGAGCATATTCAGCGCGTTTTGACGGCTAATAACGGCAATATCTCCGCAACTGCTAGAAGCCTGGGGATGCATCGTCGAACGTTACAGAGAAAACTACAAAAAAGACCAGTAAAAGACTGACTCGGCACCTGCAAACATACAGAACGCCGAGCATTTATCTAGGTTCTAGTGAACTAGGATTTTTGATTATTCATAATGCCGCGAACTGCCGCGGGAATATCTGCTGGTATTACCACTAACTTGGCATTTGAGGATGAGGACATATCTTTTATCGCATTAATATACTGCTCCCCCAAAAGATACATCGCAGGTAATTCCTTATCCTGAATTGCCTCACTGACTTTGCCAAGCGCTACTTTGGTAGCCTCAGCCAGTACAACCTGAGCCTCTGCATCGCGCCTCGAGGCCTCTAAGCGCCCATCGGCTTCCAGAATGGCTGCAGTCTTCTCACCGTCGGCGCGAGTCACCGTAGCACGGCGTTGACGCTCTGCGGCAGCCTGTTCTTCCATTGCCTGCTGCATGGTCCCCGACGGATTAATATCCTGTATCTCTACTGTTTTAAGTGTAATACCCCAGTCGGCAATATCATCGGAAATAGAATCTTTGAGCTTGGCTTTAATTTGATCTCTGGAGGACAGCGCATCATCCAAAGCCATTTCGCCCACTATGGAGCGCAATGAGGTCTGTACTAAGGTGCGAATGGCAAGCTGGTAATCTTCAACACCGTAAACAGCTTTTTCCGGTGAGATAATATTAATATAGGCCACCGCATTGGCAATAATCACCACATTATCCAGCGTGATCACCTCTTGAGAGGGTATATCCAACACTATATCCTTGGTGGTGGCCTTAAATGCCACAGTATCTATATAGGGAACAATCAAATTAAGACCTGGACTCAGAGACTTATGATATTTCCCAAGGCGCTGCACCACCCACTTAGAACCCTGCGGAACCAGTTTAATACCCTTCAATAGGGTAATTAGTACTAGCAATAAGATAGCGACAAAAACAATTATACCTTCCATTATGTACAGTCCTCCGTTATTCAATCTAATTTGGCAACGACTAAATAGTTACCTGAAATTTCTTCAATATGTAACCGATCACCCAGCTCCACTGTGGAGTCGCAGGTGAATTCCCACTCCTCCTGACCCAGTATCGGCGTACTAAAACGCAGCTTGCCATTAGTGGTTTGCGTAGGTAGCTTTATCACCAACCCGGCCTCTCCAACTGATGACTGTCTGGCCAGCTCTGTATTGTTGCGGTCGGCAGCTCTGGGTTTAAGCACCCTAAACCACAGCAGCGTAAAAACCACCGAAGAGACCGTCCAGAGTAATATTTGAAAGCTAAAATCCAACTCCACTACCAGCAACACTAAACCGACTAAGATAGCTCCCAAACCAAACCATAGAATGGTAAAGCTGGGAATAAATATCTCTCCAACAATCAGCACAACACCCAGCACTAACCAGTGCCAGTAAAGCGTGTGAATATCCATTTATCGCTCCTACTCTCCTATTTAAAGACCTTTTGAAAATCCATCATAAGCTATTTATTTATGAAAGAAAGAATTTTGCACATAACTAGAGCGTCTTCAGATCCCAATTCACTGCGGTAATAGCCTCGACGCTCACCAATTTTGGCAAAGCCCAGCTGATAGTATAGGCGGATAGCGCGATAATTTGTCACCCTGACCTCCAGATAAAACATTTTAATCACAGTGGGTATAGCTTTTATTAGGGCGTTTAGAAAAACAGTCCCCAGTCCCTGCCCCTGCCTATCTGGATGAATGGCGATATTGTGTAACTCGGCCTGATCGGCGACCAATGCCAGCACAGCAAAGCCCACAACTAACTGCTTGTCGATTAACAGCACTGTGCTATGCATACAGTCGGCAAACTGCTGCGAAGACCATGGATTAGCCGATGCCAATTGCTCAATAGCTACAACCTGAGCTAAGTCATCAGCGCTCATCTTCTGAACTAGAAGACCCTTGGCCTCAATAGAGGGGCTGTTGGCGCTGGCGAGGTTTAGCGCAGCTAGTTGACTCATGTCTTATTTAAAACGGCTGGCATTGCAAAATAGGCGCAAATTATCCGCCAAGTCAGGCGCTTGCAGTCGGGATCAGCCAACATCTGAGCCAAGGATGGAACCATAAGTGCCGCGACCTTATCGGATATAGGCAGAATGCCCTCCACTGCCGCTGCCCTCTGCTCTGCAGAGAGTAACCATTGCTCGGTCAACTCACCTAGCATCAGCAGAGTTTTTGTTGATCCGGCCTCAACTCTGGCCTTAATAAGCGTGGACAAATACTCCCTCACCTCTGTTTCATCCCCTTGCATATTGGCATGGGGTGGCCAATTGACAACCTCAAGCTGCGGCAGACTGGGTGCACTTTTATCCATGGCTGCCACTATATTGGTCAGCAAGTCGATCTGCTGCGGATCTGGCAGCTGATCTTCTACGGCGCTACAGATTAGTAGTTCGGCGGTCGGCTGCCACAGAGCAAAGGTCAATTTAAGACCCATATCTTCGGGCGCTGCAACAACCGCTGTTTTTGCCGGCCTGTGCTTTTTGGCGCTAGATCGATCATCGAGATCAATCGCAAGCTTGGAGCTGGGGGCCGCTTGCTCTCGGCTTGTCTGTGAAACTTGCTCAGTTTCTGCAATCTCAACTGGCTGGTCGAGCGAGCTGGGCTGCGCCGCCTCAGACAACTCTTTGGGTATATATTGAACAACCCCCAACGTCTGTAAATACTGGTTGCGAAGCGCCATCTCTGAGTCTGTGGTCACTGCCACTACACACCGCCGAGCTGAGGATGCAGCCCACCTGGATTACGCATTAGGGTCAGCGCGTTGACATAGGCCTTGGCACTGGCCACCAAAATATCAGTATCAGCGCCCTGACCATTGATAATGCGCCCCTGCTTTTCAAGGCGCACCGTCACCTCACCCTGCGAATCAGTGCCCTGAGTCACCGCATTCACCGAATACAGTTGCAGATTAGTCTCGCTCTTCACAAGTTTCTCAATAGCCTTAAAGATAGCATCCACTGCACCATCTCCCTCGGCCTCTGAACTGTGCTCACGATCCTTATAGAGAATGCTGATTTTAGCCGTTGGCAGTTGACCTGTTTTGCTTAGGACCTCTAGATCTACCACTGTTATAGCCTCATCTTCAGCGCCCATCTGCACATCGGATACCAGAGCCTGTAAATCCTCGTCAAAGATTTCACGCTTTTTATCCGCTAGGTCTTTAAAACGCACAAAGGCCTGATTAAATGCTTCTTTACTATCAAAACTAATACCCAGCTCCTCAAGACGCGCCGCAAAGGCCGCGCGACCAGATAGCTTACCCAGAGACAGTTTATTAGTGCTCCAGCCCACATCTTCGGCTTTCATAATTTCGTAGGTTTCCCGGAACTTTAATATACCATCCTGATGAATCCCCGATTCATGGGCAAAAGCATTGGCTCCCACAATGGCCTTATTGGGTTGCACAGGGAAGCCGGTGATACTGGATACCAAACGCGAGGTCGGCACTATATGCGAGGTATCAATTTGCGTCTGCACTGGAAATATATCTCTGCGCGTACGAATAGCCATCACCAGCTCTTCAAGGGAGGCGTTGCCCGCCCTCTCGCCAAGTCCATTGATAGTGCACTCAACCTGTCGGGCGCCGGCTTTTACGGCAGATAGGCTATTGGCCACTGCAAGACCCAAATCATTATGACAATGAACCGAAAAAATCGCCTTATCCGCATTCGGCACTGTATTGATAAGACGCTCTAGCATGGCGCCGTATTCCTCGGGATCCGAATAGCCCACTGTATCGGGCAAATTAATGGTACGGGCACCGGCATTGATTGCCGCCTCGGTGATGCGACACATAAAATCGAACTCTGTACGGCTGGCATCCTCCAGAGAGAACTCCACATCATCAATTAGCCCTCGGGCTATTTTGACTGCATCTACAGCCTGCTCTAGAACCTGATCTGGTTGCATTTGCAGCTTGTACTTCATATGGATCGGCGAGGTGGCGATAAAGGTGTGGATGCGACCCGCATTGGCACCTTTTAATGCCTCGGCAGCGCGCTCTATATCGGCCCTGATCGCACGAGAAAGACTGCAAATTCGACTTTCGGTAATCGAGTTGGCAATTGCCTGAATTGCTGCAAAGTCACCCTGACTGGATATCGCAAAGCCAGCCTCAATAACATCTACCCGCAGTTTTTCAAGCGCCTTGGCGATACGAACTTTTTCATCTTTTGTCATCGACGCACCGGGGCTCTGCTCTCCGTCGCGCAATGTGGTATCAAAAATAACTAAATTATCTTTTGAATCCATGATCATATACTCCTGAAACTACTACCAGCAAAGAATGGCAGTATTGTAAAACTAATTTCCCTCTGAGGGGACAGAATTTATCAGCACTTTAGGTTCTGTAGACCAAAAGCGCGACAATAGGATTTATTTTGCTTAACTAGATAGTTGCCCCTTAGGGCAGGAGGAAAAGGCCAGCGCACAGAGTCGCAACCAGTGCGGACTGGTATGCAGAAACTGTAACTGTAACAAATACGCGGTTCATGGGGCAAATCTAGCAGATTAGCGCTTTAAAGTCGAGGGGGAGTCCGCCTGTAGCTATCTGGCAATGGCAATTTTTTTCCATATCCAGGTCATGGGTGCGAAAAAACTAAACACAACAGCCAAGATAAACAAAATCCGCGGTGGGTCTATGGTAATCACCACAAAACCCATCACTATAGAGAGGATCACAACAAATGGTACCTTGCCGCGCATATCCACTTCCTTGAAACTGGGATATTTCAAATTGGATACCATCAACAACCCCGCAACAGTTGTTAGCAATGCTGAAAAACTGGACAGCAACAAAGACTGTTGCATCCCATAAGAAGACCATACAAAGCCTGCAACCAATGCTGCAGCAGCCGGGCTTGGCAGACCGGTAAACAGTTTGCCATCGTTTAACCCTGATTGAACATTGAAACGCGCCAAGCGCAGCGCCGCGCAGGAGGCGTAGACAAAGGCCGCGGCAATGCCCACTTTGCCTAAATGATTTAAGCCCCAACCATAGATCACTACCGCCGGTGCAATCCCAAACGAGACCATATCTGACAGGCTGTCATACTGCACACCGAAGTCGCTCTGGGTACTGGTCATACGGGCCACGCGACCATCGAGCCCATCAAAAATCATAGCCGCAAAAATAGCCATGGCAGCCCATTCATAATGGCCACTAAATCCTGACAGAATAGCGTAAAAACCACCAAAAAGCGCACCGGTGGTAAGCAGATTAGGCAGCAGATAGATGCCTTTTCTGGCGCGTCTAGCCTCGGGATCTCGCGACCGCGAAAAACCTTTAAATCCAACGACTTTTTTCGGGTTTCTAATATTTCTCATACTCAGATACTCAATGGCTGTAAATCACAGTATAAATTATCAAACGCCTAAAAACCTCTTTTTAGCGATCCTTGTCGGACAGTCCCTTACTATAACGATTACCAATGGCATTCGGATAGACCTATAATAAAACGGCCCTAAAAAGGGCCGTTTTGAGTCTATATCATTGCTCTGCAACTATTAGTTTTTGTCCTTATCAACCAGCGCATTTTTAGTAATCCACGGCATCATTCCCCGCAACTCTGCACCCACTTTCTCAATGGGGTGCGCGGCGTTGTTACGGCGATAAGCAGTCATAGAGGGATAGTTTAAAGCCCCTTCAGAAACAAACATCTTGGCATATTCACCATTCTGGATACGCTTTAGAGCATTGCGCATAGCCGCTCGAGACTCATCGTTGATAACCTCTGGCCCAGTCACATACTCACCGTATTCAGCATTGTTGGATATGGAGTAGTTCATATTGGCAATGCCGCCTTGATACATCAGATCAACAATTAACTTGAGCTCATGCAGGCATTCAAAGTAGGCCATCTCCGGCGCGTAGCCAGCTTCGGTCAATGTTTCAAAGCCGGCTTTCACCAACTCGACAGCGCCACCGCAGAGTACCGCCTGCTCACCAAATAAATCGGTTTCAGTCTCGTCCTTAAAGGTAGTCTCAATAATACCTGTGCGCCCGCCACCTACACCGGAAGCATAGGACATAGCCACAGATTTTGCCTTGCCAGATGCATCTTGGCAAACCGCAACAAGGTCGGGAATACCGCCACCGTTAACAAACTCGCTGCGCACTGTATGACCGGGCGCCTTGGGGGCAATCATAATCACGTCCAAATCAGCACGCGGCACAATTTGGTTGTAGTGAATGGCAAACCCATGGGCAAAAGCCAGAGTAGCGCCCTGCTTTAGATTGGGCTCCAATTCCTCCCGATACAACTGCGACTGAAATTCGTCGGGCGTAAGTACCATCACCAAATCTGCCCCGGCAACCGCACTGGGAACATCTTGTACTTTCAAGCCAGCCTTCTCAGCCTTGGCCACAGAGGACGATCCCTCGCGCAGTCCAACGGTTACATTAACACCTGAATCCTTGAGATTGTTGGCGTGTGCGTGACCCTGAGAACCGTAACCAATAATGGCAACTTTCATACCTTTGATAATTGAAAGATCACAGTCTTTATCGTAATAAACTTGCATTGATTTCACCTAGTTAGTTAGTTTGTCCTGAAAAAGTCGTCCTGACTTTTTCGGGGAATCGCTGCGCCATGCTGCGGCGCAAATACGCGGGTTTGCTGGCTTATGACGCGCTCGCTTGGGCCTTAAGCGGCCCAAGGGGGTGCATCCATACACCCCGCGTCGATCAGAAAAATGCCGTCATCTCTGTCATTTTTCTGCTCTAGACACGCAAAAATTTATCGCCGCGAGAGATACCGGAAACGCCGCTGCGCACCACTTCCATAATGCCTACTTCTCTCACCGCATCAATAAATGCATCCAATTTGTCGCTGTCACCAGCGAGCTGCACCGTATAGGTCGATGCTGTCATATCCACAATATGACCTCTAAATATCTCCACACTTCTGCTTATCTCCGCACGAGCATCATTGTCTGCCACTTTAATTTTAACCAGCATCAACTCGCACTCGATATGCAAATCCTCTGTCAGATGTACCACCTTAATGGTATCGATTAACTTGTGCAGCTGCTTAACCATCTGCTCAGTCATCTGATCATCGCCCTGAGTGGTCAGCGTCAATCGCGACAACGTATCATCGTCGGTTGGGGCAACCGTCAAAGTATCTATATTATAACCTCTTTGAGCGAATAACCCGACCACCCGTGAAAGCGCACCGGATTCATTTTCCAGCAATATAGAAATTATGCGTTTCATTAGGTTCTCTCCGTTTTGCTCAGCCATAGATCGCGCATAGAGCCACCGGGCATCTGCATTGGATACACATGCTCGGATTGATCAACACAGATATCCATAAATACCAGGCGATCTTTAAGCTCAAAACATTCGCGCATTTTCTCTTCAAGATCCTCAAATCGAGTCACTTTTATACCCACATGACCATAGGCCTCTGCCAAGGCAACAAAATCGGGCAGAGAGTCCTCATACAGGCTCTGGGAGTATCTGCTGCTGTAATTCATATCCTGCCACTGGCGCACCATACCCAATGCCGAATTATTAAGATTGATAATCTTAATTGGCAAATTGTGTTGATTGCAGGTGGACAGCTCCTGAATACACATCTGGATACTGCCCTCACCTGTCACACAGGCCACTGCTGCATCTGGATGTGCCAGTTGCACGCCCATAGCGGCCGGCAAGCCAAAGCCCATGGTTCCCAAACCACCGGAATTAATCCATCGGCGCGGCTTGTCGAACAGGTAGTACTGGGCGGCAAACATCTGATGCTGGCCCACATCCGAGGTAACAAAGGCCTCGCCATCAGTAACCTTATACAGGGCTTTTATCACATCTTGGGGCTTGATTACCGCGCCCGAGCTGGGTTCATAACGAGTCGCCGTATAGATACCCTGGTCCTCACGCCACTGGTCAATCTGCTGCCACCAATCTTTGATAGCCTCGGCATCTGGCTTCAACTCCAGCTGCTCGGCAATGCTGAGCATTTCTTTAAGCACAGCAGTGCAGGTGCCCACTACCGGAATATGGGCATTAATATTCTTAGAAATAGATGTCGGATCCACATCCACATGGATAATGGTTGCATGGGGGCAGAACTTATCCAGATCATTGGTTACCCGATCATCAAAACGCGCACCCACGGCAAAAATAACATCCGCATGGTGCATAGCCGTATTGGCCTCATAGGTGCCGTGCATGCCCAACATACCCAGAGACTGACGATCCGTGGCCGGATAACCGCCAAGTCCCATCAATGTATTGGTTACCGGGCAGTTTAGCTGTTGCGCCAATTGGGTCAGATACTCAGAGGCATTATCCAAAATAATACCGCCTCCGGCATAGATAACTGGCCGCTTGGCCTCCAATAGGGTTTTTACCGCGCGTTTAACCTGCCCGCGGTGCCCCTTATTAGTAGGCTGATAAGAGCGCATCTTGATATTCTCAGGCCATTTATAGGGCACTTTATAGCTGGGATCGGTGATATCTTTTGGGATATCCACAACCACAGGACCAGGTCTGCCGGTCGCCGCTATGTAGTAGGCTTTGGCGATGGTCTCAGCTATATCTTCAGTGCGCGTCACCAAAAAGCTGTGCTTTACGATTGGACGCGAAACACCCACCATATCAGTTTCCTGAAAGGCATCTTGGCCAATTTTGGCCATTGGAACCTGACCGGAGATCACTACCAGCGGGATAGAATCCATATAGGCGGTGGCAATGCCTGTAATGGCATTGGTAGCACCGGGACCCGAGGTTACCAGCGCGGTGCCAACCTCACCTGTGGATCGCGAAAAGCCATCGGCCGCGTGCACCGCCGCCTGCTCGTGACGAACCAATAGATGGTAGACATCATCCTGCCGATGTAGGGCATCATAGATATGCAATGCGGCGCCGCCCGGGTAACCCCAAACGTTTTTAACACCTGCATCTTTTAGTGCGCGGATAACTATTTCACCGCCAGATAACATATTTGCCATTTGCCATTCCTCCTGTGTATTAGGAATCTTTCCCAGAGGTGGCAGCGGCTGAAGCATCAATAGGGACACCGCTAGTGCGGCTAGTAACAGTCACAGTGATAACTGTGTCGACTGTTGTTGTGGGCTACGGATAATAGCGCCCTCTCTTTTGATGACCAGCGGCATGGGTTACACCTGTCTGGTACTTGGACTCAATATTCGGCTCAATTCGAGCAGAATGCGTGCAATTTAACAGTTTTCGAGCATTAGTCAACTAGAAAATAGAAATGGACACTCAGCCTATGGATCAACCCACCAACTGTACTGGGATGGTATTGGCAGTGCGCTCGACACTGTTGTCTTGATTGAGGTAAACCAGTTTCGGCTGGTGTTCGGCCAGTTGCTGTTCAGTAAAATGACC
>JANXGQ010000073.1 GCA_024959305.1 Porticoccaceae bacterium | reverse complement strand
AAGCAAAACCGCCTTGAGACTCAGGTTGCGGAGAACCCACAATCAAGTTTGCCAAATTAATAATAGACCCTGCCAATCAGCTTTGCAGAAATAGAGGCACAAAAAAAGGCGACCTCGATGGTCGCCTTTTTAAAACTTAATAAGTCTTTGTTATTTTGCCAACTTTTCCTTAATTCGCGCAGATCTTCCAGAACGCTCCCGAAGATAGTAGAGCTTGGCTCGACGCACAGCACCGCGACGCTTGACCTCGATACTATCAACTAGAGGACTGTAGGTTTGGAAGGTACGCTCAACACCAATACCGTTGGAGATCTTGCGAACAGTGAAGGCAGAGTTTAGCTGGCGGTTGCGTTTAGCCAAAACCACCCCTTCAAATGTCTGCAGTCGCTCTCGGCTGCCCTCCTTAACCTTAACCTTTACTGCCACTGTATCACCGGGGCTAAACTCGGGGATTTGTTTGCTCATCTGCTCTTTTTCAAGTGCAGCTATTATAGCGATCTTATTAGTCATATTTTGCTCCTCAATTCACATTGGTTGGTGGCACGCCACCTGTTTTAGAGCTCTGTACAGAGAGGATGGAGCTATCCTTTGCCATCATCTGCCAGCGCGTTACTCAATTCCATAAGCAGGGCTGTACGCTCATTGTCGAGCTCCAGCCTATCCAGTAAATCTGGTCTTCTTTGCCGGGTTCTCAGCAGCGACTGCTGAAGGCGCCAGCGCCTAATTTTTTCATGGTCACCGGACAACAATACGTCCGGTACCGACAATCCCTGATAGCAGTCCGGTCGCGTGTAATGGGGACAGTCTAGCAACCCATCCGCAAAAGAATCCTGACTAGCCGAGTCACAATGACCCAATGCACCGGGCAGCTGCCTGATTAGAGCATCCAGCATAACCATAGCCGGAATTTCGCCACCGCTGAGTACATAATCCCCGATCGACCACTCCTCATCCACTTCCAACTGGATCAGTCGCTCATCTATACCCTCATAGCGTCCCGCAATCAAAATTATCGATTGCTGAGTTGCAAAACCATTCACTGCCGCCTGATCCAAGACTTTGCCTTGAGGAGACAGATAAACTACAACTGGATTGCCGTCAATCCAAGTTCTTGCAGCACTGATAGCCCTGCGCAATGGCTCAATTATCAAAACCATTCCCGGACCACCGCCATAGGGACGATCATCAACCGTTGCCTGTCGGTCTTCGGTATAGTCTCTCGGGTTAAAGCTAGAAATCTCCAGCAACCCCTGACTTACCGCTCGGCCACTGACACCATAATCGGTCAGCGCCTCAAACATTTCTGGAAACAGAGTAATCAATGCTATTTTCATAACTAGACCTCCGTTTCCACTACCGATCCATTAAAAATCGGGATCCCAGGCTACATCTATACGTTGCAAACCTAAGTCAATATTTAATATATACTGCTCAGCGTAAGGAATTAATCGCTCTCTGCGATCAATACTCTGCGCATCTCCTGTGACCACGAGCACATCATTGGCTCCAGTCTCTAAAATTGAGGTCACTACCCCCAGCCGCTGAACATCTTTCTCAAAATGGCTGTACACCACTAGATGCTCAAGCTGATGCCAATAAAATTGGCTATCGCTCAGTTCAGGAAGCAGCGTCATCGCAACCCTGATATCCCTCTGACACCAGTCGCCGGCAATATCCCTGTCATCCACGCCCTTTAGATGAGCCAGCAAACCATCGCCATGGCTTTTCCAGTCGTCTACTTCTACTAACTGCTGGCCACCAGCTCTATCAACCAACCAGGGTTGATAGTTAACTATATCTTCTGCGCGCTCGGTGTAAGAGACGATCTTCACCCATCCGCGCACACCGAAAACAGCAGAAATGCGCCCGACAACAAGGGTTCTCTTACAAATCTCAGAATTGCTCACAGGCTATATAGCCCCAGCCTCTTTAAGCCGCTTGTTTAGCAGCCTCTTTAAGCAATGCTGATACACGATCACTGACCTGAGCACCCTGCCCTTGCCAATAGGCAACGCGATCCAGATCAATACGCAAACGCTCTTCAGCACCGCGAGCAATGGGGTTATAAAACCCTATACGCTCTATATAGCGAGCATCGCGCGCTTTCCGCGAATCGGAAACTGTGATGTGGTAGAAAGGACGTTTCTTGGAACCGCCGAGAGCCAATCTAAGTATTACCATTTACTGATACCCTATTTTCAGG
Organism: Porticoccaceae bacterium; assembly: GCA_024959305.1. Lineage (GTDB taxonomy): Bacteria > Pseudomonadota > Gammaproteobacteria > Pseudomonadales > Porticoccaceae > HTCC2207. The sequence goes on along the minus strand of JANXGQ010000073.1, from coordinate 6,285 downwards.
CGTTTTGTCGCCCAAAGTTGTCTGTTTAATTCTGTATTTCCGTCGCATCGCAATAAAACCTGCACGACGCCACGAAAGGCGCGGTATATTACGCCAAATAAAGCCGAAATGAAACCACTTTATTTAGCAGTTTATATTGTGTAAATACTACGGCAAATAGAGCGAAGATTTACAACTTGGGAAACCCACCTGGGGGCATTCCCCCACCTGTAGGCAACGTGCCGCCCATACCGCGCATCATATTCTGCATGCCTTTTCCCTTCATTTTTTTCATCATCTTGCCCATCTGCTTATGCTGCTTGAGAAGGCGGTTTAGATCCTGAATGCTGGTACCCGAACCCAGAGTAATGCGTCTTTTTCGAGAACCGTTGAGAATATCGGGGTTAGCGCGCTCTTTGGGTGTCATGGAGTCAATAATATGTTCCATTCGACTAAATTGGCTAGTGACATCTTTTTGCTGAGCCATTTGCGCCATATTGCCCATACCTGGCAATTTATCCATCAATCCTTGCATACCACCCAACTGCTTCATCTGCTGAAGCTGCTCGCGAAGATCCTCAAGATCGAAGCGCTTGCCCTTTGCTACCTTCTTGGCCAGCCTCTCGGCCTTTTTCCTATCGACTTTGCGCTCGACATCTTCGATTAAACTGAGTACATCTCCCATCCCCAGTATTCGGGAGGCAATACGCTCTGGATGAAACGGCTCCAGTGCATCAGTTTTCTCGCCCACACCCAGAAATTTAATCGGCTTGCCAGTCACATGCCGCACCGAGAGTGCCGCGCCCCCTCGGGCGTCACCATCAACCTTAGTGAGAATCACACCGGTTAACGGCAGCGCTTCGTCGAATGCCTTGGCCGTATTCACCGAGTCCTGACCAATCATTGCATCAATAACAAACAGCGTCTCCACCGGATTGGCTGCCTGATGGATCTGTTTGATCTCGGCCATCATCTCTGTATCTATGGCCAAGCGACCCGCAGTATCAACAAGTAATACGTCAACAAATTTGGTTTTGGCGGCGGCAAGCGCATTATTCACAATATCTACTGGCTTCTGGTCTTGCCCGCTGGGGAAAAACTCAACCCCCACCTCTGCCGCCAAGGTTTTGAGCTGCTCAATCGCCGCCGGCCTGTAGACATCCGCGGATACCACCATAACTTTCTTTTTCTCGCGCTCGCGCAAATAACGCGACAGCTTGGCTACTGATGTGGTCTTACCAGCGCCCTGAAGGCCGGCCATTAAAATAACCGCTGGAGGCTGCGCGTTGAGTGCTAGGGATTCATTTTTCTCCCCCATCACAGTCTCGAGCTCGGCCTGAACAATCTTTAGAAATTGTTGACCGGGATTGAGACTACTACTGACCTCACGCCCCACTGCGCGCTGTTTTACAAGTTCAATAAAATCTTTTACAACCGGCAATGCAACATCCGCCTCAAGAAGCGCCACGCGAACCTCGCGCAAGGTTTCCTGAATATTGCTGTCACTGAGGCTAGCCTTGCCAGAAATCTTCTTAAGACTGTGAGACAGGCGCTCGCTTAAATTTTCAAACATTGCCATCTGCAAGGTTTCCAAATCAATAGGTTGTCGAACAAAGGCCTTATTATATCAGCAATTTAGCCCTGCACTTCACCTGAGGTTGTTAATATGACAAACTTGATGCAAATGACCGCGGAATGGAATATGACAAATCTTATACTGGGATCTAGCGCTATTGCTCTCTACCTCTGTGGGTGGATGATCCATATCCTAAAGTTACGCGATGAGGGCAAATTTAAAAGCACCATTCTGCAGGTCATTGCAGCCGCAGCCATAGTGCTTCACGGCTTTACAATATCTGGACTGCTGTTCACCGAGATGGGATTGGATCTTGGTCTTCTGAAAATACTGGCACTGCTGGCGCTGGTTATCAATAGCCTAGTGTGGGTAAGCGGGCTGCGAAAACCCCTCCACAGCCTTTATTTAGTTCTATTCCCTATTGCCGCGCTTACCCTTGTCTGCGCTCTGGCAAGCCCGAGTACAAAACCAACGGCGCTTATGTCTCACAGCCTCCAAGCTCATATTCTGCTATCCATACTGGCCTATAGCTTTCTGGCCATAGCCGCTCTACAAGCACTGCTATCCGGCTATCAAAACTGGCAGCTTAAGCACAAGCATCAGAATGCCCTTATGCGCACTCTGCCGGCTCTCGAGACCATGGAGACACTGCTTTTTGAAGTAATCTGGGTCGGCGAGATTGCTCTGACCCTGTCACTGTTGAGTGGGTTTCTTGTCTACGATGACTTTTTTGCTCAACAATTAATCCATAAAGTAACTTTTAGCCTCACAGCTTGGCTAATCTATGCTGTGCTTATTTTCGGCAGACATTATTATGGTTGGCGCGGCCACAGGGCCATCAACTGGACCTGGATTGGCTTCTCTGCAATATTGCTGGGCTATATTGGCAGTAAGTTTGTCATAGAATTTATTTTGAATTAGTAAAAGTCAGTTGCCAAATTGAACAATCTCATTCACCATATTCGCCGCTAACTCTAGAGGCAACTATTTCTTGGACGGTTCTCACCCACTGATGCTTTGGTCTGCATTGTTTTTTTTACTGGTTCTATCGGCTTTTTTCTCTGGCTCGGAAACCAGCATGATGTCTCTTAATCCGTATCGACTTCGACATCAACGCAAAAAAAGTGCCGGCGCCCGCCGCGCTGCTAAGTTGCTGAGTATGCCAGATCGGCTTATCGGACTTATCTTGATCGGCAACAATGCCGTCAATATTCTCGCCGCTATTATCGCCAATATGCTGGCGATTTATTACGTAGGCGAAGCCGCGGCACCCTGGGTAGCCACAGCCTCTTTAACCATAACGGTTCTAGTGTTCTCCGAGGTGACGCCAAAAACCATTGCCGCACAGAATCCCGAGTGGTTTGCTTTTAAAGCAAGTCATATTCTCAAGCCCTTACTTCAACTTCTCAACCCTCTGGTGTGGTCGGTTAATAAATTAACCAATACGTTTATTTCAATACTCGGCTTTGATCCAAATAAAAACCGCGATGATAGTCTTGATACAGAGGAGCTAAAATCTTTAGTGGATATTTCAGGACATAAAATCTCTGACAGCAATCAGGGAATGCTGCGCGCGATTCTCGATCTAGATAACGTGACTGTGGAAGATATTATGATTCCGCGCAACGAGGTGCGCGCACTGAATCTAGAAGATGATATCGATGTGCTGATGGATAAGATCCTCTCCTGTGAATACACTCGTCAACCGGTCTACGAAGGAGATATTAATAATATTGCCGGTATCTTCCACGTGCGCAAGGCCAACCACTTACTGCGCACTGAAACCATTACTCACAACGCTATTAAACGCTTTGCCGATGAGGCCTATTTTATTCCTGAAACCACCAAACTCACCACCCAGTTAATTAACTTTAAGAAAATGCGCAGCCGCTTTGCTGTGGTAGTTGATGAATATGGTGAAGTACAGGGACTGGTTACACTGGAAGATATTCTCGAGGAAATCGTTGGTGATTTCACCACCAATACGGCGGATCAGATAGAGGAGGTTGTCGCTAAAAGCGACGGTAGCTACCAGATCGACGGAACCGCAACGATCCGCGAAATTAACAAGGCCACCGGCTGGAACCTCCCAACAGATGGGCCTAAAACCATGAATGGACTGGTATTGGAGCAGCTGGAGAGCATTCCCGATGGAAATGTGAGCTTTGCCATCGACGAGTATCGCTTTGAAACCGAGAAGATCAATGGAACAAAGGTAAAAACGGTCGCAGCTATGTGCCTTAAACCGGCAGAGCAATTTAAAGACTAATAGAGCGGAAGCACTATAAAACTTAACCAATACTTTGTTTGTTGCTCGCCCTATCAGAACAGAGTGATAGCACTGCCATACGTTGCTCAGAATCCAAATAGCTCCAAGATTGAATTTCCTCTACTGTTCTGTAGCAACCCTCACAAATAGCCTTGTCATTGAGGCGACATAGCGAAATACAGGGCGAAGCTGGCGCTTCCATCACCGTCTATGATCCTAAAAACATCAGTTGATCGCTTATATCTTGCGTAAGATGTTGAAATGCCATTAAAACCTCAAATCATTCTGTTCACCCCTGCAGGTGAATTCAAAAACGCTACACCGTTTTGCGCTGGATCTAAAGCCGCAAACCATCGTTGCCGCTCTTGCCAAGGGCTACGGCCATTACCTGTGAACGGCGCCTTGTCTTGCGACTCTATTTCTCAGCGCAAATCCTGTGTTCAACTGAGGTTTCTAGGATGATCCAGCTTTTCAAATTGTTGCCGAGTTGGGTAACGCAGTTTAATCTGCGTTCCCAATGTTATATTAAGCATATCTACCATCACCTTGAGGGTAAATCCCCAGACTCTATAACTCTGGTACTCAAAATAAGGGAATTTAACAACCCCCGCACCCGCACCCATCTCAAAATATTGATAGCGATTGAGCTCCGTAAGAGCAGCAATTGGCAGGTCGAAGACTGAGGCTATTTCAGCGGGTTCTGGCTTAAGTTTTAACGGTGATTCCACCAACCCCACAAAGGGCCTTACCACTAAATTGCGATCCCTTGTAAAAGTGCTGGGCAACATAGCAATGGGCGTTACTAGATTGGGCGGCAGTCCAATCTCCTCTTCTGTCTCGCGCAGTGCCGTACACAAAAGATCCCGATCATCTGAGTCCCACATACCCCCGGGGAATGCCACCTCTCCAGCATAGCTATTTAAATGCTGAGCGCGCTCAGTTAGAACCAGCAGGGGATTATCTGGTTCCCCGTGTAGAATAAGCAGCACCGCAGCTGTGGATCCCGAATTACCCGACTCGGGTAAAACAGGCGCAACTGGAAAACTTTTCAACTGCTGTTTGATTGTTTCTAGCATTGGTGCATTATACTTAGATTTATTATTAGTACAGTGGCTTGAGTGACAAATGAATTTCTGTTCCAACTGTGGCAATACAGTTTCGCAAACAATTCCAGAGGGTGACAACCGGCTGCGCTTTGTCTGTGACCACTGTGATAGCATACATTATCATAACCCGCGGGTTATCGTTGGCATCTTACCTATATACAACCGGCAAATTCTCCTTTGTAAGCGCGCCATTGAACCGCGCCATGGTTTCTGGACATTGCCTGCCGGATTTCTAGAAAATGGCGAGTCAACTCTTGAGGGCGCTATGCGAGAATGCTGGGAAGAAGCCAATGCATCGGTTATCAACCCGTCACTCTATGCGCTATACGATATTCCTCGTATCAATCAGGTTTACGTATTCTTCAGGGCAGAGCTCGCCGAACCCAACTTTGGCCCCAGCAATGAATCAACCGAGGTTGCATTATTCGACGAAAGGGATATACCTTGGAATCAGCTGGCCTTTCCCGTAGTTCAGACGGTACTGGAGCAGTTTTTGCGCGATCGCAAAACGGGAGAATATAAGGTGGTTCGAGAGGTAGTAAGCGATCCCTCGAAGGGCCGCAAGCAGCGCCCCTAAACAGGAAAATGTCCGTGCCGCAAGGGCACGGATTAAACTAAAGCCGCTCGACCTTATAGTTGCTCTGCATTTTCTGACAGGTAGGCAGCAACGCCATCTGGGGTATCTTTCATACCACTATCGCCACGGTTCCAACCTGCGGGGCAGACTTCGCCATGCTCTTGGTGGAAAGCTAATGCATCGATCATACGCAACATTTCATCAATATTGCGCCCAAGAGGTAGATCATTCACCACCTGATGCCTGACCAAACCATCCTCATCAATCAGAAAAGAACCGCGGAATGCAACACCAGCATCTGGGTGCTCGACATCATAGGCCTGACAGATTTCATGCTTAACATCAGCCACCAATGGGTATTTCACCGCGCCTATACCGCCCTTATTAATGGCCGTATTGCGCCAAGCGTTATGAGAGAACTGCGAGTCAATCGACACTCCGATCACTTCTACGCCGCGACTTTGAAATTCTTCATAACGATGGTCAAAAGCAATCAGTTCTGAAGGGCACACAAAGGTGAAGTCTAAAGGGTAAAAGAAAACCACGGCTTTTTTACCTTTTATGGCTTCAGCTAAATTAAAATCCTCTACAATCTCGCCGCTACCGGTTACCGCTGCTGCGGTAAAATCCGGTGCTGACCTTCCAACTAATACACCCATAAGAACTACTCCTAAATCTATAAAATTATTTGTTCTAAGGAAACCAATCCCCTAGGATAGGAGCATAGTTTCACAGTGCCGAGTTTTCAACCAATTTGCTAAGCAAAAACACAGCAAAA
>JANXGQ010000026.1 GCA_024959305.1 Porticoccaceae bacterium | reverse complement strand
GCGTTTTGAGCAGAGTTATGAGTGATCCAAGCTATCTCAATGGTTATCACCATCAATATTAGCGGTTGTAGTCTGGCTATTAGGATTATTTAAAGGTAGCAAAACAGGCAAATATTTTCTTGTATTGAGTACTGGGGAAAATAACAAAACGAACCCAAAGAGTTTAGCCTGCGATAAAGGCGCTTATCAAATCCTTCCCAATAGCTATGGTCTGACTGGAAGTATCGCCATTGTTTAAAATAGACGGCTTCTATGCTACATTGGTAAGATGAAGTGAATGGGTGCCGCTTAATAATAATTACAAAAGGCAACGACACAAGAGGTAGCGTGCATGAGGCGTGTAAAAACTATCATCCTATTGGCCTTTCTTTTGGTAGGGGTGTCTGGGTGCAGTGTGTTTATATCAGATGCATACCAGGAGGAATCGCGTAAAATAATTAATTACCTGTTAGCTGATATGCCGCTTCCGGATGACGCAGAAATTCAGAAAACACCTACGGTTATTTTGGGCACTGGCACTGGTATTGCCGGACGTATAGTGATGACTTCTCCGGTTAGTCCCGCCTCGAATTTGATTTTCTATAGCGAGTCTACTTCAGGTACTGGTTGGACCCTGATCTCCTCAACGGTGGCTGAGCAAATTGTTTTGATCTACACTAAAGAGGGCCGTTATGCGACTATCCAGATCCTTAAATCCAGTGGCCCAGGATTTTTAGGTGGAGAGAGCGATAGTGTGATTATTATCTCGGTTGTGCATCCGTCTGCTATTCAGGATCAGAATCCCTACACTGCGTTGTCGGAGCTTAAATTTGAAGCAGATCGGATTGCTGCTTCAGACTAATTAATCTCCGGGTCAGATCGAAGAAGCCTCAAAGCCGCATTAGGTTTTGGGGCTTTTTAGCGCCTGTCATTTGCAATGTTGGTGAATAATATATTTTATTGTGAGCAATAGGGCTGTTACAGCTAGATCACCGTTTGTTTGACTGGCAATAAATGAAATTGTCTACTCAGCCCCAGAAGACTGCTCCAACCAGCCGCCAGTAAACCCCGCCCGCTCTAACCCACGGCGAATATAGGGATTGTTTTTCATTACATCCCACACCAATTCGCTACGAAAATTTTCCGCCATCAGCAGAATCGGTCCCTGATCTATGCCTATATAGTGGGTGCCAAACCAACCCACTCCGGGTACAATTTTTCCCGCTGCGGGCTGCATATCGAAGTCAAAGCTAGGGTTAAAGGCATCCAGAAATCCGTATTCACCATAGAGGTGCTCGGCATATTGGGCATACATGGTTTGCAGTGCTGGCAGGGCAATCTCTGGAGCAAAGGGCAGGGAGCCGCCTACGGCTGTAGGTGATAGGGTGCCATCGTCAAAGCTGTGATTTAAGGCAATGCCGCGGGCGCTATAGGCGCGGAAATTGCGGTTCGAGCCCTTGAAGGGGAGGGTAAAGTTACCCGGTCCATCACAGGCGGTTAGCCCCCATAGATTATTGCTGTATGCCTCCCATTGCTGAGGGTTACTCATGGCGTATTGGCGCTGTGCATAGGTGGCTTTTGTGGAGTTGATAAAGTAGTCGCTGTCTTTACCGTCCATATAGTCATCTTGGATATTTCTGAAATCAATCCAGATATGGCTGTACTGATGTCCAAACATCGGCGCCATGGTTAAATGTTCTATGCCGCCGCTATAGCCCCAGTCATCTTGGTAATGGTTGGTCCATGCCTGCCACGCCTCTGGCTCCACAGGGTAGGTGGGCGAGCCCAGAGCCAAAATATAGACCAGCATGGCTTCGTTATAACCCACCCAATCGTAGTTGATAAAGCCTTGGTCGGGAAACCAACCCAGACTGATCAATGGATTATTATTCTGTGCCCATTGCCAGTTGACGCGCTTATAGAGTTGATCGGCTAGGTTGCGTATTTGCAGTTCCTCTGGGTTATCCGCAGAGAAGTAACTTTGTGCGAACAATACACCGGCCATCAGCAGTGCGGTATCAACCGTTGATAATTCCACATCCCAGCCCTGAAAACGCAGTCCATCTTGCATATCTAAGAAATGGTAGTAAAAACCCTGATAGCCGGCAGTGCCTTGATTCCCAGCGCCCAGTGGCAGTTGCCATAGATACTCTAAGGTGGTTAATGTGCGTTCAACGGCTTGTTGTCGGCTAATAAATTGACGCTCAACTGCCACTGGATAGGCCGTGAGTGCAAATCCGATGGCGGCAATACTGGAGGGCGCCCAAGAGGCTGGATAGCGGTCCGGTGCCAGCCCAGTTAGATTGTCTGTGGTTTCCCAAAAATAACTAAAGGTATCCGCTTGCAGCTTATCCAGTGTTAGAGGTACAGCCTGTTCTTGGTCTAAGCCATCGGCGATACCATCGTTATCATCGTCGGTATCGGCATTATTGCCAATACCATCTGCATCTGAATCAGCTATTTCAGCAGGGTCATCGGGAAAAGCATCAAATTGATTATAAACGCCGTCACGGTCGGTATCCGCAGGCATTAAACCTTCAAGATGCAATAAAATATCATCCGGTTCAGTTCTGACGCCGTTGGCAGCTACAGCATTATTTATAAGAGTTGCCGTCTTAATGCCAAACAGATAACGGAGAATGATCAAGCCGTCGCTCAGTGCATCTGCCTGCCCGTTGTTATCAATATCCACAAGATCGCCCAATTTGTCGATACGGGCCTGAATTTGTTCAGAGCTGTTGAATGGAGCATTTGCAGGTAAAACGCCGTCTAGCAGTGCGCTGTTGGTGAGTCCAAATAGGGCTCGAGATAACAGCAACCCATCGGTTAGTGCATCGTATTGGCCGTCCCCATCAATATCCAAAGACCCGCCGGGAATAGTTCCATTGATGAATTCTTCCAGTGCGGGAACGCCATCCTTATCCTGGTCACTCTCGGCATCGGCGGAATTTTGCGGATTAAGGCCGTACTTAGTTTCCCATGCATCGGGCAAGCCATCTGCATCTGTATCTGTTTGGAGAATTTCATCAGTGATGGAAGTTGAAGAGGCCAGCATCAAAAGCAGATACAGGGATACTAGGCGCAATTTACTTAGTTTGGAGTTATTTATTATCATGGTTGGCAACAGTCTCAACGCACCTGGATATTTTCAATCTTTTTAGGAGTGTGCCGAAACTGTGTACAAAGTTCAACTGCAACTGCGAGTGCGCCTAATTTTAAATCGGCCCATTCTGCTCGATGGGATTGGTCCAGAGGGTAGACCATACCGATGTGTCATTTATGTAATAGACCGCATCGCCATGGATAACCGATCTATTGCGACTACTTTGCCACCAGTTGCGCTCAACTTTAATTTGGCCAATCTCATCAATAGAGGCTGAGGCTGCATGGTCTTTACCATTGAGCTCGAATAGATACAGTCGATCTTGGTTTTGGTAATCAGAGTTCTCAAGATTAAAATCCAAGTTCGCGGGCACTAAAAAACGATCTTTGCTCTCGCTGACCACCTGATAGGTAAATGCGTGGCGGTTGTAGCGCGCCTCTGAATAACTCCATCGCACATCTTCATTTTCTCCAAGTGCCACTGTGCCTAGAGAGTAGGGCGAGGCCATATCAGCCACATTAAACAACTCCAATTTTACCAAGCCGCTTTCATCTTGCCCCAAGCCCATTAGCAACTCATCGTTTACTGGGTGCAGAAAATCGGAAAAGCCGGTCACTTCAAGCTCGCCGGAAATCAACGGGTCGGTGGGCGTTGAAAGATCCAGTACATAGAGTGGATCTATGCGCTCGAAGGTCACCAGGTAAAGTTTGTCACCAAAAAAGCGCACCCCATAGAGGTCCTCATTGGGTTTTCCTATTGCCTGGGGACGCTGTGCATTGGGCAGCGTCGCCATTAATTCCAGCTCAACTTCATCGGCATTTAATTTAAAGATAGATAACTTGTGGTCAATCCAATCCGCTGAATCGCCTGTGCGCTCTGTAGTTACTAATCGCAGATAACCTTCGTGTTCATTAATTCGGAAATCTTTATCGCCACTTAGGTATAGTGAGCCCTCGGCGGCGCCCGAGCCCAGATAAGTCAGGTTCTCTGACAGCTCATAACTATGCACCAAAGTCCTCGAGCCTGAATCTGAATAATCAATCTGCGTCAGATAGATGGCGTTTTCACTGACGTAAATACCCTCTGTGGGCTCAGAGTAACAACTGGTTTTGGCAATCGACTGATCGGCGAGGTTTACTGCGACCAATAGTGTCATAGTAGGGTAGCCAGTTTCATCTGGGGATAGGTCATTATTGGTATTGGTAATCAGACAATCCTTGGCTTCTATTAGTGGGCTTTCAGTGCCATTGATAACCATTTTGGGCAGAATATCGTCCACAGTTAAGTTATCTAGTAACTGTCCATTGGCTGCCATTTGTTGCTCATCTGGGTAGTAGATAAAATTCTCTAGGTAGGGGGTATGACGGGCAATAAGGTAGACCATATCGCCTTGCTTGCGGCTGTTGACAAAGCCGCCCTCAAACTCAATTTGCATCTGCACTTCTGGCGCACTTGTATCGCTAATATCGTAAACGTTCAGTGCGGTGGTTTGACTCTGCCAATTGGCAACGCGGGCAAAGGAATCACCATAGGCACCCCACCAACCTGAACTGCTGATAGCCACCAGTTGAGAATTATTGGTATACAGACCCTCAACGGTTCGGCTGTCGCTGAGCTCAATATTGCCAACTTCAGTTGCACCGGCATTTTCTGGGTCGGTGGAAATAATGCGGATACTGCGCCCATTATCTGAAGAGCTTGGTATTGCGTCCGATTCAGCAGCTATTGCGATATCATCGACAATAAAACAGCAATCCATACTGCGGCTGGGGGCAATAAACAGATGATTCCCGTCGTACTTTACATAATCATGTTCGTCGATATTGGCCTCTAGGGTATAGGTTGTGGTAAAGCTTGAGGCTGATCTATTCGATCCGGCAGAGGCAGCAACATCTTCAGAGGCCTCTGGGGCGGCGGTTTGCAGAATGCTATTAGTGGTTTTATTAAATCCTCGACGCACAGTTTCCAGCAATTCAGCATCGCTTTTAACCGCAGTCAATAACCCTTTGGAGTCTGGTTCAGTGCCTGATATGGGGTCTGAATTATTGGATTCAGTCGACCTACCTCCGCCACCGCAGGCGCAAAGCAAAATTATTGCTAGAGAAGGTGCACAGACCCTCAATGACTTATTCATAGGAATGCCTCTCTAGTCATATTGTTAAGGAAAGTTAATAATCTTTCAATAAAAAACCTTGCTAACTAACTAGGTTAGCAAGGTTTTAATATGGCTCCGCCTGCTGGGATCGAACCAGCGACCCAATGATTAACAGTTGTACGATACCAAGTTGCGCAACTTTTAAACCCTTGCCACACCTGCCTTTCGGTCCTTTCGCCCATATCCCCTAAGCCATAAAACGTCATATATAGCATAAAAACGGACACAAATCGGACACAGTTCACAAAACTGAACTTGATTGGTGTGGCTAATGACGTCTGCGGCAAATAAAGTGCAGTAACGCCATTTTTGTTAGCTCACGCAATGAAAAGATCAACGCATTTATATTTATTTTTTGTTAAAACCAGAGAGGCAAACCATGAAGCAGCACAGCGATGAGGACTTAATAAAAGAGATCAATAGTGAAACCATCAGCTTAACTGCTCTATCTCCTGCTGGATCTCGAACCAGATTTCTTCTTTTTCAGCGATAGATTTTTTAACTCTGGCCTGAATTTCCATCTGCTCTTTTAACTGCAATTTTTTACTCTCGGTGTATATTTTGACGTCCGCTAAACAAGCTTCGTTTTCGGCCTGCTCTTTTTGCAATTTCTCAATTTCATTTTCCAGTTTTTTAGATTTTTTAGATAAGGGAGAAAGTTTTTTTCGCGTCTCTGCTGA
>JANXGQ010000047.1 GCA_024959305.1 Porticoccaceae bacterium | reverse complement strand
TGGCGGCGGCAACACTGGTACTGACCCAGCTGTTACCCCAGTTACCCCAGCTACCCCACCAGCTGATACAACTACTGCCCCAGCTGAGTTTACTGAGGCATTTGGCGGCGCTACGTTCGCGGATGGTGACCTATTTACTTTCCCATCAGGCGCAGAAGAGTGGGCTGGCTTTGCCAATATGAACATGGCTCTCTATCCATTTACCCTCACAGATGGCGGTTCACTAGCCTTTACCGGCGCCGTTCCCTCTGGGGGTTCAGTGGATGTAAGGTTTAGGTTTGAGTACCAACCCTACCCAGATGTTGACCCTGCTTATGATACGCAAACAGTCACAGTGTCTGGCGCTACAGAGACCGCCTACAGCATCACTATTCCATTTCAGGGTGCAAAAACCTTTAGCTCGCTAATTTTCTACGTGGTAGATCGCAATGCGCCGGTCAAAGTATCCAACCTAACGCTGACCACAACCGGCAGTGCTGGCGCTGGTGGTTCTGGCGACACGGGAATAGCAAATCCGACCGATTATGAGCTTATTAACTACGGTGCTGGCAGTGTCGCCGACACTATTTACACCGCCAGTCATCGCTGCAAAGACGATTGGGGCCAATGGGTGGAAAATGCCGGTGTGATCTCCACCGAGCATGAGGTTCAGAAACGCGGCTGTAATCAAAGCACGGGGATTCCCACAGGCATAGTGACCAAGCTATCCCCTCATTTGACCGGCCCTGCAGCTGAAAAGCCCACTCAAACCCATAAATGGTGGGGGTCTTTATCATTCCTTGGCGAAATGACTACTGGCGATGCCAATGATGCCGCCTATATCACCCCAGATCCGATTATTGCGCGTGTCACCGAAAAAGGTGTGCGGGTAATGGGTATTCCCACAGGTCTGAAAACCACCAATCAGAACCAGTTTATGTATCAGATTCCAGATCCAATGTCTGAGGTCTTTGATGGTATGGCGGTTGGCAACTCGGCCTACTCCAGTCTCGATGCCTATGCCAAGGATCACAGTGAGGGATCGGTGACTGTGATGTGGAAAAGCGGCAATACAGATGTGATGGAGGCGACCTTTGTTCACGGTTCGCCCTATATCTATTTTAAAGCCTATCAGGGTAATTTAGTGATTCGTACTCTGCGCAGTGACGGCGGTGAAAAAGGCACCTTCTACAATCAAAATAACAGTCTGGGGGTGTGGACCAGTGTGGCTGGTAATACCAATAACTTCCTGATTGTGGGTGAGGGGTCAACGACCTTCTCAAATGCCTCAGGCAGCCAGATAACAGTGAGTAATGCCGCCAAAGAGATGACTCTAGCCTACTTGCCCCACAGTGGTGCCGGCTCTGTACCCAGCGCATTGACCAGTCTCTTTGCAAGCAAAGCGCGCAACAAAGTTGCTGCGGTGGATATCGACTATGCAGTTGATAGCGCCACTAATCAGGTGACGGTTAACCATCGCTATTTAGACAGCGATGGTGCACTGGTAGAAACTATTGCTGGTATGCACCCGCTGCACTGGAAGCATTCCTCGCAGCCGACCAGCAATTATAAAATTCGCAGTGCCCGCGGCATGATTAAATTTACTGAAACCAATCAGTACAGCTATCAACTGCCCTTTGTAGGTGTACTGCCCACTATGCCAACCCTTGATAATAGCTTTGATCAAACAACCCTAGAGGGATTAGTGACTGACTTTATCAATCAGGGAGAGGGGTCATGGAATACCTTCCAAGATACCTACTGGTCCGGTAAAAACTATGGCAAGGTGGCCGAGTTAGCAGCAGTTGCCAATTCTATTGGTATGCAGAGTGAAGCTAACCAGTTAATTGACTGGCTAAAAGCCGAGCTTGCAGATTGGTTTACGGCTGAAACTGACGGCACGCTGAATACTAAAAAATACTTTGTTTATGACGATGAGTGGAATACCTTGCTTGGGTTTGACGAAGCCTATGGCTCCCATCAGCGACTAGCGGATCACCATTTTCACTACGGTTATTTTGTACGTGCCGCTGCGGAAATCTGTCGAGTCGATGTAGCCTGGTGTGGTCAGGATCAATATGGCCCCATGATCGAGTTACTTATTCGCGACTATGCGGCGGATAAGGATGATCCATTATTCCCGCATATGCGCAATTTCGATCCCGCCAATGGCTTCTCTTGGGCCGATGGGCGCGCCAACTTTGTGCGCGGCAACAACAATGAATCCACCTCTGAAGCGGCTACCGCCTACGGTGCCATTGTTCTCTACGGCTTGGCCACAGGTAATACTGAATTAACCGAGCGCGGTATGTATCTACACGCCTCAACCGGTGCCGCCTACTGGGAATACTGGAACAATATTGATGGCTACAACAATGTCAGCGCCGATGCCGATAACTTCCCATCCGGCTATAACCGTATTACCACCTCAATTATCTGGGGTGATGGCACTGACTTTGCCACTTGGTTTAGTGCCGCCTTCGCGCATATTTTGGGTATTCAAGGCCTGCCGTCCAGTCCACTGATTTTCCATGTGGGGTTGTATCCAGACTATATGGAAGACTATGTTGATCTGGGGCTTAGCGAATCATCCAATGGCAAGCCTTCGGGATTAGGAGCCGATAACTGGCGCGATCTATGGTGGAACCTGTGGGCCATGACCGATGCCGATGCCGCCGTAGCCGATTACAATAGCAAGCCTAGCTATACCCCAGAGCAGGGTGAAAGTAAGGCGCATACCTATCACTGGATCCATACCTTTAAAGCGCTGGGGCATTTGGCGACGGGTACCGGCAGTCTAACTGCCGATCATCCAGCGGCAGTGGCCTTTAATAAGCAGGGGCAGATGACCTATGTGGTTTACAACTATACAGGCCAAACTCAGACAGTAACCTTTAGCGATGGTCAG
>JANXGQ010000088.1 GCA_024959305.1 Porticoccaceae bacterium | reverse complement strand
GATGGCGTAGAGGTAACTGTTCCCGAAGGCACTTCGATTATGCGAGCCGCCGCCGAGTCCGGGGTAAAGATACCTCGCCTCTGTGCCACGGATCAGCTTAAATCATTTGGCTCCTGTCGTGTTTGTGTGATTGAAATTGAAGGCCGGCGCGGCTTTCCAGCCTCTTGCACCACATTGGTGGAGGAGGGGCTGGAGGTAAGGACTCAATCAGCAGAGATTGCGCGCTTGCGGCGCAATGTAATGGAGCTGTATATCTCCGATCATCCGCTGGATTGCCTGACCTGCCCAACCAATGGCGACTGTGAACTTCAGGATACTGCCGGTGAACTGGGTCTGCGCTCAGTTCGCTACGGTTTTGAAGGCGCCAATCATCTGTCGGCCGAAAAAGATGAATCCAATCCCTATTTTACCTTTGATCCCGCAAAATGTATTGTCTGCTCGCGCTGTGTGCGCGCCTGTGAGGAAGTGCAGGGTACATATGCCCTTACCATCGAGGGGCGCGGATTTGCATCCAAGGTGAGCGCCAGCCAGCAGGATGCGTTTATGGACTCCGAATGTGTCTCCTGCGGGGCCTGTGTCAATGCCTGCCCAACGGCGACCCTGACCGAAAAAAGTATTATCGAATTTGGCAAGCCAGAACACAGTGTTGCCACGACCTGTGCCTACTGTGGTGTGGGCTGTTCATTTAAGGCTGAAATGAAAGGTGATCAGGTGGTGCGCATGATTCCTAGCAAGGATGGCAAGGCCAATGAGGGCCACGGCTGTGTTAAAGGCCGCTTTGCGTTTGGCTATGCCACCCATAAAGATCGCGTCACAACACCGATGATTCGCGATAGTATTGATGATCCTTGGCGGCAGGTCAGCTGGCAGCAAGCGGTGGATTATGCCGCACAGCGTTTTAGAGCTATCCAAGAAAAATACGGGCGCAATGCTGTAGGTGCCATCTCCTCTTCTCGGTGCACCAACGAAGAAGTGTATCTGGTACAAAAAATGGTGCGCGCCGGATTTGCCAACAATAATATTGATACCTGTGCGCGGGTCTGTCATTCACCCACTGGTTTTGGGTTAAAAACCACGCTGGGAGAATCTGCTGGCACCCAGACCTTTGCCTCGGTGGCAGAGGCCGATGTGGTGCTTGTTATGGGTGCCAATCCCACCGAGGCCCATCCGGTGTTCGGTTCCCGTTTAAAACGCCGTTTGCGGGAAGGCGCTAAATTGATCGTTATTGACCCTCGAAAAATCGAGTTGGTCAATGCGCCTCATATCAAGGCCGATTATCATCTGCCGGTGCGTCCGGGTACCAATGTGACTGTACTGAATGCACTGGCTTACACGGTGCTGGACGAGGGGCTTGAAGCCTCTGACTATATACAGCAGCGCTGTGATAGGGCACAGTTCGAGAAATGGCGTAAATTTATCTTAAACAAGCAGCATTCTCCCGAAGCCATAGAGCAGATTAGCGGTGTTGCTCCTGCCGATTTGCGCGCGGCAGCGCGGCTCTATGCCAGAGCTGGCAACGCTGCTATTTTTTATGGGCTCGGTGTCACCGAGCACAGTCAGGGCTCAACCGCGGTGATGGCTATTGCCAATTTAGCCATGTTAACCGGCAATATTGGTCGCGAGGGGGTTGGCGTCAATCCACTGCGTGGGCAAAATAATGTGCAGGGTTCCTGCGATATGGGCTCATTTCCCCATGAGTTGCCCGGCTATCGGCATATATCAGATCAGAGTACACGCGAGTTATTTGAGGCCGAGTGGGGAGTGACATTGGATCCAGAGCCGGGATTGCGTATCCCCAATATGTTTGATGCAGCCCTCGCGGGTAGTTTTAAAGGGCTGTACTGTCAGGGCGAGGATGTTGCCCAGTCGGACCCCAATACCCAGCATGTGGAAGCGGCGCTGCGTTCAATCGACTGTTTGGTCGTGCAGGATATATTTCTTAACGAAACCGCAAAATTTGCCCATGTTTTTCTTCCCGGCGCCTCATTTCTCGAGAAAGATGGCACCTTTACCAATGCTGAAAGACGCATCTCAAGGGTTCGCAAAGCCATACCACCACTGAGTGGCAAGGCGGATTGGGAGGCCACAATGGCGTTGGCCAATGCCCTTGGCTGTCATTTTGATTACAGCCATCCTGCACAAATTATGGATGAAATAGCCCGCTTGACGCCGAGTTTTCAGGGGGTTAGCTACCAGCGTTTGGATCAGCTGGGCAGTATTCAGTGGCCCTGTAATGATCAGAGTCCCGAGGGTACGCCATTTATGCACAGCGAGAGCTTTGTGCGCGGCAAGGGCTTCTTTGCTATGACTGAATATGTGGCCACCGAGGAGCGCGCCAACCGCAAGTATCCGCTGCTGCTAACCACTGGGCGGATTCTGTCCCAGTACAATGTTGGAGCGCAGACCAGACGTACCGAAAACAGTCAGTGGCATCCGCAGGATAGCCTAGAGATTCACCCCCATGATGCCGAAGAGCGGGGTATTAATAACCATGATTGGGTGGGCATAAAAAGTCGTGTGGGCAATATAGTTTTGCGCGCCGTGATTAGCTCGTCTGTTAAACCAGGTGTGGTTTACACCACCTTTCATCATCCGCTGTCCGGGGCCAATGTGATTACCACTGATAACAGCGACTGGGCTACCAACTGTCCGGAGTACAAAGTGACGGCGGTGCAAGTCCTAAAGGTCAGTGAGCCATCGACATGGCAAGCGCAGCAAAAGCTATTTGATAGTCAACAGCAAAAACTTCTAAAGGAAGCCGGCAACCAATGAGATGCA
Organism: Porticoccaceae bacterium; assembly: GCA_024959305.1. Classification (GTDB taxonomy): domain Bacteria; phylum Pseudomonadota; class Gammaproteobacteria; order Pseudomonadales; family Porticoccaceae; genus HTCC2207. The sequence goes on along the minus strand of JANXGQ010000088.1, from coordinate 33,226 downwards.
AGTCGCCACAGAATGGACTGAATGCCGCCGTCAAGCGCGCTTCTCGCGCAGTGTGGAATGCCGGAGAGTTGCTTGAAGGGGTTGATCAAGTCGCTTCTGAACAGGCGATTGCGCTTGTTTACAATGGTATTTCTCATGTTGTGATGATGGCAACTCCCTGTGATTTAGAGGACTTTGCACTGGGATTTAGCTTGAGTGAAGGGATTATAGACTCTCCACAGCAGTTACTGGATATTGAACCGCGCAGCTTGGACAAAGGCATAGAGCTAGCTATTACTATCGCCGCTGAACCCTTTGCGCGGCTCAAGCAAAAAAGGCGCAATCTAACTGGCAGAACAGGTTGTGGGCTCTGCGGTGCCGAGTCTTTAGAGCAGGCGATCCCCCAGCTAGATACTGTGAAATCCACGCTTGCCATTACCCATCAAGCGCTTCAGCGCGCTATTGCCGCGCTGGATAAGCAGCGCTGTTTGCAACAACAGACCGGGGCGCTCCACGGGGCTGCATGGTGTGATCCAGAGGGTCAAATAGGTTGCCTAAGAGAAGATGTGGGCCGCCACAATGCACTGGATAAATTACTCGGAGCCATGGCTAAACAGGCGCTGGATAGTCACAGCGGTTTTTTATTGATTACCAGCAGGGCTAGCTATGAAATGGTGGTCAAGGCAGTGCGCGCCAATGTGGGGCTGTTAGCTGCTGTATCTGCACCTACCACCTTGGCCATAGCTCTTGCAGAGCAGTCCAATATGGGTCTGGTAGGCTTTTCAAGAGCTCAGCGCCATGTTATTTACGCTGGGCAACGTAGATTAATTCATGTGGATGCAACTAATGACTGAATCTCCTATTAATCGATTGGTAAAAATGGCCAATCAGATAGCCCTTAATATGGCTGCCAATGGCACTGCTGATGAGGTGGCCGAGCAGGTTGCTCAACACCTTAGGAAATTTTGGCCGCCATCCATGCAGCAACTAATCATTGAGCATTTGGCAACGCCAGATAATGGGCTTTCAGCGCTGGCTCACCAGGCGCTGGTAAATTTGCATAAGCTTCAAGAATCAGCTTGAATAGTAAAAAGAAAGGCTTTCAGCCATTGTTGCAGTAATGGCTATTTTGTCCTAGCCTTAATATAGGGCAGGTGGCAGGTAAATACTGGCAATGATGGCAAACTGACCTGTTCTTTTCTAAAAGGAGGTAGGAAAATGAAATATCAAAACAAAGGTCTTGTTCTTTTGGCACTTTTATCAATGTTTGTGTCTGGCTGCACGCATCTTGGATCCACCCAGCAGCAAGTTGTGGATGCCTATGTTCAGGTGGCCGGACAGGTCAGTCTGGGAATGGATAAAGCACAGGTTAAGCAGATTTTAAGCCCCTCTCAGCAGGGCTTGGAACATCGTCAATTAAAACAGCCCGATCAGTACAAAGAGGGACAGATGCTGGTTAAGATCCTGTACTTCAGAAGCGGCTGGCAACCCGACGGCATCACCACGGACGATGAGTTTACCCCCTATGTTTTTAATGATGATGTACTGGTCGCCATAGGCTGGGCAACGTTGGATGGGCCAAAAACTCAGGGGCAGGCGCGACCCAGACAGAATATATATCGCACCACGGTTTTGCGACCGGCGGCAGTGATTCTCCAGTAGGCTAAGTCCCGAGCGCTATTCTGCGAAGGCTCTTCTATAGGCTGTCTCGATGGATTCTGTTCTTGCATTGATAAATTGGCGGTGTCTTGGGCTTATAGAGACGTATATTCTATTTAAACTATTTGTCATAATAGAGCTCTTTCAATACTTTCTTAGCTGGCAGATAAATAATGTCAAAATTAACCCATCTCAACCGTCGTGGCGAAGCCCATATGGTGGATATTTCCGCCAAGCTGGATAGCTCGCGCACTGCGCACGCCCAGTCCTCTGTGGAGCTGACAGAGGCCATTGTGACGGCTATCAGTGATGATGCCCTACCCAAGGGGGATCTGTTTGCCACAGCGCGTATTGCCGGCATACAGGCGGCAAAAAAATGTAGCGATCTCATTCCTCTCTGCCATCCCTTGCCGCTAACCAAGATTTCCATTGATATAGAACTGCACAACAATAGCTTGTTGATAAGCGCAGTCTGTAAGACCACGGCAAAAACCGGCGTGGAAATGGAGGCCTTAACCGCGGCCTCGGTGGCGGCTCTGACTCTGTACGATATGTGCAAAGGCATTGATAAAGGCATGATTATTCGGGACACCAAGCTGCTGGAAAAAAGCGGCGGCAAGTCCGGCCATTGGCAAGCGGAGAACTGAGCCCGTGGTTAAGCTGCTATTTTTTGGCCGTCTATCCGACTATGCCAATGGCGTACCAACCCAAATTCAGGCTTCGACAGCCGCTGAGATACGCCAACAGCTGGTCACTGAGCACCCATTGCTGGCCACAGAACTATCTGAACCTCAGGTATTGGTTGCGGTTAATAAACAGATTGTCGATTGGCAGCAAGCATTGCAGGATGGCGATGAAGTGGCTTTCCTGCCGCCGGTTACTGGGGGGTAGTAGAAGTTGAAAAGTACTATTCGTATTCAGCCTGAGGATTTTGATATCTCAGAGCAGTACCAGCTATTGAGAGACTTAACCAAAGGCATAGGCGCAGTGGTGACCTTTACGGGTCTGGTCAGAGAGTTTGAGCCCAGCGGGGATCAACCTTCAGCCATTGATTCCCTGAGTATTCAGCACTACTCGGGAATGACAGAAGAACGTTTAAGTCAAATTGTCGATCGGGCAGCTGCGCGCTGGAATCTTCTCGGAGTCACCATTATTCATCGCATAGGTGAACTGCTGCCAAGCGAGCAAATTGTATTTGTTGGTGTAGCCAGTCAGCATCGCAATGATGGATTTATGGCGGCGCAATTTATAATGGATTATCTAAAAACTCAGGCCACTTTTTGGAAGCAGATCAGTCAAAATGGCCGTTCCTGCTGGGTTGATAGCAAGGTCTCGGATGCACAGGCACTTAAACGTTGGAATCTTCCCGAAGACAAAGACCTATAGGCGGCTATTTATCAATGACTGCTATCGATGGATTAATTTTGGCCGCCGGACGTTCCAGCCGTATGGGTTCTGGGAATAAGGGGCAAGCACTGTTAGCAGGGCGACCCCTATTGGAGCATGTGTCTGAGCGTCTGGCCCCCCAGGTGGACAATCTATTTATCAATGGTTTGCAAGATGATGATTTGGCATGGAGTTTGCCTCTAGTAAAAGGTCGGGTAAAAGACAGCGGAGAGGCGTTTCAGGGTCCCTTGTCTGGCCTATGGAGCGCCCTTACAGATAGTCGACTGCAGAGCACCTATCTGATGATAGTGCCCTGCGATGGCCCATTTATTCCCGATAATTTAGTGGCAGAACTCTATGCTCAAATAATTACTGGGAATGCAGATGTGGTCTGTATTCGCTATAAGGGCATTCAGCAGCCAACATTTTCTCTATGGCATAAGCGGGTGACTAGCGCTGTGGAAAAAGCCCTGTTAATTAATAGAGATGGCGGCTTTAAGCCACTGCTGAAAAGTCTCAAAACCCTGCATCTGGATTGGCCGGAACAGTTGGTCAATCCATTTTTTAATATCAATACCCAAGATGATTTAAAGCGAGCTGAACAGATACTATGTCCTTAAGTGATGAACAATTTCTGCGCTACAGCCGCCATTTGCTAATGGCAGATATAGGCGAGCAGGGGCAACAGACACTTCTGCAGTCGCATGTTTTAATTGTTGGCCTGGGCGGCTTGGGTTGCCCTGTTGCCCTGTATTTGGCCGCCGCCGGTATTGGCCGCTTATCTCTCTGTGATGCGGATACTGTGGATATTACCAATTTGCAACGGCAGATTCTGTATAAGACCGAGGATTGCGATCAACTTAAGGTGGACTGTGCCAAAACAGCCTTACAGCAACTGAATCCCGCTATTGATGTGGTTGCCCATGCCTCTGAGATCAGCGCTGAAATTCTCGAGCTGGGGGCAGATATAGTGGTGGACTGCACGGATAATCTGGCTGCGCGCCAGCTGTTAAATTGCCACTGTTATCAGCGGGCTACGCCGCTGGTAAGCGCATCGGCAATTGGCTGGGAGGGCCAGTTGGTCAGTTTTGATTTTAAAGCCAATAGGCGGCTCTGTTATAACTGTATAATTGATGAAAATGCGGGTGATCCGACAATGAATTGCGCGAATGCTGGCGTTGTGGGTCCGGTACTGGGTGCCATGGGTAGCTTGCAGGCTGCCACCGTGATTCGTATGCTGCTGGGTCAGTTTGATCAGCATGGCGAAATGCAGCGTTATGACGCCAAGACAGGGCGTTGGTTATATCTGACCGCCAGCCCAAAACCACTCTGTGCCATATGCGCAACAGAGTAGATTTATTAGATAAGATGAAAGGAGTGTAAAAGGTGGCTCATAATCCCAAGGCTGCTCGACGTTTTTTACGTATCGCCGTTTTAACTATCTCGGATACCCGCTCCCTTGATACGGATAGCTCTGGCACCTATCTACAGGAAGCTCTGCAAGCTGAGGGTCACAGTCTGGCAGATCGCAAACTGATTATTGATGATATCTACCAGATGCGTGCGGTTGTCTCTGCTTGGATTGCCGATCCGCAGATTGAGGTAATTCTCACCACTGGCGGCACCGGCTTTACCGGTCGCGATAGTACCCCCGAGGCACTACGCCCTCTGTTTGACAAGCATATCGAGGGATTTGGCGAGTTATTTCGACAGCTGTCCTACGCTGAAATTGGCACCTCTACTGTGCAGTCGCGATGCTTGGCAGGCCTGTCCAATAATACCGCGATATTCTGTATACCGGGTTCTACAGGGGCCTGCAAAACCGCTTGGGAAGGCATTTTAAAATCGCAGTTGGACAGTACCTATACGCCCTGCAACTTTGTTCAGCATGTCACTGTGAAGCCTTAAGATGCTCAGCGTTGCAGATGCCATAGCTCAACTGACTACAGGCGTATCAGCCGCGGTGGGCTCGGAAGAGGTCGCCGCCCATCAATGTCTGGGTCGTATATTGAGCGCGGATATAATGGCTCCTCTGGATGTTCCCCCCGCAGATAACAGTGCTATGGACGGCTATGCATTTTGCTATCAGGATGCAGTGGCTGAAAACTTTACCCTGCCGCTAAGTCAGCGCGTGGCTGCTGGACAGGCGCCTCAGTCTCTGGATAATTTAACCGCGGCACGCATTTTTACCGGTGGTGAAATCCCCAGTGGTGCAGATACGGTTGCGATACAGGAAAACTGCCGAGAGCGGGATGGCCGGGTCATTATTGATAAGCAGATTGTGGCCGGGGCCAATGTGCGCCCCAAGGGCCAAGATATACAATGTGGAGCCAAGGTTTTGTCCGTGGGTACGCTGCTTAGACCTCAGGAACTGGGGCTGTTGGCCTCCCTTGGAATACAATCTCTGCCCCTGTATAAACAACTAAGGGTTGCCTTTTTTAGCACTGGAGATGAGCTGGTAGAGCCGGGTAACAAACTACAGCCGGGGCAAATTTACGACTCAAATCGTGCCACATTAAACGCTCTAATTAGTTCTCTGGGTATGCTTGCAGTCGATCTAGGGAGGGTGCCTGATAATCCAACTGCCACCTTAGAGGTTCTGCAACAGGCCTCAGAGCAGGCTGATATTATTCTGTCGGCTGGTGGTGTTTCCGTGGGTGAGGAAGACTATGTAAAACAGGCGCTAGAGACTCTGGGCCAGATCGACTTTTGGAAGGTGGCTATTAAGCCGGGCAAGCCCATTGCCTTTGGCGAGATGCAGGGCAAGCCATTTATTGGGCTGCCGGGAAATCCGGCATCTGTTTTTGTCACCTTTATGATTCTGGTCAGACCCTTTTTGCTAAGGTCACAGGGCTGTGGGAAAATTACCCCAGCGCTTCACAAGGCCAAAGCATTGTTTTCAAGATCCGGGGAAAAACGCGAGGTTTATTTGCGCGGCCGATTAGTAGAAGGCGCTGTTGAAATTCACCGCAATCAAAGCAGTGGCGTGCTGTCCTCTGCCTGCTGGGGCGATGCCTTGGTAATTCAGCGCCCAAATATTTCGATCAACAGGGGCGATGCCGTTGATATAGTGCCTTTTTCCGAGCTTGGATTAGTTTGAGGTGGTTAGTGTTTTGAGTAAAGAGATAACAGAGACCACCATGCTGTCGGACAAATTTGGGCGCCGTATTGATTACTTGCGACTTTCAGTGACCGATCGCTGTAATTTGCGCTGTACCTATTGCATGTCGGAGGATATGAACTTTCTCCCAAGACAGCAGATTTTAAGCCTTGAGGAAATCTATCAGGTTGCCGCCGCATTTGTTGAATTGGGTATTCGCAAGATTCGCCTAACTGGCGGCGAGCCGCTGATTCGGCGAGATATTCTCAAGCTTGTAGAAGCCGTTGCCAAGTTGCCGGATTTACAAGAATTAACCATGACCACCAATGGCACAATGCTGCCGGAGATGGCGACCAGCCTAAAATCCGCAGGCGTATCAAGGCTCAATATTAGTATTGATAGTTTACAGCCACAGCGCTTTAAGCAGCTGACCAGAGTAGGGGAGCTAGATCAGGTAATTGCCGGCATTGAAGCCGCCATCGACGCAGGCTTTAAGCGCGTTAAACTGAATGCGGTTATTCTCGATGGCTTTAATCAAGACGAAGTGGTGGATCTGGCTCAGTACGCCATCTCTAACGGACTGGATATCTCTTTTATCGAAGAGATGCCGCTGGGAGACATCTCCTCCCACCAGCGCCAAAATACTCAGATCAGCAGTCAGCATATAAAAGACCAGCTGATCAGCCGCTTTAATTTGCTTGAATCCACAGATAAAACCGGCGGTCCCTCGCGCTATATGCGGGTGGCTGATAGCCCGTCGAGAATCGGCTTTATTTCACCGATCTCGGATAATTTCTGTGCTTCCTGCAACCGTGTTCGCCTAACCGCTGAGGGGCGACTATTATTGTGTTTGGGCAATGAGCATAGCGTGGATTTACGCGCTATTATTCGCGCTTATCCGAGCGATACGGCACCACTTAAAGCAGCGATTATCAATGCCATGCAGATTAAGCCCGAGCGCCATCACTTTGATCCGCAGCGCACAGATATTGTGCGCTTTATGAATATGAGCGGTGGCTGATAGCAGTCTTAGGGCGGAAGTATTGATAGATTGATGATCATAAAAAAAGGCCGGATAATCCGGCCTTTTTTGTAGAGCTTCCGTTCTAAAGTCAGTCGGCTTATTTACAGAATATATAAAACACTCAATAGACCCACCACAGTCAGCACAATGGTATAGGGCAGAGCCATAATAACCATGCGCATATAAGACAACCTAATCAATGGCGCCAGCGCCGAGGTCAGAAGAAATAGAAATGCCGCTTGCCCATTGGGGGTGGCGACACTGGGCAGGTTAGTACCAGTGTTAATGGCGATAACCAGCTTATCAAAATGATCGCGATCGATCACGCCGGTGTCCAGTGCAGTTCTCACCTCATTGATATAGACAGTGGCTACAAACACATTGTCGCTAATTGCCGAGAGAAGTCCATTGGCCAAAAAGAACACCGCGGGTTGCGAGGCTAGATCCATGGCCAAAACCCATTCAATCACGGGTGAAAATAAATGCTGCTCATGGATCACCGCAACAATGGCAAAGAAGACAACCAGCAGGGCGGTAAAGGGCAGAGCCTCCTCAAAAGCCTTGCCGATCTGATGTTCTTCAGTAACCCCATTAAATGCGGTTAATAGCACGATTACCATAAGGCCTATCAGACCTACTGGCGCCCAGTGGAAAGCCAAACCAAGTACCAAAATAACCGCCACAACAGCCTGAGTGATCAGGGTCGCTTGCTGGTATTTGGAGCGGTTAGCTTCATCCTGTTGGCTAGATTCCCTAAGCACCTGACGCACTTCTTCAGGCAGTGGGGCTCCGTAGCCGAGAATTTTTATTTTCTCCAGCACAACACAACAAATTAAGCCGCAAACCAATACTGGCATAGTTACTGGGGCCATGCGCAGAAAGAACTCAATAAATTCCCAGCCGGCTTTTTCAGCTATCAGTAGATTCTGTGGTTCGCCAACCAGAGTGGTTACACCCCCGAGGGCGGTGCCCACAGCACCATGCATAATTAAGCTGCGCAAAAAGGCTCGAAATTGTTCCAGCTTCTCGCGCTCTGTTAGTTGCAAATCATTGTCATTACTATGGTCATGATGCTCATCTACTAATTTTTTGCCCGAGGCAACCTTATGGTAAACAGAGTAAAAACCAACGGATACGGTTATTAATACTGCGGTTACCGTCAAGGCATCCAGAAAGGCAGATAGAAAAGCGCCGGCGAAGCAAAAAAGAAAGGATAGTGCGGTTTTTGATCTCACCCCCAAGAGGATCTTGGTAAAGGTAAACAGTAACATATCACGCATAAAGTAAATGCCCGCCACCATAAACATCAGCAGCATAATGACCTGAAAGTTGCCCACTGTCTCATTGTAGACATCCTCAGGGCTTGCCATGCCCAGTAGAATCGCCTCTATAGCCAATAAGCCGCCCGGTTGCAGTGGGTAGCATTTAAGCGCCATGGCCAATGTGAAAATAAACTGGGCAATCAGCATCCAGCCCATCACAAATGGCCCCAATGCGTAAAGTAGAATTGGGTTTAAAAGCAAAAAGGCAACAATTGAGCTCTTATACCATCCCGGAGAATTGCCCAAAAAATTCTTTCTAAATGCCTGAGTTAATATCGGCGTCATAAACTATTCCTTAAAATAACAAAAAGGTCTCTATCTGCAGGTCGCTATACTTGCAAGCTAGACTTAAAAATCGGGGAAACCTTAGCTTTACAGGCGTCGTTTTGCAAGGTCTGCCGCGTAAATTCAGCCAATATTACTTAAATCAAAATTGCTGTGGTCATTGTTCAAATATTTAATTGATCTATAATTCAGCCATCGCTTATTAATGGGAGAGCACTTTGGAATTTTTTGTAGATTACGGCTTATTTTTAGCTAAAACAGTGACCGCGCTTATGGCCATCGGATTGTTGATTTCAATGATCGTCAATGCCAGCCAAAAAAATCGACAGGGTGGCGATAAGGGTCATCTGGAGATTACTAAGTTAAATCGACAGTACGAAGAAATGAGCGAAGCCGTACAGCTCGCTATGTTAGATGAATCCGCTCAAAAAGCTGAGTCTAAAAAACTTCAAAAAGAAAAAAAGAAGCGCGCCAAAGCACTGAAAAAAGCCGCGTCTAAATCCGATACTGAGCAACCTGAGGCCGCGCCTGAGAAACGCGTCTTTGTGGTGAAATTTAACGGCAATTTGAGCGCCTCGGCTGTCACTAACCTGCGCGAGGAAATAACCGCGATCCTAACTCAGGCCGGCACATCTGATGAGGTGGTAGTCAGGCTGGAAAGCGCCGGTGGTATGGTGCATAGCTACGGGCTTGCAAGCAGTCAGCTAGATCGCCTGCGCAAACAGGATATTCCGCTGACAATCTGTGTCGACAAGGTTGCCGCCAGTGGTGGCTATATGATGGCCTGTGTTGCAGATAAAATTCTCGCCGCGCCTTTTGCCATTTTAGGCTCTGTGGGCGTAGTGGCGCAGATGCCCAATTTCAACAGGCTATTGAAGAAGCACAATGTGGATTTTGAGGTGCTTACCGCCGGTGAACACAAGCGCACATTAACCGTATTTGGTGAAAATACCGAAAAGGGTCGCGAGAAATTTATTGAGGACTTGGAGGAAACACATCTGCTGTTTAAATCCTATGTTGCCGAGCGCCGCCCACAGGTGGATATAGAAAAAATCGCAACAGGGGAGGTGTGGTACGGTGCGCACGCTCTAGACCTAGCACTGGTCGATGAGTTAAAAACCAGTGACGAGTATTTAATGCAGCTGGTTAAAGAGGCCGAGGTCTATGAGCTCGCCTATATTCACAAAAAGAAGTTACATCAGCGCTTGGGTATAGCTGCCGAGGAGAGCGCCGATCGCTTGCTGGTTAGATGGTGGAATCGACTGACACAGCAGTCTAATAAACAGTTTTAGCTATGCTCTTTTGACATTAAGGGATTAATCAATAGAAGTCTTTTCTGATTAATCCCTGCGCAGCTTATCGCTTACCGCAATGGGGCTGGGAAAGTTAAATACCACAATATAACTTGAAACAAGGAAGGTAATAATGGCTGCCGCCTGAATAAGATGGGAGGCGTGATTGCCAATCAGTTGGGTACTAAATGCCATATAGGCAATTAGCAGAGAAAACTCGCTACCTTGCCCCAGTCTAAACCCTATATCCCAAGCCAGACTGTTGTGTTCGCTTTGAGAGCGCAACAGATAGCGGTAGACCACTGGTTTCAGTACCAGTATCGCCAGTGCCAAGACAGCCGCTGGCAGCGCTATTATAGGTAGCAAAGATAGATCAAAACCTCCGCCTAGGGAGAAAAAGAACAGGATAAGAAAGAAATCCCTTAAAGGTTTTAAATTAAGGGCTATGTACTGTGCAATAGGGCTGGTAGCCAGAGATATGCCGGCAATAAACGCGCCGATTTCTTTGGAAAGGCCGATTAGCTCTGCAAACTCTGCGATGCCTAGACACCAGCCAATCGCCAGCAAAAATACATATTCTCCGATACGATCAAAGCGTGCAAATAACGGCTGTAGAAGATAGCGCACCAATAACATGGAGCTGCCGATTAGCAGAGGTAGCGCAATCAAACTGCTTATCAGGTTGCTGATATCACTGCCAGTTGAGCTGGCCGATAGCAGTACAAGAAGTACAAAGATAGCTAGTAAATCTTGCATCAACAGCATACCTACCATCAATTCGCCGGAATGTTTGTGATGCAGTGCGGTTGTGGGTAGCAGCTTAATGCCGATAATGGTGCTGGAAAACATCATTGAGGCACCAATAATGATGCACTCAATCCACGAGTAGTGAAAGAGATAGGCGATAGATAGCCCCAGCAATGCAAATAACAGGGAGCTGATCAGGGTAATATGTGTGACTTGTCGCAGCACTCGCAGTAAAACCTGAGGCTGCATATCTAAACCGAGCAAGAACAGAAGAAATATAATCCCAGTGGTGGCGATTTGCGAGATAAGATCTACATCGGTTACCCAGCCCATTCCGTGTGGACCCATAAAGGCACCCAGTGCGATATAGACGACTAATAAGGGCTGTCGACCAAAAAGGGCAACCGAGGCTACTAATGCGCCACCGGTGAAGATAAGAAAAAAAATCTGAACAACATGCTGATCCATCGGCTGAACCTGTGCTTGTCCGTTAATTTATCTACTTAAGTTGACTGTTAATCAACTGATCAACGCCTTCTAAATAGCGGAATAGTCTGATCAGTGGCAACCTGATAAGCCTCCGAGAAATCATCCAATGATTTTGCCGCTTCACTAAGATCCACACCCTCTGCAAATTGAAAGGCATTGAATCCACAGCGTCTGAGTAAATATAACTGATCGCGAATAATTCCGCCAATAGCCCTGAGTTCACCCGTATATTGATAGCGCTCGCGAAGCAATCTAGCCAATGAAAACCCGCGGCCATCGACAAATTTGGGAAATTTGATTGCAATCAGGGGCAGATCCAATAGGGATTCAACAATTTCTTCGATCTCGGCATTGCCATCGAGCCAAATACCGACCTTGCCGTCCTGTTGTTTTAACTGGCTGGCAAATTGTTGTCGCTGGGAAACCGAAAGCAATAGGTTGCCGCAGGGCAGGGACTCTGCCTGTTCGTCGACGATAGACCAGTGCTCTTCTACAACCTGATAATCTTTAAGAAGTTGAGCCATAAACCCTCTCCTTAAATTTTTCTATGCCTATACGCTGGTAGGTGCTTAAAAAGCTCTCCTGATCCAGCCGATTTTCTATATACACATCCAACAGTTTTTCAATGCCATCGGTAACCGCGTCCCTAGCCAGAGATGGCCCCAATACTTTACCCAGTGAAGCGTTCTTGTTGGCACTGCCTCCCAGTTGAATCTGATACCATTCTTGGCCTTTTTTATCTACGCCAAGAATACCAATATGGCCAACATGATGGTGGCCACAGGCATTCATACATCCGGAAATGTTCAATTCTAGATCGCCGAGATCGTAAACATAATCAAGATCTGAAAATTTGCGTTGAATGGCTTCGGCTACCGGAATCGATTTGGCGTTGGCCAGAGCGCAATAATCGCCGCCCGGACAGCAAATTATATCGTTGATGGTGCCTATGGTAGGGGTCGCCAAACCGGCCGCTTTGGCCTGCTGCCAGAGTTCGTAAAGGTCAGATTTCAGCACATCCACGAGTACGATATTTTGATTATGAGTGGCGCGCAATTCCCCGAAAGAGAAGCGGTCGGCAAGATCGGCGATACATTCTAACTGTAGATCCGTGACATCACCTGGGGCTACCCCAGCGGGCTTTAAGGACAGGGTGACCGATGCATAGCCAAGCTGTTTTTGTGGTTGAATATTGCGTTCTAGCCATCTGCTGAAGGCTTTACTTTGCGCGCCTAAAGTCTTCAGTTGTGCATCCAATTTAGCATGGTCAACCGACTGGTAATCAGGTGCTGTAAAAAAGCTTTTAATACGTGATATTTCGGTATGGGTAAGGGTTGCAGGACCCTCTTTTAAATGTTCCCACTCAGCTTCTACCCGCTCTGCAAAGACCTCGGGAGTCCAAGCTTTAACCAATATTTTTATGCGCGCTTTGTATTTGTTATCGCGATTACCGTAGCGGTTATAAACCCGCAAAATGGCATCCAAATAGGTTAACAAATGCTGTTTGGGTAGAAATTTGCGAATTGAGGAACCAATGACTGGGGTTCTTCCCAAGCCACCGCCGACAAAAACCTCGAAACCCAACTCGCCATCACTATTTTTGACTATCTGTAGTCCGATATCATGCAGCAAAAAAGCGGCTCTATCCTGCTCGGATCCACAGACTGCAATCTTAAATTTACGCGGTAAAAAGGCAAACTCGGGATGAATGGTCGACCACTGACGAATTAACTCACACCAGGGGCGCGGGTCCTCAATTTCATCTGCAGCCACCCCTGCAAACTGATCTGTGGTGGTATTGCGGATACAGTTGCCACTGGTCTGAATAGCGTGCATTTCAACGCTTGCCAGTTCGGCCAGTATATCTGGCACCTGTTCCAGCACCGGCCAGTTTAGCTGAATATTTTGTCGAGTGGTAAAATGCACATAGCCCTTGTCATAGACGCGGGCTATATGGGCCAATTTGCGGACCTGTTGGCTGGATAGCAATCCGTAGGGCACAGCGATTCTCAGCATGGGTGCCAGTCGCTGAACATACAGGCCATTCTGCAAGCGCAGAGGCAGAAATTCTTCGTCTGATATTTCACCAGCTAAATAACGATGGGTCTGATCTCGAAACTGATTAACCCGCTCATCTAAAATTTTATGGTCGTAACTGTCGTATCTATACATTTGCGGAGGGCAAGTGCCTCTATGGTTCATAAAGAGGCTACTATGATACCGTTTGCGTATATGCTTTTAAATTATTATTTCCCTATATCGACCAAAAAAAAAGGAATAACAAGCTTTACTTGCAATTGATACTCAAGGAGAGACAGTGGAGTCAATGCTTGTTAAAATAAACCATGGTCGCATCCCGCTGGGATTTGATCCTATAATCTTTCACGAAGGTAGTTCTTAATGACTGACTTAGATAACCAAAGTAATGGTGACTCTGTCGCCGATGCAATGGCAGCAGTTGCCGTTGTACTCATTGTTTTGACTGGCGTTGTTTACTGGTTGACCACTCTATAAAGCACAGACCCTATGCAACAAGATACCAATTCTGGTTCAGGTGCCGAAGACCCTAGAACAGAAAACCTTAGAGCAATAGTTCAACAATATCTCAGTAAGGTTCCTGTTGACGAGGCAATATCCCCTGTCGAACAGGAAACAATCCGCCAGCAAATTAAACAGCTTCTTATTCAGAAAAATGCGGTCATTGTTGCTCATTACTACACGGACCCGCTGATTCAGGCACTGGCTGAAGAGACTGGAGGCATAGTTTCAGATTCTCTTGAGATGGCGCGCTTTGGCAACCATCACCGGGCCGATACGCTGATAGTGGCCGGTGTTAAATTTATGGGTGAGACGGCCAAGATATTAACGCCTTATAAAACTGTATTAATGCCCAGTCTAGAGGCTACCTGTTCTTTGGATGTGGGTTGCCCTGCGGATGCCTTTAGCGCCTTCTGTGATCAGCATCCCGATCGAACAGTGGTGGTTTACGCCAACACCTCGGCACAGGTGAAAGCCCGGGCCGATTGGGTGGTAACCTCTAGTATTGCGGTTGAGGTTGTGGAGTATCTGGATAGTCGCGGGGACAAAATTATCTGGGCGCCCGATAAGTATTTAGGCGGCTATGTGCAACAACAGACCGCTGCCGATATGCTGATGTGGAATGGCAGCTGTATAGTGCATGAGGAATTTAAGGCCCAGGGCATTCAGGATATCAAGCAGGTTTACAAAGGTGCGGCAGTACTGGTGCACCCGGAATCACCTGAGTCCGTGGTTGAGATCGCCGATGTGGTTGGTTCCACCTCCCAGCTAATCGCAGCCGCTAAAAGCCTGCCGCAAAAACAAATGATAGTCGCCACGGATCAGGGGATTTTTTACAAGATGCAACAGGCGGTGCCCGACAAGGAGCTGATCATTGCGCCCACAGGCGGTAGCGGGGCTACCTGCCGCAGCTGTGCCAGTTGCCCTTGGATGGGAATGAATAGCCTCCGGAACTTGCTGGCTTGCCTTGAACAGGGAAGCGGTGAAGTGGCAGTAGATAATGCAGTTGCCAAACGTGCTTACACTGCGCTGGAGCGTATGATGAATTTTAAAAAGAGCCTCTAAAGTTTCTCTAACTGCTCCTGCATATTCGCTATATTCCGCAATCGCTGCTTCACTATGGATAGCCGTTTAAAGTCGGCTACTACTAATTTTGCGGCCAGTCCCAACTGTTTTCTGGCTCTATCCAAAGCTCCGACTAAAATAAAGTATTCTGCTCGCGCCTCGTGAACGCCGGAAATATTGCCAGCCAGTCCCCGCACTTCAGCCAGTTTATACCAAATCATTGGGTCTTCGGGGCGGCTTTGGCTTAGCTTGGCAAGCACCTCTGCAGCCTTCTCGTAATGGTGAGCTTTCCACAAAGCATCGGCCTGCAAAGTTCTAAGGGGGTAGCTATTTTGATTTAAACTTAACTGGCGCTCTAATGTGGCCAGTGCCTGATCAAAGCGCTGCAGGGCAATATCAATCTCGATATGGGTATGCAGGAATGGTAAGTAATTGGGTCTGTCAGCTAAAAGATCCAGAATAATATGCTGGGCATCTTGGTAAGTTCTCTGTTTGAGGTGCGCTAGTGCCAGTCCATAGCGGGCGGCCTCAGTCTGCTGGGTATTAGCAGCCAACTTCCTTTGGTAATGCTTAATTGAATTCACAGGGTTCTTTTGCATTGCTACCTGTGCTCTGGCCTGCATAATATAAAATTCAGCATTATCTGGGTAATGACGCTGCTGGTTGCTAAAGGTGCGCGCGCGGGTGTCGGCAACACGTTTTTCTGTAACCGGATGGGTCAGGAGAAATTCAGGTACTCTATTGCCATTGTATCTGGTCGCCTTAAGCATTTCCCCAAACATATCCGCCATCGCATTGGGGTCGCGGCCAGCTCGCTGCATAGTTTTTAAGCCTACCCGATCGGCTTCCTGCTCATTCCCCCGACTGTAGCGCAATTGTTTATCTATGGTAAAAGCCTGTGTTGCAGACATTGCCGCCAATCCAGCATCGCTTCCAACCGTTGAACTCAGCACCAAAGTTGCCAGCAGGCCAGCTAAACTGATGGCAGAGGCATTGCGTCTGGCTTCGATCCCTCTGGCAAAATGACGTTGACTCAAATGAGCTAATTCATGGGCCAGTATTGAGACCATCTGATCTTCATTTTCTGCGTAGGAAAAAATACCCGTATGAAAACCGACAATGCCACCTGGCACTGCAAATGCATTTATTGTTGGATTGTTGACTACGACCAATGTTAGGCGGGGGTTATCCAGATCGCTGTAAGTGGCCAAATTGTATATCAAGTGTTCTAAATAGGCCTGCAACAAAGGATCATCGTATTGTTTTACTCGACCTCTAAAGGCTTGAAGCCATGTTTTGCCCAAAGTATATTCTTGATTCTTTGATATGATTCCGGAACTGCTATCGCCCAGCAGAGGTAGTTCTATTTCGGCTGCGCTGCTAATGTTGCTTAAAAGTGCTGCGCCCAACAGGGAAAAGACTAGTTTCCTAGGAGGACGGCAAGGCGGTAAACTTGCGACTCTGACTGCCGATTTGGGGAATAAAAATGTCCAGTTTAGTGGGTTTATCATGATAGAGTCGGTAATTGTCTAGAGATTGCGGATACACTGTATCTAATGTTAGGCAAAAATTCGACAGTTGAAAAATCAATTGGTTTCATAAAGCGACGGGGGTTGCATGAAGCAGGTACTACAAAAATGGCTAGAGGAATATTTTGGTAATGAGGAGGCGGTTCTCCTCAGCGTGATGCTGATCGTCTCTGTTGTTCTATTGGCCACATTGGGCCACGTTCTGGGGCCGGTAATTGCGGCGCTGATATTGACCTTTTTGCTACAGGGTCTGGTGAATAATCTACAGAAATTAGGATTCAATCGACCGGTAGCCGTATTGACCACCTACCTGCTATTTTTGCTGGGCTTTATATCGGTTTTGATTGGGCTAATCCCTATAGTGGGCCGACAGACCTCTCTGCTGCTCAGCGAAGTGCCCAATATGCTAGCTAAAATAAAACCCTTACTGACTTCCCTGCCAGAAAAATTTTCTGATTACATAGGGCCAGAACAGTTCCAGCTGATCTTTGTCAGGGGCTCTGAGGAAGTCGCTAATCTCGCCGAGCAATTGCTGTCTTTTTCTATCAGTAGCTTTCCGAGCCTATTAGCCATCATGATATACCTTTTGCTGGTGCCCCTATTGGTATTTTTTATGCTCAAAGATAAGGATATTTTGCTGTCGTTTCTCTCTAATATGTTGCCCAAGAAGCGTAGAGTGATGACGGTTATTTGGGATGAAATGGAT
Source organism: Porticoccaceae bacterium (assembly GCA_024959305.1). Classification (GTDB taxonomy): domain Bacteria; phylum Pseudomonadota; class Gammaproteobacteria; order Pseudomonadales; family Porticoccaceae; genus HTCC2207. The sequence goes on along the minus strand of JANXGQ010000088.1, from coordinate 16,105 downwards.
ATTCAGTTTGCCAACTATGTGCGCGGCAAAGCCATTGAAATAGTTATTGTAGGCAGTGTCTCTTTTGTGGCTTTTCTGTTTTTGGAGCTTAAATATGCCGCGCTATTGGCCTCTTTGATCGGGCTCTCCGTATTAATTCCCTATATAGGTGCCACCGTTGTGACTATTCCTGTATTGCTAGTGGGTTATTTACAATGGGGCTCCTCAAATGAGTTCGCTTGGTTGCTCGCTGTGTATATGGTGATTCAGGTGATCGATGGCAATGTGCTTGTGCCCTTGCTTTTTTCTGAAGTTGTCAATCTTCATCCGGTTGCCATTGTGATTGCTGTTCTGTTGTTTGGCGGCATTTGGGGCTTTTGGGGTCTTTTCTTTGCTATTCCGCTGGCCACTTTGGTCAAGGCTATCTATAACGCCTGGCCTAGGAAGCAGACTGAACCGGAGAATACCGATCAACCTGCTTAGCTAGATAAGTTGGAGCTGTCACTGAATAAGGATATATAACTGTGAAAAACCAAAATAGGATTAATGGCTCAGTTGAGCGGATTGGCAGCATGCGTTTAATTGCAACAATGCTGTTGCTTAGCGCTGCGCTGTTGCAGTCCTGCAGTTTAGTGGCGCCCTCTGCGCAGTTGCAGAGTGCAGAGTCTGAACAGGTTATCAAGAGCGCCAATGATCAGCGCCAATACCGGCATATCAAGCTCAAAAACAACCTTGATGTTTTGCTAATTTCAGATCCTGTTGCGGATAAGGCTGCAGCCTCTTTAGATATTTATATGGGAAGCTATCAGAATCCTGCCGATAGGGAGGGATTGGCGCATTTTCTCGAGCATATGATGTTTTTGGGAACCCAAAAATATCCGCGTCCAGACGAATATCAAACCTTTATCAGCGAACATGGAGGAACTCACAATGCCTATACTAGTTTTGAAAACACCAATTACTTTTTTGATATTGATGGCAACCACCTAGAACAGGCGTTGGATCGGTTTGCACATTTCTTTATCAGCCCCAATTTTGATAGCGCCTACGTCAATCGAGAGCGCAACGCCGTAGAGTCGGAATACAGGTTAAAAATCAAAGATGATGGTCGCAGACAGTGGGATGTTTTGCGCGAGCAACTCAATGCTCAGCACCCGCTGTCAAAATTTACCGTCGGGAATCTGCAATCGCTGGCAGATAGCGGGGATCGAGCGGTGCGCGACGATCTAATTGCTATGTACCATCAATACTACTCCGCAAACCTAATGAAGCTAGTGGTGCTCGGCAAACAAAGTCTTGATGAATTGCAGGAGATGGTCAGTTCGCGATTTGCTGATATTAAAGACCGGGCGATGCAGATTCAGCCCTATGGCGTGAATTTTATAGAGCCCGCGCGACTGCCACTACAAATTAACTTTAGACCTCTCAAGGAAAGTCGAGAACTAAGTCTGCTATTTGAGTTGCCGAGGATAAGCCCGCATTGGAAAACCAAGCCCGCTCAATACCTAGCCTCTCTAATGGGTCATGAGGGAGAGGGCAGTTTGTTGCAAGTTTTAAAGGATAGGGGATGGGCCGAGAGTCTTGCAGCTGGTATTAGTCTTGAGGATCGCAATGGCAGCCTGTTTTCTATAGATATAGGTCTGACCCCAGAGGGTCTTGATCAGCGCAATAAAATAGTGACTCAGGTATTCGCATGGATAGCGCTTATTAGGGACAGTGGCATTCAGGACTGGCGCCAACAGGAAATGGCAAGCATGGGTGAGATTGACTTTAGATATGCGGAAAAGCAGGATCCAAGCCGATATGTATCCAGTCTCGCCTCTAGGATGCATCAATATAATGGCGCGGAGCTTCTGCGCGGCCCCTATATAAGCAGCGATTTTGACTCTAAAGTTATTAAGGATTTAGCAAATCGACTCAATCCAGATAATCTAATACTGATGGTCACTGCTCCTGAAATTGAGGTGGACAGGCTCTCCAAATACTATCAGGCGCCATATTCTGTGGCCTCGATTGATCCATTGCTAAGCCAAGAGTGGCGTTCTCCACCCACGGCCTCAGGGTTGTACTTCTTACCGCTGAAAAATCAATTTGTTCCCACAGAATTGGCCCTGATTAAGCCTAAGGGGGTTCGGCAGCCGGTGCCTCAGATTTTGGTTCAGCAGCAGGGATTAAGAGTCTGGCATCTAGAAAACATCCAATTTGGAGTGCCCAGAGCCAATATTATCATTGATCTCAACACTGATCGGATGAATTCAATTGAGGAGCTAACGGCAGCGGAGCTCTATATAGATTTGATAAAAGATGAGCTCAATTCAGAGCTTTACACAGCATCTTTAGCAGGGCTTAACTACTCTTTAAATGCCAATAAGTATGGGGTCTCCATTGTTTTGGGGGGCTATTCTGAAAATCAACAACTGCTACTTAAATCCATTCTCAAGGTATTTCGCAGTCCCGATTGGTCCTCCTCGCGATTTGATCGGGTTAAACAACAGCTGCTAAGAAAAAAATTAAATTCAAAGCAAGACTACCCCTTTAGGCAGGTGATTGCGCAACTCTATTCCTCTGTTCAAGGTCACTGGACTCCTCTGCAACAGGTGCCGATCCTCGAGAATCTCTCCCTGTCGGAGCTGCAGCTGTATTCACAGCAACTACTGAGGGGATTCGATATTGATATGATTATCAGCGGCAATCACAATCTTACTTCGGCTAATGCAATGATTGAGCAACTATCTGAAGTCTCTCCTAAAGAGATTGACAATCCGCTTACAGTGGCTCGGCTTTCAGAGGTGGAAGTGAATCAATTTGTAGAAATTGATCATGAAGATTCAGTGGTTTTTCAGTATATACAGGGCGATGATGACAGCATACAAGAGCAGGCAAAACTTAGCTTGATAGCACAGATGATGTCAGCGCCTTTTTTTCATAGCTTGCGCACCGAGAAACAGCTAGGTTATGTAGTTTCTGCTTTTGCGCTACCGATTAATCGCGTCCCTGGAATAGGTATGATAGTGCAGTCGCCCGTGGCGGGGGAGTCTGGTTTACGCTTGCAATTCCAAGGCTTTATTGAAGAGTTCGCCACTTATATCGGGCAATTATCTGCTGCGGAATTTACACGGCATCAGGATTCTGTATTAACCAATATAGAGGAGGCGCCCAAAAGCCTGGGTGAGATGAATGGTCGTTTTGCTGAATCCCTAAAGTTGGGTTATATGGATTTCCAGTATAGAGCTCTGTTCGCCGAAGCTATTCGGAAAGTCAGTGTCAAAGAGATACAGTCCGCCTATGATAGATTGCTGCTTGAAAATCCAAGACGCCTATGGATACAGACCGCTGATGGCGAGCGCGCGGCAGAGGAGAGTATGGATTTCCAGTGGATTGGTAAGTATTATAGTTTTTACTTTTAAGTCTCGAAAAGCAGTTTTGTAGTTAAACTAACCTGTAAATAGTTACTATAAAATATAATAAAAACAATTGATTAACGACGTATCTTAATATTTATTTTAAATACGTGTTGCACTTAAAATCTTTCGTTTCTCATTGATTTTGTAGCCGCGCTACATTATTATGGCCGCATCCGTTGTGGGGCGAATATAGACTCTTTTTAGGCCGGCTTGACACTGGCTAGAGCGACCCCTTTTAATATTGAATAAATAACAGTGATTGGTGCCGCATGTCTCAGGATTTAGATCCAACAGAAACTCAAGAATGGTTAGATGCATTTGACTCTATATGTCGCACGCAGGGTAGCGATAGAGCCTCTTATATTCTAAGTCAGTTGCAAGCCCATGCTACAGACAAGGCTGTTGGGTTACCTCAATCTGTAACTACCCCGTTCCGCAATACCATACCGGTAAGCCGAGAAAAAGCCATGCCGGGGGATCTGTTTATGGAGCGCCGAATTCGCTCTTTAGTGCGCTGGAACGCACTGGCAATGGTGATGCGCGCCAATAAGCAAAGTGAGGGCATCGGCGGGCATATTGCCAGCTTTTCCTCTGCCGCTACCCTCTATGATATTGGGTTTAACTATTTTTTCCGTGGCTCTGAGGGTGATAATCCCGGAGATTTAGTGTTCTTTCAAGGCCATAGTGCACCGGGGATGTATGCCAGATCTTTCCTAGAGGGCAGACTCTCTCAGAAGCAGCTGGATAGTTTTCGCCGCGAAGTCGATGGCGACGGCCTATCATCCTACCCGCACCCTTGGTTAATGCCTGACTACTGGCAGTTCCCTACAGTTTCCATGGGCCTGGGGCCGATTCAGGCTATTTATCAGGCGCACGTGATGCGCTATCTGTCAGCGCGCGGCCTGGTTGCTCGCGGCGACCGCAAGGTTTGGGCTTTTCTCGGTGACGGTGAATGTGACGAGCCAGAAAGTCTCGGCGCTATCTCTCTGGCTGGACGGGAAGAACTGGAGAATCTTGTTTTCGTTATCAACTGTAACCTGCAGCGTCTGGATGGGCCTGTGCGTGGCAATGGCAAGATTATCCAGGAGCTCGAAGGGGTTTTCCGCGGTGCTGGTTGGAATGTGATTAAGGTAATCTGGGGACGCCACTGGGATCCACTGCTCGAGAAGGATAAATCCGGCCTTCTAATCAAGCGCATGAACGAGGTCTGTGACGGTGAGTTGCAGAACTACAAATACAATGGTGGCGCCTATACCAGAGAGCATTTCTTTGGCAAATACCCCGAGCTTCTAGAATTGGTTAAAGATATGACCGATGATCAGATTATGGCACTTAATCGAGGCGGCCATGATCCCTATAAGGTCTATGCTGCCTATAACGAGGCCATGGAAAGCCAAGGTAAGCCAACGGTGATACTGGCCCATACCGTCAAAGGCTACGGTCTTGGCGCTGCGGGAGAGGCTGCCAACGATACTCACTCAGTTAAAAAACTGGATATAGATAGCCTGCGAAAATTCCGTGATCGCTTTGGTATTCCCATCACCGATGATCAGCTGGAAACAGTTCCCTACTATCGTCCGGCAGAGGACAGTCCTGAGCTATCCTATATGAAGAGTCGACGCGAAGCTCTGGGAGGACCATTACCTGCGCGTCAATCTGAGTTTACGCCCATGTCGGCGCCTCCATTAACTGCGTTTTCCAAGCAGTTGGAAAGTTCTGGTGAGCGCGAGATTTCCACCACAATGGCATTTGTTCGTGTGCTTTCCACACTGGTTAAGGATAAAAATATTGGCAGCCGTGTGGTGCCAATTGTTCCCGATGAAGCGCGTACTTTCGGAATGGAAGGTATGTTCCGCCAGTTGGGTATCTACACCTCTGCAGGACAAAAATATATTCCCCATGATCATCAGCAGATCATGTATTACAAAGAAGATAAGAAGGGTGTGATTCTCGAAGAGGGCATTAACGAGGCCGGCGCCATGTCGGCATGGCTTGCACTAGCCACCGCCTACAGCACCAGCGACTGCCCGATGATTCCATTTTATATTTTCTATTCAATGTTTGGATTTCAGCGTATTGGCGATCTGGCTTGGGCTGCTGGGGATAGTCAGGCTCGGGGCTTCTTGATTGGTGCCACCGCGGGACGGACCACACTAAATGGTGAAGGTCTTCAGCATCAGGATGGTCACAGCCTTATTCTCGCCAATACCATTCCCAACTGTAAAAGTTATGATGCCACATTCAGCTATGAGCTGACAGTTATAGTGCAGGACGGCATCAAGCGTATGTTTGAGGATCAGGAAAATTGCTTCTACTATCTGACCACCATGAATGAGAACTATGTTCAGCCGGCAATGCCCGAAGGTGTGGAAGAAGGTATTATCAAGGGAATCTATAAGTTCTCAGCAGGGGCTGAGGCGGATCTTAATGTTACACTGATGGGTGCGGGTACAATTCTTAATGAAGTGATTGCCGCCGCACAAATTCTTAGAGAGCAGTTTAATGTTGAGTCCGATATATGGAGCCTGACCAGTGTTAATGAACTGGTTAGGGAGGGGCAGGCCGTTGATCGTTGGAATCTATTACATCCAACTAAAAAGGCCAAAGCAGCCTATATAACTGAACAGCTGGGTGATGGTTCCAATCCAATTGTAGCGGCAACCGATTATATGAAAGCCTACGCCGAACAGATGCGCGCCTATATTGAGCAGCCATTTTATGTATTGGGAACTGATGGCTTTGGGCGCAGTGATAGCCGTGCGGCACTACGTCACTTCTTTGAGGTAGATCGTCATTTTGTGGTGATTTCAGCCTTAAAAGCGCTCGCAGATCAGGGTAAAATAAAGACAGCTGTGGTTGAGAAGGCAATTAAGACATTTGGTATAGATCCAGAGAAACCCAACCCGCTGTATTTGTAACAAAAAAATTGAGTATATCCATTAAAAGGACAATATAAGTGGCGATAGAAATAGTAACAGTTCCTGATTTAGGCGGTGCAGAGACAGTTGATGTAATCGAGCTCTGTGTCGCGGTGGGCGGCAGTGTGGAGCAAGAGGAATCACTGGTAGTCCTAGAATCGGATAAAGCGACTATGGATGTGCCGAGCCCGGTTCAGGGGGTCGTAACAAAATACTTAGTGGCCGATGGCGACTCCGTCAAAATTGGCGATCCTATTGCAGAAATTGAGCTATCCGCAGATGCTACAGTAGCCGAGGAAGTCCCAGTTGCGGCAGAAGAGCCTCAGGCCGAGCCGGAAATTAAAGCTCAACCACCGCAACAGAAACAGGCTGCAACCTTATCAACAGAGCAATTTGCGCTGGTACCGGATATGGGTAGCGACGATAAGGTTGAGGTAATAGAAATAGCGGTCGCCGTGGGTGATCAGATAGAAGAGGGTGACACATTGTTGGTTTTAGAATCCGACAAGGCCACCATGGATGTGCCCTCAACTCAGACTGGCACCATCAAAGAAATAATCGCCAAGGAAGGGGATAAGTTGGGTACTGGCGATAAGGTTGCGCTTTTAGAAGTGACAACCAACAGTGCCGAAGCTGTGGATGCCGCTGCCCCGCAACCGCAAGTAGCTGAAACGCCGGCACAGGCACCGCAAGTAGAACCGCCTAAACCAGTAGCGCCGCAATCGACGTCGGCACCAGTTGCAGCTACTTCCAATGACGCCTATGCAGGACCGGCTGTGCGCCTATTCGCAAGAGAGTTGGGCGTGGATTTAACGAAGGTCTCAGGTACAGGCCCCAAAGGACGCATTCAAAAGGACGATGTTAATAATTATGTTAAATCTGCCTTACAGTCTGGATCCAATGCTAGTGGGGGTGCAGGTATACCGCAAGTTCCTGCGGTTGATTTCAGTCAATTTGGCCCTATTGAAACAGTAAAACTCAGCAAAATTCAAAAGATCACTGCACAGAATATGCAGCGAAATTGGCTCAATGTGCCCCATGTCACCCAATTTGACGATGCCGATATCACCGATGTGGAAGCATTCCGCAAATTCCTTAAAGCTGAGGGCGAAAAACGCGGTATCAAAGTAACGCCCGTGGCGTTTATCATCAAGGCTATAGCGGCCTCTCTGGCGGCAAATCCTGAATTTAACCGCTCTCTGGCTGGCGATGGTGAAAACTATATTCAAAAGCAGTATATCAATGTCGGCATGGCAGTAGATACGCCGCGCGGATTGATGGTGCCGGTTATCAAGGATGCCGATAAGAAAGGCATTTGGGATATCTCAGCGGATATTATAACCTTGGCCACCAGTGCTAGAGAAGGCAAGCTGAAACCCAGCGATATGCAGGGCGGCTGTTTTACCCTATCCAGTCTGGGTGCAATTGGCGGCAATGGCTTTACCCCCATAGTTAACAGTCCTGAAGTGGGTATTTTGGGTGTATCAAAGTCGCAGATAAAACCAATCTGGGATGGCGCTGAATTCCAGCCTAAGCTGATGTTGCCGCTGGCGCTGTCCTATGATCACAGAGTGATCAATGGTGGTGATGCAGGGCGCTTTATGACCTACTTGGTAAAAATCCTTAGCGATATTCGCTATATGACTCTGTAGACCTTTGCACAGCTAGGGATTATGCCGCCATACGGCGTTAAAATCCTACTCATTCGGCCATTTATAATCTATAAACTCCCTTTGAGGTTGCCCCATGAGCGAAGCAAATGTTTTGGGTATGCCGTGGGATTGTGTCTTGTGGGGCTGTTGCATAATAAATTACGCAACAGCCCCCCTTGCCTGAAAATAAAATCTCTATCCGTGCAAAGATCTCCCTGTAAATTCATATTCGTATAGATTGGCTTAAGCGACGGAAAACCTATTGTCGTTTAAACTAAACTGGATTATATCGGCAAAGATAATCCATGGATGGGCTGGCACGGGTGATGAGCGAGCTAAAGTTTCTATTAAGGATTTGTTGGATATGGCGTCTGGATTGCCGATATTATGCTACAACCTCAGCTCCCAGAAATTCGAGACCTGCCAAAATGCCACTGATTTAGGTAGTGGTGGTAATATTTTTCTTTCTGATGAGCAGATGACTGGATGTATAGGGCGCGCACCTATGCAAAACGGTTACAAACAACCTTGGGATGGAAAAATATACCAGTCGGATTCGCGCCCTTTTATCTATTCCAACTGCGACAGTATGACCCTTGGCCAAGTCTTATGCCGTGCCAGTGGCAAGGATATTCTTGACTACTCCGCCGTTAACATATTTTCAAAAATTGGCATAGGTGGTGCCGATTGGTGGCGTGACAGCAATGCTAATGCAGAACAGCCGGGTGGTAATCGTCTGACCTATTGCTGTGTGGATACTACGCCAAGAGGTTTTGCCAAACTTGGCCTATTGGTTTTAAATAAAGGCCTTTGGGATGGTGAACAGATTATCCCTGTTTCGCACATAGAAAAAATTAAAAGTATCACTTCTCGAGAGGTCGAGTACAACGGATTCGATGGCAAGGCCAGTTATGGCTTTCACTCTCTCGGGTGAGACTATTTATGCCATGGTTGGTTTTGATGGCCAATTTATAATGATCGATTTCGAGAATAACATGGTTGTGGTGCGCAATTCTCTCTATTACCCTTTGTTGATGGGCACTGGGGGTGAGAGAAAGATGAAGATTCGTTTTAGTGAATCGGCTTCGTCTAGTGGGGGTATAAGCATTGCTAATGTTAATCTAGTTGCTTCCAGCTTTCCATTGACGCTGCCGAGCGCAGCTGGCGGAAAAACAGGGACAATCTTTAACCCCCTGACGTTCTACACAGAAATTGCGGCATCATTTGCTTCCCCTTAGTTATAAGCGATTTCTATGTCGAGTGTTTTTCCAGAGATCCTTTTGTATAGGATGGGATTATCCATAATAGTATAATTTTATTCCTTTCTACTACAGTCAAAATTTTTGCACCATTTACACTAATTCTTCTTGTTTAAGGTATGATGCTCGCCTACGAGAAATAGCAAATTATCTGATCGGTTATATTGAAATCTATGCGCGGATAGAGATTTTGTTTTTGTGCAAAAGTTTCATATTAATATTTGGAGAGCAATTGATGATTATCAAGCCTCGCGTCCGCGGCTTTATGTGTATAACCACCCATCCTGTTGGCTGTGAAGCCAATGTAGTTAATCAAATTAACTACATAAAGGCCCAGCCGGCGATTGATATGCCCAAGCGGGTATTGGTTATTGGTTCATCCACCGGCTATGGTTTGGCGGCAAGAATTTCAGTTGCCTTTGGCGGCGGCGCCTCAACTCTGGGTATATTCTTCGAAAAACCGGGCACTGGTCGCAAGCCGGGCACCGCCGGTTGGTACAACAGCGCGGCCCTTCACAAAATGGCTGAGCAAGAGGGCCTGTATGCCAAAAGTATCAATGGCGACGCATTTTCCAATGAGATAAAGCAACAGACCATTGATACCATCAAACAGGATTTGGGGCAGGTTGATTTGGTGATCTACAGTCTCGCAGCGCCGCGCAGACAGCACCCTGAAACTGGAGAAATTTTTAATTCTACGCTCAAGCCCGTGGGTAAAGATGTCACCATGTTGGGAATCAACACGGATAAGGAACAGATTCAAGAGTTTAGCCTAGAGGCCGCCAATCAGCAGGAGATTGATGACACTACCGCGGTAATGGGTGGTGAGGACTGGCAGATGTGGATGGATGCTCTCGGGGATGCCGGTGTGCTGGCAGAGGGCGCTAAAACCACTGCCTTTACCTATATCGGAGAAAAGATAACCTGGGATCTGTATTGGGACGGCACCATAGGGCAGGCCAAAAAAGATCTGGATAAAAAAGTTTTAGATATCCGCCAACAGCTGCAATCGAGCGGGGGCGATGCCCGCGTTTCAGTGTTAAAAGCGGTAGTCACCCAAGCCAGCTCAGCAATACCGATTATGCCGCTGTATTTGGCCATGCTATTTAAAGAGATGAAGCAGAACGGCACCCACGAGGGCTGTATAGAGCAGCTGTATAGACTTCTGACCGAATGCTTATACAACGACTCCCCGCGAGTTGATGAAGTAGGTCGGTTGCGCGTTGATGAATTGGAATTGGATCCTGAGATACAGGATAAGGTCACTAAAAGTTGGGCTGCTATCAATGATAATAACCTATCGGAATTGGCCGACCTAGACTGCTATAAAAAAGAGTTTCTACATTTATTTGGTTTTGAGATTGAAGGTGTTGACTACGATGCCGATGTCAATCCAGAAGTAGAAATAGCTCAGCTGATTTGATGAAATTGACTGCCACAATTTAACATGAAATCCCGTACCGCCAATTTTAACCTGCGACTCATTCATCCGCGCTATTGGAAAACCTGGATCTGGATCGCCCTGTGGAGGATAGTGATTCTATTGCCGTACAGGGCTCTTTTAATCTTAGGCAAAATGATTGGGCTTATGCTCCACAAACTGCCCATCCGCCGCAAATATATAGCCCAGAGAAATATCCAAGTCTGCTTTCCCGAGCTCGATAATAGTGCGCAAGAATCACTACTGCGAGCCAACTTTATCAGTATGGGAATCGCCCTGATGGAGATTGGTATGGCATGGTGGTGGCCTAAAAAGCGTTTTGCCAAATTATTGCAATTCGAGGGGCTGGAAAATTTAGAAGTGTCCGATGGGCAGGGAATTATACTTCTGAGTATACATTACACCACGCTGGAGATTGGTGCTTCAGCCATCTCCAGCGTTCATGAAAGAGATGGTATGTACCGCGCCCACGGCAATCCAGTCTATGATTTTGTGCAAGCACGAGGCCGCTTACACAAAGGAATTGGCAATGGTCGACTGTATGAACGCAGAGATGTACGCAGAACAATGAAAGCGCTAAAAATGGGTCGTTCTGTTTGGTACGCGCCTGATCAAGATTATGGGCTCGGCCAAGGTTTATTTGCACCATTCTTTGGCATTCAAGCGGCTACAGTCTATGCAACGGCTCGCTTTGCTGAGAAAACGGGAGCCGCTGTGGTGCCTTTTACCCATATCAGGTTGCCGGGAAGTCAGGGGTATAAAATTGCCGTCCATCCTGCGCTGGAGGATTTTCCCTCTGGAGACGATTTGGCTGACGCGACACGCATTAACAAAATTGTCGAAAAGTTTATTCGTTTACAGCCCGACCAATATCTATGGGCCCATCGAAGATTTAAAAATCGCCCCGAGGGGGAACAGGATATTTATAATTTCTCGACCAAGACATAGTGACTATTTCATAAAATGCTATGATTGACTTTTATAATGCTATTTCGGACCAGCTAATATTCATAGGCCTGGTAAAGAGGCATTTAAACTCCAAGGAGCAAAGATGATTACTGGAAGTATTGTCGCCCTAGTTACCCCTATGCATGCAGATAGCCTAGAGGTGGACTGGGAAGCCCTTAAAAGGCTTATTGAGTGGCATATAGAGCAGGGCACTGATGGGTTGGTTGCAGTGGGGACTACTGGCGAATCCGCGACCCTCACCCTGGTGGAGCACAACCGCGTGATCGGTGCCGCTGTGCAGATCTCCAATGGCCGTATACCAGTGATTGCCGGTACTGGGGCCAACTGTACCCGCGAAGCCATAGAGCTCACAGAAACAGCCAAGCAAGCCGGAGCAGATGCCTGCCTGCTGGTGACGCCCTATTACAACAAGCCCAGTCAAGAGGGCCTGTATCTTCACTATAAAGCAATTGCTGAAGCCGTTGATATAGATCAGATTTTATACAATGTTCCCGGGCGTACAGCTTGCGATATGCAGGCAGAGACTGTTATTCGCTTAAGTAGCATAGCCAATATCGTGGGTATCAAAGAGGCCACTGGGGATATTCAGCGCGGGGTAAAAATTATCACTGCAACCGATGACGACTTTGCAGTCTATTCTGGGGATGATCACAGTGCCCGAGAACTTATGTTGCTAGGCGCTATGGGAGATATCTCGGTAACTGCCAATGTGGCTCCCAAACTGATGTCAGAACTGTGCGCCGCCGCGCTAGCCGGCGATGCTGATAAAGCCCTGAGCATAGATCAGCAACTGTTACCACTACACAATGCGATGTTTTTGGAATCCAATCCTATCCCGGTCAAATGGGCCGTCAGCCAGCTGGGTTTAATGAATGACTCTCTTAGATTGCCAATGACGAAACTATCAGAGGAAAATCAGGTCAAAGTTCGCAAGGCATTGGAAACAGCAGTATTTATGTAACCAATAAGAGCCGTCATAACTCTTAAATGCAATAACGTCACAAAGGTGTAAAAAGGTTGAGCAACAGCATGAAAAGAATTGTTTTTGGCTTATCTATTTGTCTAATTGTTAGCACCACTGGTTGTGGGTGGTTTGGAATTCGAGATCGCAGCAGCGATTACCTTCGGGCCCAAGAGACTCAGCCCACGGTGGTGCCAGCGGAAATGAATAGCGCAAATCTTGGGCAGATATATCCTATTCCCCAAATAGCTACAGAGGCTGTTACTGAAGACTCAGCTGAAATTCCCAGACCCCAGCCAGTTTCCGTCAATACCTTTGAGCAGCTGGTAAAAATTCAAAGCATTGACGATCAGCGCTGGATATTGGTCAACAGTGCGCCCAGTGAGCTGTGGCCACGTATCCGAAATGCTCTCAATAGAAACGGCATACCCACAGCTCGAGCTGTGGGTTCTGAGGGGATCATTGAAACTATTTGGCTCAGTTACACCTCTGACGAGGACAATGAGCATAGATTCCGCCTATCAATCACGCCGGGAGTTCAGCCAGACAGTACAGAAATTTTTGCCCTGCATCAGCAGCAGGTGAGGGGTGCTGATGCCGACGCCTCCTGGCCACAAAAGTCTCTTAGTGAAACCCTAGAGAGGGATATGTTATCGCTGGTAGCCAATGAACTTGCGGCTGAATCAGACTATGCCTCGGTGTCGTTACTGGCGCAGGAGATAGGCGGAGATTCCAAGGTAGAAGTTGTCAGTCTCGAAGTTGCCGACCCCTATATTATGATTAAGTTAGCCTTTGGTAGATCCTGGGCATCAATTGATTACTCGGCTTCCCGCGGTGGGTTTACAACCGTTGATAAAAATCGCGACGAGGGCGTATTTTTAGTTAATTACAGCGGTCAGTTAGCAGATGATGAAGGCTTTTTTGATGGCTGGTTTGGGGAGCGCCCTGAAGATGAGATTCTCAAAGTAAATTACCATATCCTAGTGCAGGCAGTGGGTGCCAATGTAGAGGTTAGAGTGGTTAGCCCCGAGGGCGAGAGCCTCGATAGGGCAGAGAGCCTGAAGCTTTTAAATATACTCCGAGGAAATATGTCTTAGGGCTCAAGAGATGCGATTTTCCTCCTTGGGCAGCGGCAGTAAAGGCAATGCGACTCTTATTGAATGGAGGGGTACCTGCATCATGCTCGACTGCGGATTTTCCATCAAAGATACCATTCGCCGACTCCAGCGCCTTGGAAAAACACCAGAGGATATAAGTGCCATTGTGGCTACCCATGAGCACAGTGATCACTGGAAAGGCGTATTACCGCTAGCCACGCGTTACTCCATTGATGTCTATGCCACCGCCGGTTGTCTGCGCGCGACTGGAGTCTCATCAACGACCTACAAGGGTTTAAAGCTAATCGACAGTCATAGCGACTTGATGATTGGAGATATAAGAGTCAATCCCGTACCGGTACCTCACGATGCCCGCGAGCCTGTGCAGTTTGTATTTTCCAGCGCTGATCACAGACTGGGCGTATTAACCGATATTGGATCAATTACCCCTTATGTCGAAGCCCTGTATCGGGACTGTGACGGATTAGTTGTCGAAGCCAATCACGATCTTAATCTACTGGCATCGGGAACCTATCCCAGTTTTTTGAAGGACCGGGTTGCCGGTCAGTGGGGTCACTTAAATAATTCCCAGACAGCCGCTCTGATTTCATCCATTGATCAGCAGCGTATTCAGCATTTAGTGGTGGCTCATATAAGTCAAAACAATAATAGTCTGGATCTAGTAAAAGCCGAAATAGAGGCTGTTTACCAAGGATCAGGTAGGCTTTACTACGCTTGCCAAGATCAGGGGTTTGACTGGCTTGAGCTAGTGTAGAACTATTTTGCTCAAATGGGTCGAAAATTAAGGGGGTTTATTATTGCAAGATAACTAAAAAAATGGCACCTGTTTATAGGTTTCCTCAAGATCCTTTGATATTTTTCCACAGATAGGCTTTATTTTTAAAAAAATACTTAAGTATCATCTGTAAGTTGTTGATATTTTATCAATGAAAATGTAACTCATTGATTTATAACGTAACTTATTACTGTTCATAAAACAACCAATCTGTATGAAAGCTAAGGTTTTTAAGGCTTAAATAGAGTTGCTCAGACAGTTTCCCACAAAGTTATCCACAGATTTTGTGGAAAAAAATATCCCATTTTTCCAATGTGTCCTGTCTTACTATTGACGCAATTCTAGTTTAGACAGGTTTCCGGTGGACTCATAGATGGATCGTTCATTCAGGCTGAGTTGGTAGCGGTGACAGGATAAGAATTCTAGACATTGATTAGCTCCTCGGCCCATAGCTCACAATATATGTGTTTAAATAACCCTATGACCAGCATCAATATTTCCTATTCAAATGCACAGCTCAGATGTTTGGCCGAGTCAGCTTCTCTGCAACTCGGACTGCCTTTGATCAACATCGATAATGCGGATAAGCCAGACTCTCAAAACAGCTTAAAAAGCACCGACTACTCGCTGCATTTTTCACTGGATGGACTTAGCTTAGTCTCAAATACCAAGAACAGTCACGGCGCGATTCGCTGTGATTTTGCGGCGGGCCCCAATCGCCACAGAAGAAATTTTGGGGGCGGCAATGGTCAGATGATCGCCAAGGCGGTAGGGGTTTCAGGGAAATTTTATCCGCTGGTGCTGGATCTGACTGCCGGCATGGGAGCAGATAGCTTTATATTGGCCAGTCTGGGTTGTCGACTTAAGTTATTAGAGCGCAATCCAATTGTCTATCGACTTCTGCAGGACGGCCTTAGCCGCGCCGCCACTGCCGGTCGCGACGAGCCTGCACTAGCTGAGATCATCGACAGAATAAAACTATTGGAAGGGGATAGCTCAACCCATTTAAAGGGTCTTCAAGCGATTGATTACCCCGATATTATTTACTTGGATCCGATGTTTCCCACAAGAAAAAAATCTGCCCAAGTCAAAAAGGATATGCAAGCGCTGCATAGCATTGTGGGTGCCGATGAAGATGCCGACATTCTACTGGAAAAAGCATTGAGCAAAGCCAAATACAGAGTGGTGGTCAAGCGGCCTGCATATTCGGAATTCTTAGCCAATACAAAGCCCAGTTATTCCCTAGAGGGCAAGTCTACGCGCTACGATATTTTTGCACTGCAAAAAATACCCAAGTAGTAGTCTCTAACCAACCAACCTTTGCAGTATATTTTGGTAGACCGCAGTAAGGGTATTTAAATCAGCTAGGCTTACATTCTCATCGACCTGATGAATACTGGCATTCACTGGGCCCAGCTCGATCACCTGACTGCCCAACGGCGCGATAAAACGACCATCGGAGGTGCCCCCTGCGGTGGATAGCTGGGCATCCAATCCAGTGACTTCTCTAATTGCCGCCACTGTCGCCTCAACCAACTCGCCCTCGGCAGTGATAAAAGGCTGGCCGCTAAGATGCCAATCCAGATTGTAGTCGAATCCGTATTTATCCAGAATCGCCTGAGTCCTATC
>JANXGQ010000015.1 GCA_024959305.1 Porticoccaceae bacterium | reverse complement strand
TGCCGCCACTGTCGCCTCAACCAACTCGCCCTCGGCAGTGATAAAAGGCTGGCCGCTAAGATGCCAATCCAGATTGTAGTCGAATCCGTATTTATCCAGAATCGCCTGAGTCCTATCCCGAAGTTGCTGCTCAGTAACCTCAGTGGAAAAGCGAAAATTGCACAGCACTTCAAGCTCGCCCGGAATAACATTGGTAGCCCCGGTACCTGCATTGATATTGGAAATCTGAAAACTGGTGGCGGGAAAAAAATCATTACCTGTATCCCAGACTTCCGAGGTTAACTCCGCAAGCGCTGGCGCCGCGCTATGAATAGGATTACTGGCCAATTGGGGGTAGGCCACATGCCCCTGTTGACCAATAATAGTCATCTTGCATCCCAGTGATCCGCGACGGCCATTTTTAATAGTATCGCCACATTGAACACTGCTGGAGGGCTCGCCCACCAGACAGTAATCCGGAATAATATTCTGCTCGCGCAACCAGTCCACAACCCTGACCGTACCATTAGCGGCAATTCCCTCTTCATCACTGGTAATTAAAAAGGCAATGCGGCCACTATGATCTGGGTGCTGTTCAACAAACTGCTCCACACCCACCAGCATTGCCGCAAGAGAACCTTTCATATCTGCCGCGCCGCGCCCATACAACTGACCGTCTACCACAGTGGGCTCAAAAGGCGGGCTCTGCCAGCTGCTCTCCGGCCCCGAGGGCACCACATCCGTATGCCCAGCAAAGCACAATATGGGCCCGGAGTCGCCGCGGACCGCCCAAAAATTATCTACATCCTCAAAGCGCAGATGCTCAATTTTAAAGCCGATTGTAGATAAGCGCTCAAGCATAATCTGCTGACAGCCGGCGTCCTCTGGGGTTACAGATTGACGAGAAATTAACTGTTTAGTTAATGCGATAGTAGCGCTATCTATGGACATAATTTCAGCCTTTAACCTAAATTCCGCAGTTGCGCGCTATTGTAAAGTTGATTGATGGTTCAGGCTAGATCTTTTACGGCGGCTATCGTTATTGCGATGGATTGGGGCAAACGGCGGAGTGCTTAGGCGCTAACAGCTAGACTAGCTTATCCTTTGCCGCATTAATCTTAGCGGCCAAATAGTCACTGCCGCCGCGGTCTGGATGCAATCGCTGCATCAGCCTTTTATGGGCCTTAATAATCTCTTCTTTTGAAGCATTGGATTGCAATCCCAGCACTTTATAGGCCTCCTCGTTGGAGAGTTCTGAAAGGCTGCTGGGTTTCTTATAGTCTTCGGAAGATTGATAACTACTGGAACCACTGCGCAATAGATAGGCTTGCAGCAATACATAGGACTCTCGATCTGCGCTTTTAAAGCGCTCAGCCAGTTCGCGCAATTGCTCAGCCGCAAGCTCGGATAGTTGTTTTCCCGCAAAGTCTCCGCTAAGAATTTCGCCATCTATCTGCCGAGTTGCAAAATTTATTGTAACCACCAATGACTGCGTGCGAAATTGTGAAGGCGTGGCTTTAAAGCGGCTTAGAATGCGTACAAGGGGCAGGGCGCGAGCACCTAGGGTAAATAGGGTTTTAAGCAGTGGAATCAGCGCGGCAAACCCAGCGCCCACCCAATGCATACGCCCAGTTAAAACAAGATAGACAGAAACCGCCAGTACGCTCCAAAAACCACTTTTCCACAGAAACTGGCGGCGTTTGTCGTCGGGTAAGCGCTGCTGATAGGACCACCAGCACCAAAATCCGGCTAGGATGGCGAGTAAAATTACAAGTTTAGCCATAGGATGGTTCCTTTCCTGTCCCGCTATCGATCCGGTTATCTGGCTTTTAGCACTTCTCGCAATTTATCGGCCATTTCCAGCAGCGACTTCTCGGTAGTCTCCCAATCAATACAGGCATCAGTGACCGAAACACCGTACTCCATATCCTCTGGATTGCTAGATAGCTTTTGATTGCCCGCCTTAAGGTGACTTTCAAGCATCACCCCGATAATCGATTGATTGCCCTCCAAGATTTGGTTGGACACATTATCCAGCACCAGGGGTTGCAGGTTGTGATCTTTATTTGAATTGGCATGGCTGCAGTCAATCATAATATTGGCTTTAATATCTGCAGCTTGCAGTTCCTGCTCACAGATAGAGACACTCACCGAATCATAGTTGGGCTTGCCATTGCCACCGCGTAAAACCACATGGGCATTGGGGTTGCCACGGGTTGTAATAATCGACACCTTGCCATCTGAGTTAATACCCAAAAAGCGATGGGGGCTGGCCACAGATTGCAATGCATTAATAGCTACGGTAAGGCTGCCATCAGTACCGTTTTTAAAGCCGATCGAGGAGGACAGACCCGACGCCATCTCACGGTGAGTTTGAGATTCCGTGGTGCGCGCGCCAATGGCTGACCAAGCAATTAGATCCTGCATATATTGAGGCGAGATAGGATCTAGGGCCTCGGTGGCGGTGGGAAGCCCAATTTCAAGCACATCCTGTAACAGCTGCCGACCTATATGTAAGCCATCGGTAATTTTAAAGGAATCGTTCATAAAAGGATCGTTGATCAAGCCCTTCCAGCCGACCGTAGTGCGAGGCTTTTCAAAATACACACGCATCACAATAAGCAGGGTGTCACTGACCTTGTCGGCCAGTTCTTTTAGACGTAATGCATACTCATGAGCAGCTTTCAGATCATGTATCGAACAGGGGCCCACCACCACTAGTACACGGTGGTCTTTGCCCTCGAGAATATCTTCGATGGCTTGACGGCCCTGAGTAACCGTCTCGCGAGCCTTCTCAGAAAGCGGTATTTTGCGCTTCAATTCCGCCGGTGTTATCAGAATTTCAGGCACTTCAACATTAATATTCTCAACAGCTTGAGTATTCATTTCGTGATTCCTACTATCTACTTGCTTCCCAAAGAGACCTATTGTACTTGAAAATTATAACAGTAAAAGGTTAATCGCCTATAACCTCAATGAACGTAGCGGTTTGCGGAAAATAAAGTGCACAGCGTACTGGGTCGGTGCCCAGCTGTTTATAAAGCGCCGCATAATGGCCTAGCTTTGAGCGGTAGAGATCGCTCTGACGCGCCATAAAATCCTGCTGTGATTCTCCCTCTGCAGGGCGCGAGAATTTATAGTCAATAATCCAGCGAATGCCATCGGCAATAAAGGTTCGATCAATCACTGATGTTGCGATCGCGGCGGTTTTTTTATCGCGATAGGCGAGGGCATATTCACATTGTGCATCTGTCTGTGATCCCAGAATCCATTTTCCAGTGGGGTCGGCAAGCATGCTCTCCAAGGATTGACTCAATAAATCCAGTTCTTCAGCGCTGGCCAGAATGCCCAGCTGCTTTAATGTTGCAGCCCAGCCCAGCGGCAATTGCAGTCGCCGCTCGCGGGGCCAATGTTCAATACCTTCTACAGCGATCTGCTTTAAGGTTCTATGTAACACGGTGCCCTGATGGCGCGCTCGGAAGTCCAAACTGTCAGAGGGAGACTGAGAGCGCGACTGGGTTGAGAAGTGGCTTGCAACACCCAAACCCATCATATCAGTGGGCATGCTTGCAGCCTCAAAATCACCGGGCAATTGCCTAATATAGTTTGATTCAATTTCTGTGGGGAATTTGTTCTCGTTGCCAGCAACTGGCTCGGGTAACTCAATCACCGAATAAATATGACTTTCTATAGCCTCTGCCAACTGTGGCCAAATAGGTGCCAGCAGGCTTGTTTTGGCAGGTTTTTGCCAACCGTCCTTAAGCGCTTTGACCTTGGCAAATAGATACAGGCGCTTAATCGCTCTGGTGGTGGCCACATAGAGAACCCGCGTATTCTCCAGCTCTGTTCTAACCGCCTGTTCATACTTTAAATAGCGGTAAATCCAATCGTTTTCTTCGTTATGGGGACCCAGTGCGGCCAATAGCAATGAAGCATTATTATGCTCGTCGACCTGTTCCTGCCAGCGCAACAGGGGGTTGTCATCGGTTCTAGGTGTTTTGCTAAGGCCGGGCAGTAGTACCTGATCAAACTCCAATCCTTTGGCTTTATGAATGGTCATTATTTGAATAGGCGAGGACGGTTGACTGTTCGCACTGCTATTATTAGGTGAGGCGTAGAGATTATCGACCGCCTTTTGAAATTGAGTCCAATCGGCAATGGTTCCCGCCTCTTGCCAGTTCTCCAGCAAATCCAAATAACTGCGTACATCAACAATATCAGCGTTGTGTAGCAAGGTGGCGGGGCCACCCAGATTGATCCAAAGTTGCTCAATCTGTACACGGAAATTATCCGTACCGCGGTGGCTCCATGCCTGTAAAAGAAGGGGTGCCACTCTATTGATAATCGCGCTGCCACTGGGGCTTAAATCGCCAATGCAACGGCTATCCTGTTGCCATTGCTGCAAGCGCTGCAATAGGCAGTCAGGCTCGCGCCCACCGCTATCAAAACCATTGGAAATAACCAATAAATCTTTTAGGCTCAATCCACAAAAAGGTGCCCGCAGTACGGCTAACCAAGCGATGCGATCGGCGGGGGACAGCAGGGCCCTGCTCAAAGACATTAGATCAAGCACCGGCATACGATCCCCAAGTGGATCTATATCTATTGCCTCCCAATGTAATTCAGCGGCTTTTAATGCCGGCACTATGGCTTTTAAATGGCCGCGATTGCGCACTAGAATAGCCACAGATTGCTCTGGGTGCTGTTGCTTTAGCTGTCTGCAAATATCTGCAATCTGCTCAGCTTCTGCACGGTTATAATCTTCCACCTCCTTGCAACTAATACCATGAAAGGACACAGCCGGATCGGCCTCGGCATCTTTCACAGCCACAGAATGATTGTAAGGCACCGCACCGCGATTAATATTGGCAGCCATGGGAAAAGCCGTCTCGAAATTTTCATTGACCCAATCGACTATGCCTTTTTTCGACCTAAAATTACTACTCAGATAGAGCGCTTTGCACTGTACGGGTCCAATAGGCTGATGCTGAGCATTGATAAATAATCCCACTCGGGCATCTCGAAAACTATACAGAGACTGCATCGCATCACCCACCAAAAACAATGTGCGGCCATCATCTTGCTGCCAACCGGCAATAAGCTGCTCAAGTAACTTAATCTGCGATCCAGAAGTATCCTGAAATTCGTCCACCAGAATATGTTTTAGCTGGTAATCTAGTTTCAGCGTAATATCTGAGATTCCATACTTATCTGGATTGGGTTCCAGAGCCTCCAGCGCCGCCAGCGTGGTCTCTGGATAGTCGCACTGATTATGCTGCTGAAATACAGTTTTAAGTATGGCGGTAAGCTGAGGCAAAAGCTGTCCCAATGCGTTCATAACCGGCTGTTGAGCCTCGCTAATACCAGACTCCGGCAAATGCATAGCGTCCAGCACAAGCGCCTGTAACTGTGGGTCTTGTAGATAGGCAGCCAACAACTGCCGCATACGTTCCTTAGGGGGTTTTTGATTGGCGGGAAAGCCCTCTCTAACCGAAATTTGCTTGCGCGGCTCCAAGCCCTTGGTCAGCAACAGCCGCAATAAATTCTTCCACTGCCCAAGGCCAGCCAGATCCTGCGCTGGCAACTGGATGATACCCTTTAAGCTCTGCAACTCTGTATTGCCTTGAGGGGCATGGGTGCCGGCAAAATCAGCCAGCTCCAGCAATTCACCGGCCAGTGGATACAGCTGCTCCTCAAGTCGATATAAGCTCTCTTCGACTAGCTGCTCGATAACCAGCTGAAAATAATCTCGGTTATCCGCGGCATTGTAAATATGCGGCAACCATTGCTCTCGCTTACCCAACATATCCGCAAACAGCTTTTCACAGCGCGACAGATCATTGCTTGTATGGGCCACAACAACCGATAGCCAGCGCGCAGTTTCAGTATTCTCCTCCAACTTGCCAAGCAATTCCCGCGCCGCCATAGCATAGTAAATATCGGGAAATTCGCTCTGCTCAGGTAACTCGCCAAAGGGGGTATCAAAGACAAATTGTTTGGCCACATAATGGCAAAAACTATCGATAGTCTTAATGCGCAAGCGATTGGGGATATCCAACAAATTCCAGCCCATCTGCTTGTTGCGCTGTAATGCTTGAGTGGCCAAATCCCAGGTTTGAGCCTCAAAAACATTATCGGGGCAGGGGGTTTCTGCAGCTACTATCAGCGCATTATGGATACGACTGCGCATCTCAGCTGCGGCTTTGCGAGTAAAGGTAATGCAGAGGATTTCTTCAGGATTATCCACAGTGCTCAGCAGGCGCAGCACGCGCTGGGTAATCAGTCCAGTTTTGCCGGATCCGGCTGGCGCCGCAACAATAAAGCTATGTCTGGGGTCCAATGCCTGGTGGCGCGCCGCGGCATCAGCTAACAAAGGTTCACCACTCATAACTCGGCCTCAACAGCATTTAGCAATGGCTGTATATCAGCCTGTTCATGCCAGCGGTTGAGTGGCAATAGATGCGCTTGATAGGCAAATTCTTTCTTGTTGTAGACCTCTAGCTGTGCGCGCCCTTCGACAAATTCTGAGGCCAGACGGCGCAGGGCTTGCCGCCACTGCTCGGTTTGCAGCTGCCAGTCCTCGATAACAGTGACATCTGTTATCAACTGATTATCGCTGACGCCAATAAATTTAAGCTTATTGTCCCTTAATTGCGCAAAAGCACAGCCGCTAAGTTCCGAGGCACTGGCCAGCACATACAATGGCAACTGGGGATCCTTGGGACGCTCTCCCAGCCAATCGCTGGCGCTAACATTGCCGGTTTTATAATCGATAACAATACAGTTGCCATGCACATTATCCAGCCGATCAATTATCAGAGATACCTGAAGACCCTCAAAGCTAAACCCCGTGGCCTGTTCAGTTGCGATAACTGTAAACGCGGGACGCTCCTTTTCAATCTCTAACCACTGCAGGATTAACTTTGTTAAGCGCTGCTGTTCCAGCTGATTAAAACGCTCTCCCAATAGGCATGGATGCCGGCCGGCCTGCTCACTCAAAACAGCCTCTATATGCTCCTCTACCTGCTCAGAGAGTTGCTGCTCTGATAGCCGCATCATAGCTTCAGAGGATCCCCACAGCCCCCAAAGCCGATATAAAATTTCATGTACTATACTGCCGCGATCCAAGGGCGAAAGACCCATTAACGGCTGTTCCAGAGGTTTCGCCCAAAGCCTATGTATGGCAAATGCATTAAAAGGGCAGGTCGACTCATTTTTCAGCAGACTACTACCACCGCGTATAGGTTCTCTGGTGGCATCAAAGGGTTGCCCCCTATCTGCAACCAACAGACATTGTTGCGCCTGTAACAGCCAGGGAGGCATGGTTGAATTGGGCGCAATGGATCCTTGGGACTCAGCCAGCTGAATATCCTTAATCAATGGGCTCGGTTCTATTGGGGTTTGCCCATCTGATACAGGAAAGCTCAGAATCAGTTTTTTAGCATTATCTCTATAGCTATTCAGCAAACTACAGGCTATCTGCAACTCTCTTTCCGGCAAGCTATGTGGCATTTCCTGAGCGCGCTGATACTCAGCGGGTAAAATCGCATCCATAGCGCCGCTCGATGGGAAATTGCCGCTATGCATACCCAGCACCCACAGTTGATCGAATTGCAAACCAACTCCCTCCAGCAAACCCAGCACTTGCAATGGCGCGTCACCGGTCTGCGGGTGAAATAACTGCTCGCTGGCCAAGCGTTGTAAATAGACTAGAGCCGTGGAGCGACCCACCTCAATACCCAGATTATCCAGCTCGGCATAGTGGCTTAATAATTTGCTCCACTGCTGGCGCTGCTGATATTGCAGGCTATCCAGCTGTTTGCTGCCGGGCCAGCCGAGTTGACCAATAAATTGGTCGAAAAATGCCGCCCAATCGGAGAACGTTTTATTTGTAGAGGATATTTGCCTCAATGACTGCTGCGCCTCGTACAGCGGTTGCAACACAGGTTGCAGCTGATCGGGAACCTCAAGTTTCCCCTGACGGCCCCTGAGAATCTGCACAAACTTATCAAAATTTATCTGATGGCTGCGAGTGGCTCTAAGGGCCAGCTCGCAATCGACTCGAAACTGCACAGGAAGCTGCTCAAAAATAGAGCAGGGGGAGTATAAAACCCCCAGCCAATCCTGTAGCGGCCGTTGATAGTTAAATAGCTCTAACAGGCCCAGCGCCGACTGCATTAATGGCACGTCCGCAAAGGTTGTGCCAGCTGAGATATTTACCGCGGCAGGACAGTTTTCCACCGCCAGTGCCTCGCTGATAACCCGCGCTGTGCGCTGTACAGTCTTGTTTAGATCCGGCAGTAATAGGCCAATGCGTTGCTGTGGCTGCTTGGCAAGCTCAGCCGCCGCCCACCGCGCCGCTGTCTGCAGCTCTTCGGCCGGATCAGCGCATTGCAACTTCAGCGCATCCATATTGCGATCACAGGCTTCAATCTCTACGTTCTGCGCGCCGGCGGATTCAAGTACAGAGGTCTGCAATGGCGATAAGGACTGGAACCCATAGAGTGCTATCAACGGCTCTTTTGGCAATGCAGCCTGTGCAAATCCAGCTTTGACCAAGCTCCAGCTAGTCGCAGTAGTAACCAACCCATTTTTATTTAATAACCCCTGATAAGTACCTGCCCAGCGTTTAAACTTACTGACTGCCGCGCTGTTATCTTGAAGATCATCCACACTCAAATTCCAGCGCTGTAACAGATCCAGACAGTTATTGGCCATCGACGCAAAATTATTATTTAACTGGTTTTCATGTTTGACGATAGCGCGTTCCCAGTAATAAATGCTCTGCAAGCGCCCAACCTCAGCAAGCCCCTGTGCCAATGGGTGATTTTGATCCTGAAGTTCATGCCAGCAGTGGCTGAGCCAATGTTCCATCGACATCACTCTGGGCACTGACCAGACTGCGGTTGCCGCCGCCAAAGACTGCCCCCACGCCTGTTGCACCTGTGCGGCAAGGCGCTGATTTGCGGTTAAAATCAGATGGTTGCTTTCAATTGCATCTCGAAATAGGGCAATATCAATCAGTGGTGGTAACATTTGTGAAAAATAGGCTTATTTAAAGTAGTTGTGAAACGATATAATCTCAGAACAGCAGAGTAAATAACAGTGGGTTGATACAATTAACAGATGAGTATTTTTACAACCATAGTATTTTGGATCCTCGTCACCGGGTTAGTAGCCCTGCCGCTGGGTATTTTTCTCGGTCGAATATTAGGCCGCAATGAACGCAATTCCGAAATGGCGGAGCTGATGGCCTCCAATAGAGTACTGGAGGAAAAGTTATCCAATCAGCAGAGCCACTTTGATGCCCAGCTTAAATTGATGAAGGATGCAAAACAGAGTTTAAGTCAGGAGTTTGAAAATCTCGCCAACCGAATTTTTGATGAAAAACACAGCACTTTTTCTAAACAGAGCAAACAGGCGCTAGAAGTTTCCCTCAGTCCTCTGCGCCGTGATCTGGGCGATTTTCGCAAACAGGTCTCAAGCGCCTATGATAAAGAAAACGCCGATCGCAACCGCTTGGCGGGGCAGATTAGCGAATTGCAAAAACAAACCATACAGATCTCTGCAGATGCAGTTAGCCTTGCAAATGCCTTGCGTGGCGATAATAAACAGCAGGGCAACTGGGGAGAATTTGTCCTTGAAAAACTGCTGGAAGACTCCGGTTTAAGCAAGGGCAGGGAATACCAATGCCAAGTGGCGCTTAAAGATGATCAGGGAAAACGCCGCAATCCAGATGTAATAGTCCATCTTCCCGAGGGTCGGGATATTATTATCGATGCCAAAGTCAGTCTAACCGATTACGAGCGCTATTTTCATGCCGAGGACGAGGAGACGCGTCAGCGCTGCCTAACCCAACATCTCAACTCATTGCGCGCTCATATCAAGGGCTTGAGTGGTAAGGATTATGAAAAGTTAGAGGGTGTAAACAGCCTTGATTTTGTACTGATCTTTATTCCGGTCGAATCTGCTTTTATGCTCGCCCTAGACAGCGATCCAGAGATGATGAGAGAGGCCTATGACAAAGGTATTATACTGGTCAGCCCGAGCACATTAATGGTCACTCTTAGAACTATAAAAAACCTCTGGCGTTATGCAGATCAAAACCGCAACGCGCAGGTAATAGCTGAAAAAGCCGGTGCACTTTACGACCTTTTTGTGCTGCATGTGGAAGCCCTAGAGGATGTAGGCAAGCATCTAGACAAAAGTAAAGATGCCTATGAAACCGCCCATAAAAGGCTGTCCTCGGGTCGCGGCAACCTAATCAAACGCACTGAAGAATTAAAGAAATTAGGGGCAAAAACCAAGAAAAGTTTGCCGGATAAGCTATTGCCCTCTATGGATCCCTCTGCGCAGGAATAAGGGTTTGTATTTATTAAGATAGTCGGGCCTCAAAAACGCGTATTTTTTGTTCTGGCCAAGGTGCACGAAAAGCTATAGCGCAGTGTATGTAAAAATACATGAGCAGGGGAAGTCGCAGCGCAACACAGCCTAAGGCAAAAAAGGCCGTTTTTAGAGTCGACGAAGATGAACACCAGATTCGATATGCTGCGTCCAAGGAAACTGGTCAAAGAGGGCGGCTGAGACAATCTTATGGGTCTTAGTAATCTCCACAAGGTTGGCCGCTAGGGTAGTTGGATTGCACGAGATATAGAGAATATTATCCAAGCCTGTCACCAATTTTTCAGTACCAGAATCGAGACCGGCCCGAGGTGGGTCGACAAAAATCGTTGAAAAATTAAAACTATCTAAGTCCACCTCGGCAAGACGCCGAAAGTCACGCTGTCTATTTAAAGCCTGAGTAAATTCTTCACTGGAAAGCCTCGCCACAGTTACATTATGGATCTGGTTTGCAGCAAAGTTTGTTAGCGCAGAATTGACCGAGACCTTGGAAATTTCCGTGGCCAGTACCTTATCAAAATGTTGCGCCAATACCGCTGTAAAGTTGCCATTGCCACAGTAGAGCTCGATCAGATCACCGGCGCTTGCGCTCAGACAGCCACTGGCCCAGCTAAGCATTTCACGATTGATTCCCGCATTGGGTTGGGTAAAGCTAGACTCCACCTGCTGATAGCTGTATTGCTTCCCGTCTACTTCCAATGTTTCCGTTACATAGTCGCGATCCAGCACCAGTTTTTGTTTGCGACTGCGACCAACAATGGCAATATTAAGCTGATTTTGTAGCGTCTTTGCCTCGTTTTCCCAGTCTTTATCCAAAGGGCGATGGTAGATCAGCGTTACCAGCGCCTGATCGGAGGTGGTGGTTAAAAACTCCATACTAAACAGCTTGCGACTCAGTATTTCACTGTTATTAACGGCTTCCATAATAGGCGCCATCAACTGATTGATCAGCGCCGAACCAATAGGGAAATCCTCAATAATATAGGGTCGTTTTTCACCCGGTTTATTCATCGCATAATGGGCTTTACCCCACTCGTGCCAGACGCGAAATTCGGCGCGCATACGAAATCCAAGGGGTCGCGAGGGGTAGACCTTAAGAGGCGGCATGGCTATGCCGGCCTCGGCCATAAGGCGCTGTAAACTATCTACCTTAGTATCCAATTGCCGTTGGTAGTCGGCCGGATTGTCTGATGGCTGATAACTCATTGGCAGTTGTAAATATGTTGAGTTTTAGCGGCCAT
This sequence comes from Porticoccaceae bacterium, assembly GCA_024959305.1. Lineage (GTDB taxonomy): Bacteria > Pseudomonadota > Gammaproteobacteria > Pseudomonadales > Porticoccaceae > HTCC2207. Next base: position 8,546 of record JANXGQ010000015.1, on the reverse strand, counting down.
TACAAAATCATTAAAATGTAGGCCTCGAAGACTGTGAGACCACCAACATACACAAACTTCACCCCAGTTGATCACCAGAGTAGGGTGATGGTCTGCCTGCTCGGCTATTTCAGTAATAGCATTGGCAAACTGCATGGCATCTACAAAATTGGCAAATTTAAAGCAGCGCTGCAACTGATCAACAGCATCCTTGTTAGCAATTTGCCATTTGGGGATTTGGGCGAGAAGCTCAGCCCGTTGCTCAGCTGGTACCAAAGAGGTATCGGCAGGCGGGCTGTTTACACTGTAGTCACTTAATTTCATTTAAATACAATTTTTTGGTTTGGGTAAGCCGGCCAGTTTGGCCACTAATTTTGCAGGGCTGCCGGAAAAAAGCTTATTGAGATACAGACTGCGTCCTTTTTCTACACCCAGATGTTCAGTAACAACCTTACACAGAGGGCGCATTGAGGGTGAAAATCCATAAGCCGAAAAAAAATCCCGTGCCGCCATTAATATCTCCATATGGTTTTCCTCTATACGCATACCTTCCTCTAAGGCGAGCTGGTGCGCCCGCTCCGCAGACCAGGGGGGTAAACTACCCAAATAATCAGAATCTTGCACCATGAAAGCATTAAGCCATATTTTGCTTAAAAATTAAAAAAGCCCTGTATTTTACAGGGCTCTAAGGAATAACCGTATGGATTTAATTAATCGTCGTTCATCACCCCGAAGATATGTAGCAGGCTGAGGAACAAATTGTAGATCATCACAAACAATGTCACCGTGGCAGAAATATAGTTGCGCTCACCGCCATGAATAATGGCGCTGGTCTGCCACATAATGATGCCCGCTGAGAGGAATGCAAATACCGAACTCACAGTAATCGCCAGCGCGGGGATCTTTAAGAATATATTGGCGATGCTTGCCACAAAGGCCACCAGTATTCCGGTCATTAAAAAACCGGTCATAAAGCTGAGGTTTTTTCTGGTGGTCAGCACATAGGCCGATGCCCCGAAAAATACCAGAGCAGTAGACCCCAATGCCATCATGATGGGTCCAGATCCTGTCACCGCAAGGTACATATTGAGAATCGGGCCCAGAGTAAAGCCAAGCCATCCGGTCAGTGCAAAGACCCAAAGAATACCAGAGGCATTGTTTTTATTTTTCTCTGTCATCCACAGACACAGAAAATAGGGCAACAGAGTCCACAGGCCGAAGAAGGGCGCATTGATCGCCATTGATATTCCTGCCATCAGGGCACTAAACGCCAAGGTGGCCCCCAATAGCGTATAGGTACTACGCAGAACCTTAGCCACTGCAGGGTCAAGTGCGGTGCTTTGAATACCGGAAGGCATGGTTTTAGAGCTGTACTTATTTAGGTTTGGGTTTGAGTCCATGTGAATATCCTGATCGTTAAATTGAAAACACCTACTAATAATACTCCAAAAGACAGAGTTTTCCAGTTTTTTAAATAGCAAAGCTCTGCAGTTCAAAGCCGCTTCTATCCAGCTGCAAAACCCAGCCATGATCATGCCAATCTCCCAGCACAATCCTTTCACCAGCGCTAACCTGATGACGGTTTGGTCTATGGGTATGGCCGTGAATTAAAGTGCCAATCTGGTATTTCTCCATCACAGCATCTACAGCCTCGGCATTGACATCCATTATTGCGCTGGGTTTATTAGCGTTGGCAGCCATACTTTTAGCCCGCCAATCACTGGCCAATCGCTGTCTGCGTTTCAGTGGCAATAGCCCAAAGCAGAATTTGCACAGAGGATTGCGCACCTTGCGTCTAAAGCGCAGATAATCAATATCGTCTATACACAGCGTATCGCCGTGCATTAGCAGCGCTCGCTGCCCCTGATAATCAACAATATATTCATCTGCAAGTAGGGTTGCGCCGGTATTGGACATAAATCGCCGACCCAGCAAAAAATCCCGATTGCCATGCTGAATATACAGCGCAATACCGCGCTCAGTAAGTTCTTTAAAGGCCTGCTGAATCTCAATGCTCAACGGGCTATTATCGTCATCGCCAACCCAGGCTTCAAAGAGATCCCCGAGAACATAGAGGGCCTCCGCAGTCACCGCCTGTTGTTGCAGAAAAAGCAAAAACGCCCGGGTTACCGCCGGGCGCTGTGGAGACAGATGTAGATCTGAAATAAATAATATTGACATAGCCGATCTCGGATCAATGCCTTCTACTTTGCGGCGTAGCTATCACTGATTAGAGTTTCTGTAATTTCTATGGGATCCACAGGCACATCTTGATGACCCATAGTAGTTCCAGTTTGCACAGCCTTTATTTTTTCTATTACATCCATACCTTCCACAACCTTGCCAAACACAGCGTAACCCCAGCCCTGCATATTTTTACCACTGTGGTTTAGAAAACCATTGTCGGCCACATTGATAAAAAACTGTGAAGAAGCAGAGTGCGGATCACCAGTTCGAGCCATGGCAACGGTGCCAATATCATTTTTAAGCCCGTTATCAGCTTCGTTCTCAATCGATGCTTTGCCCTCTTTTTGCTGCATATTGGAGGTCATGCCCCCGCCTTGCACCATAAAGCTATTGATCACTCGATGAAAAATAGTGTCATTGTAAAAATTCTCTTTGGCATAACTTAAAAAGTTAGCAGAGCTCAGTGGTGCCTTATCAAAGTCCAGTTCGATAGCAAAATCGCCCATGGTGGTGCGGAAAGTAATCATATTGAGTCCATAGAGTTATTGACGTTTCAAGATACATTTTAATTTGTAACCGAGCTAAATCAAAGTTATGTTTGCTATTAATCCAAATATAGCCCCGCAACTGGAAATAATTGCACAATATTGCCCAGCAGCGATGCTTTAAGGTTTATTGAGTGGTAGCTGAACGCTATACTGCGCAGCCTAACCGATCCTGCAAGCGACTCTAAATGACCGACACTGCAAAACCGATAAATTTTATACAACAGATTATCAGCGCCGATATTGAATCTGGAAAAACCCACAAAGTGGTGACCAGATTTCCGCCGGAGCCAAACGGTTATCTGCATATTGGGCACGCCAAGTCGATTTGTCTCAACTTTGGATTAGCTGAGCTCTTTAACGGTGATTGCCATCTGCGCTTTGATGACACCAACCCCGAAAAAGAAGATACCGAGTATGTGCAGGCTATTATTGAAGATGTGCGCTGGCTGGGCTTCTTATGGCAGGGCGAGATTCGCTACGCATCCGACTATTTCGATCAATTTTATCAGTGGGCCTGTGATCTGATTGATCATCAAAAAGCCTATGTCTGTGAACTCAATGCACAGCAGATGCGTGAATATAGAGGAACCCTCACCGAAGCGGGAAAAGACAGTCCCTATCGCAATCGTCCCGCCGCCGAGAGCAGGGCGCTATTAGAGCAGATGAAAGCGGGCAGTATCGCCGAGGGCGCTATGACTTTACGCGCCAAAATTGATATGGCCTCTGCCAATATCAATATGCGCGACCCGGTTTTGTATCGCATCAAGCGCATGGCACACCATAGAACTGGCGACCAATGGAATATCTATCCCGCCTACGACTTTGCCCATGGTCAAGAAGATGCGATTGAAGGGGTCACCCATTCTATTTGCACCTTAGAATTTACCGCCAACCGGCCCCTGTACAACTGGTTTATTGAAAACCTCGCGGTGCCAACAACACCGCAACAGTACGAATTTGGTCGTTTAAATCTCAATTACACCATCACCAGCAAACGCAAGCTTAAGCAGTTGGTCGACGAGGGTCATGTGGATGCTTGGGATGATCCCAGAATGCCCACATTATCCGGCTTGCGGCGCCGCGGAGTCAGTGCCAGTGCGGTTCGCAACTTCTGCGATAGCTTGGCGGTAGCAAAGACCGATGGCGTGGTTGATATGGCTCAATTCGAGCACTTTATTCGCGATGATCTCAATAACAATGCGCGGCGCGCCATGTGTGTGCTCAAGCCATTGCTGGTTACCCTAACCAACTATGAACAGGATAAGGTTGAGCAGTTCGCCGCAGCCGCACATCCCCAGAGGGATGATTTAGGGGAGAGAAGCATAGCCTTCCGGCAGCAGCTGTACATTGATCGCAACGATTTTAGTGAAGATACCGGCTTATCGCGCAAAAAATTCAAACGCTTGGTGATTGGCGACTATGTGCGCTTGCGCAGCGCCTATATTATTCGCGCAGACCAAGTGGTGCGCGACTCCGTGGGCGAGATTCAAGAAATCAAAGCATCCATAGTGCCCAATACGGTGGGGGCAGACGCACCTGAGGGAATTAGAGCTCGGGGCGTGATTCACTGGGTCTCTGCACTGGATGCGGTCGACTGCACAATCAATCTATACGATCGCCTATTTGCAGAAGCACAACCAGACTCCGGCGATAAAAACTTCCTAGAGCATTTAAACCCAGCTTCACTAAAGGTAATACAGGGCTGTAAAGCCGAAGCTAGTTTAGACAATGCCGAGGTGGGAGAGCATTATCAATTTGAACGCGAGGGCTATTTCTGCCGCGATGGCAAGGTTTCAGTTAGACTAGCATTTAACTGCACCATTGGGCTGCGGGATAACTGGAAGGGATAAGATGGGGTTAGTTCTCTACAACAGCTTAAACAGAAAAAAACAGGCTTTTACCCCGCTGGATCCTCAGCGGGTCACCCTGTATGCCTGTGGCCCCACGGTTTACAACTTCGTACATATTGGCAATGCGCGACCGGCGGTGGCCTTTGACACCCTTTATCGCGTCCTGCGCAGCCTCTATTCCAATGTGGTTTACGCCCGCAATATCACCGATATAGATGATAAAATAATTAATGCTTCCAAAGACTTAGGCGAAGAAATAAATGTAATTTCTAATCGCTATTCAGAAGCTTATTTCAAGGATATGGCGGCTCTAAATACATTGCAGCCAGATCTGGCTCCCTATGCCACCCAACATATCCCAGAAATGATTCGCATGGTGGAAACCCTGATTGAAAAGGGTCATGCCTATGCGGCAGATACTGAAATTGCCGATCAAAAAGGCCATGTACTGTTTGCAGTACAATCGATGCCGGACTACGGGCAACTCTCTGGGCGCTCCCTAGAGGATATGTTGGCTGGGGCGCGAGTCGAGGTTGCCAGCTATAAAAAATATGCGGGGGATTTTGTACTCTGGAAACCCTCCAGCGACAGCGAACCCGGCTGGTATAGCCCTTGGGGGCGCGGTCGACCGGGCTGGCATCTGGAATGCTCGGCAATGATTAAAAAACATCTGGGCGATACCATAGATATTCACGCTGGCGGTCAGGATCTTATCTTTCCCCATCATGAGAATGAAATTGCCCAGAGTTGCTGTGCCAACAATGGCAAAGCCCTAGCCAACTACTGGCTACACAACGGATTTATCAATATTGATGGCGAAAAAATGTCCAAATCTCTGGGCAATTTTCGCTTGGTCAATGACCTGCTACAGCAGTATCCCGGCGAAGTGCTGCGCTATGTAATTTTATCCTCGCACTACAGATCAGAACAGAACTTCAGCAAAGACCTGCTCGACAGCGCTTGGCGCTCGATGGATAGTCTCTATGGTTTTATTCGCGGCATAGACAGCGTTGAGCCACTACTCAACAGGGATGGGGCTGGATATCAGGCATTGCTTGATGATCTAAACACCCCAGTAGCGATTAGTGAGCTGTATCGTCTGACCAAAGAAGTTAATCAGGTATCTGGCAAGGAACAGCAAGATAAAATCGCGGAATTAATGGGTCTGGCGGATATTTTGGGGCTGCTACAACAGGACCCAGAACAGTGGTTTACCCAGGGTAGGGGCGGTGATGAAATATCTGCACAGGAAATTGAAGCGCTTATTCAGCAAAGGCATGAAGCCAAACAAAACAAAGACTATGCAGGCGCCGATGCAATTCGTCAGCAATTACTGGATCAGGGCGTGGTGCTTGAGGATAGCCGCGACGGTACCCAATGGCGAAGAAGCTAGTATTAAAAAGTAGCTTTTTGCCTATTTCCCAGCCAGCAAACCCCCTATATCAAAGCTCTCCACCATAGTCACGCCACGGGCTAACAATCTCTCTGCAAGGGCGCTATTGCCAACCTCATAGGCCACCAAGCTGGCATCTTTTAATTCATCGCAAGCGCTTAAATCGACACGGCTTGGAATCAGCCGATGGTTAACAAAAATATACTCGGGTTGGGCTTTGGCAACATCTTGAGCGGCTAGATCTCTCCAGCGTTTTAGCACCAGCCCAACATGCGGCCAGTTAGACTCCCGTGCGGCTATGGCCAGCTGGCAATCAAAGCTGATAAGCACGGTTTGCGCGGCCACTGATTTAAGGATTTTTTGTACGCTATCAATGATATGTTCGCGGCCGCAGTGCTTTATGGATCCTTCCTTAAGCTCTACAAAGGCGGTTACCAGAGGGTTGTCCCTTAAAATCCCCACAAGGGCCTCCAAGGGAGCTATTTTCTCCGCCACATATAAATCGCCAAGGCGCGCCGGCTCATAGGCTGGATAAGTCAGTAGCTGTTGTCGCTCTAGGCGTTTAACCGCGCCACTGCAACCGCTCACTCTTTGTAAGCTGGCATCATGGTAGATAATCGGCAGTTGATCGCGGCTAAACTGCACATCCAACTCAATATACCGTGCACCTGCCTCTATGGCTTTGGTCAGAGAGAGTTGTGTATTCTCAGGGTAGTTTGCCTGATAGCCCCTATGGGCAACCAGATTCTCAGCAACTGGTTTTGCTCCATGCATATTGCACACCTAGATTATCCTATTGGTCAATAGTATCGCTGAGTCTAAAAAATTAACAGGATAGCTTTATGCAGATACCACTAACGCGCATAAAAAACAGCTTCTATTGACCGAGTTTTTTCTCTGCGGCCATCACTGATTGCAAGATCAATGTATTGATGGTCATAGGGCCAACGCCACCGGGAACCGGGGTATAAGCGGCCGCTGTTTCCGTTAGAGGCGCCAGTTCAATATCCCCAACACCGCCAGGGTGGTAGCCGGCATCCACTACCGTAGCGCCATCCTTAATCCACTCGGCCTTAATAAATTCAGGGCGACCCACAGCGCCAACCACTATATCCGCCTGTTTAATCAGATCGGGTAGGTTTTGGGTTTTTGAATGGCAGATGGTGACTGTGGCATTGGCATTTAATAGCATTAATGCCATAGGCTTGCCGAGAATAGGGCTTCTGCCAACCACTACCGCATGTTTGCCGCTTAACTCTATCTTGTAAGCCTCGAGAATACGCATAATTCCCTGTGGCGTTGCCGAACCATAGGCCGGCTCGCCCATGGCCATTCTGCCAAAACCAAGGCAGGTCACTCCATCCACATCTTTTTCTGCCGCTATAGCATCAAAGCAGGCGCGTTCATCGATCTGCGGTGGCACTGGATGTTGCAATAGTATTCCGTGACAGTCGGGATTGTTATTTAATTCATTAATGCTGCTTAACAGCTGCTCGGTGCTGGTCTGCTCTGAGAGATCAACGGCAATGCTCTGCATACCGATGCGTTTGCAGGCATTTTGCTTCATCTTTACATAGGTTGCCGAAGCTGGGTCTGCACCCACCAGAATAGTCGCCAAAATCGGTGCTCGACCATGATTTGCAGCTTTTAGGTTGGCTACGCGCTGACTTAGCTCAGCCTCGGTTTGCGTTGCCAGTGCTTTGCCATCGAGAACCAGTGCAGACATATTAAAACCTATTTATTATGGGTGAATATTTGAGACCGCTAACATAAGCAAGAGATGCGCGGAAAGCAACCTGTTTCACAGCGAATTATTATAATTAGTTAAGACATTAGGGAAGGCGGTTTACACTGTATGTAGCTTTGTCTTGAATAACAAAAATGGGCTGGACGATGGGGATTGAACCCATTTTAGTGCTTGCCAGTGTAGGCCAGTGTCGGTTGAAAGCCGCATACAGCCTGAGTTCTTGCTTTTTCAACCTACACTCACCAACAGTCACCAGCGTTCGTACCGATCAAAATACCGCACCAATTAGACCAATCATTTTTAATTAACTGTTACTGGTTCATAGGGCATGCCCTACTACCAAGGTACTAACCCTAGAGCATTATTGATATATGCATCTTGGAATTGCTGTAATAGCAGCTGTAAAGAATAAATTTTTATAGCAAAAAGCTTATTGATAGAGGAGAGTAAAAATGGCGAAGGGTACTATAGAGTCGTATCGGAAAGCGGCTGAGCAAGGTGGTGTAGATGCTCAGTACAGCCTAGCTTTGTTTTATTCCATTGGAGAAGGTGTTCCAAAGAATGCTACTGAGGCTTTGAAGTGGTATCGAAAAGCAGCTAAGCAAGGTCATGCAAAGGCTCAGAACAACCTAGTTTGGATATATGCCAATGGAGAAGGTGTCACACGGAACTATGCTGAAGCTGTGAGGTGGTATCGAGAAGCCGCTGAGCAAGGAGATACAGGTGCTCAGTACAGCCTAGCTTGGATGTATGCCCATGGAGAAGGTGTTCCAGAGAATGCTGCTGAGGCTGTCAAGTGGTATCGAAAAGCAGCCGAACAAGGACTTGCAGTGGCTCAGTAC
>JANXGQ010000071.1 GCA_024959305.1 Porticoccaceae bacterium | reverse complement strand
GTAGAATTGATTCATCCGATTGCGATGGAAGAGGGACTGCGCTTTGCGATTCGGGAAGGTGGCCGCACCGTAGGTGCTGGCGTTGTTGCCAAGATTATTGCGTAAGTTTTAAGCAGTGTAAAAAAAGAGGGTTTTTGTACCCTCTTTTTTTAGCTCTGGGCTTTTTATGGGGCTGTTACCGCCAAAGAAAGTAAAAAAAACATATCTAGGCATTAATTCGCTTGACAGCATTGGGCCGCAGCTCTAGAATTCGCGCTCCTTTTTAGAGGCTGGCTGGTGACAACGGAATCAAAACGGTTGTGTGCCAGGAAAACTAAACGTACTGATAGCGGAGTTTCGCTTCTATGCAAAACCAAAGCATTAGGATTCGTCTTAAAGCGTTCGATCACAAGTTGATCGACACCTCAACTCAAGAGATTGTTGAGACTGCGAGACGTACAGGCGCACAGATTCGCGGCCCCATACCCTTGCCCACGCGCAAGGAGAGATTTACAGTGTTGATTTCTCCTCACGTTAATAAGGATGCGCGAGATCAGTACGAAATTCGTACCCATAAGCGCTTGATCGACATTGTTGAGCCAACAGAAAAAACTGTTGATGCGCTAATGAAATTGAATCTTGCTGCAGGGGTTGATGTTCAGATCAGTCTGAGCTGATAGTTGCTGTAGCTGCTCAGTGTAAGCTGGGCTAAATTTAAAAGTGTAATGCCTTGAAATAGGCAGCCGTAGCGGGTAAGAGCCCCGTACGCTTGAGAGGTTAAAAAATGAGTATAGGTATTGTCGGCCGCAAATGCGGCATGACTCGTGTGTTTACCGAGGATGGTGCGTCTATTCCAGTCACTGTGATAGAGGCAGCGCCAAACCATATTACCCAGATTAAATCTGTGGAGACTGATGGCTACTCGGCCATTCAGATCACCACCGGTTCCCGCAAAGCTTCCCGAGTTCCCAAATCCCAAGCCGGACATTTTGCCAAAGCTGGTGTCGAAGCGGGTCGTGGGCAGTGGGAATTCTGTTCCGATACTCCAGATGAAGCATTTGAAGTTGGTGGGGCGCTAACCGTAGAGCGCTTTGAGCAGGGACAGAAAGTTGATGTGACCGGAACATCCAAAGGTAAAGGATTCCAAGGTGGCGTAAAGCGCTGGAATTTCGCCATGCAAGATGCCACTCACGGCAACTCAATTTCTCACCGAGCCCCGGGTTCGATTGGTCAAAACCAGACGCCTGGCCGTGTTTTTAAAGGCAAAAAGATGGCGGGTCATATGGGTGCAGAGCAAGTCACCACTCAGAATTTAGAAATCATCCGTGTTGATGCGGAACGCAATTTGCTGCTTGTTAAAGGTGCCGTCCCCGGCGCGCCAGGCGGTGATGTTGTTGTTCGACCAGCAGTCAAGGCTTAAGGGGAGTGTCCATGGAATTAGCAATAGCGACACCTAAGGGCAACAAGGGAACCGTCGAGGTTTCAGAAGCTGCCTTTGGCATAGAATTTAATCAAGATCTTATTCATCAGACCGTCGTGGCTTTTCTAGCCGGCGCCCGTCAGGGTACCAGAGCTCAGAAGAATCGTTCGGCAGTTTCAGGCGGTGGCCGCAAGCCATTCCGTCAGAAGGGTACTGGCCGAGCGCGCGCCGGCACCATCCGCAGCCCTTTGTGGCGTTCGGGTGGTGTGACCTTTGCGGCTCAGCCTCAAGATCATAGTCAAAAGCTCAACCGTAAAATGTATCGTTCAGCGATGCGCTCGATCGTCTCAGAGCTGGCTCGTCAAGAGCGGCTTATTGTGGTTGAAGACTTCAATTTGGACGCGCCTAAGACCAAGGGGCTGGTTGCCAAGTTGGCTGACTTTGATCTAGCGGAAGCGCTGATCGTTACTGAAGAGGTGAGTGAAAATCTCTACCTTGCAGCACGCAACCTACACAAAGTTGAGGTCTGTGATGCAGCGGCAGTAGATCCGGTCAGTCTAATTAATTTTGATAAGGTGGTAGTGACAGTCGCCGCCCTTAAAAAACTTGAGGAGATTTTGGTATGAACCAAGAAAGACTCTTCAAAGTGTTGTTAGGACCGCATATTACTGAGAAAGCTTCTACGGCTTCTGGAGCTGCTACTCAGGTGGCGTTTAAAGTAGCTACCGATGCCAGCAAACTTGAAGTTAAGAAGGCGGTGGAGAAGCTCTTTGAGGTTAAAGTTGATGGGGTGCGTGTGGTAAATATGAAAGGCAAGACGCGTCGTACGAAAACTGGAATGGGCAAGCGCAGTGACTGGAAGAAAGCGTATGTCCGACTTGCTGAAGGTCAAGATATTGACTTTTCGGTAGTGGAGTGAGGGTTTAGATATGGCGGTTATTAAAAGAAAACCAACTTCTCCAGGCAGGCGTTTTGTTGTCAGCGTTGTTACCCCTGATCTGCATAAAGGGGCTCCCTATGCACCGCTTTTGGCGACTAAAAAGAAGTCTGGCGGGCGCAATAGTAGTGGTCGTATCACCGTGCGTCATGTGGGCGGTGGACACAAACAGCATTACAGAATTATAGATTTCAAGCGCAATAAAGATGGTATCCCAGCAAAGGTAGAGCGATTGGAGTACGATCCAAATCGCAGTGCTCATATTGCCTTGCTATGCTACGCCGATGGAGAGCGAAGATATATTATTGCGCCTAAAGGTGTCGCGGCTGGCGATACTCTAGTGTCCGGTATTGACGCGCCTATTAAGGCGGGTAACAGCCTTCCACTTCGCAATATACCAATGGGCTCGGTGATTCATTGTATTGAGATGAAGCCGGGTAAGGGTGCTCAGTTGGCGCGCAGTGCGGCAGCCTCTGCGCAGCTAGTTGCCCGAGAGGGAGCCTATGCAACCCTGCGCTTGCGCAGTGGTGAAATGCGTAAGATCTCGGTCGACTGCCGAGCTACTTTGGGCGAGGTTTGCAACGGCGAGCACAGCTTGCGCTCTCTGGGCAAGGCGGGGGCCTCTCGATGGAGAGGTGTTCGGCCCACGGTTCGCGGTGTTGCTATGAATCCGGTAGATCACCCGCATGGTGGTGGTGAGGGGAAAACCTCTGGTGGCCGTCACCCAGTTTCACCTTGGGGTATGCCTACTAAAGGTTATAAAACGCGCAAGAATAAGCGCACTGACAAATACATTGTTCGTCGTCGCAAATAAGCGAAGACTGATTATTAAAAGAGGAAAGCAAACGTGCCACGCTCTCTAAAAAAAGGACCATTCGTCGACCTTCACCTGATTAAAAAGGTAGAGGCAGCGGTTGCAGTTAACGAACGTCGCCCGATTAAAACTTGGTCGCGTCGTTCTATGATTCTGCCCGATATGGTTGGCCTTACTATTGCCATACACAATGGCCGTCAACATATTCCTGTTTTGATCAATGAAGAAATGGTTGGTCATAAGCTGGGTGAATTTTCTCCGACGCGGACCTATCGTGGTCATTCGGCAGATAAGAAAGCCAAGGGTTAAGGGGGTCGATTGTGGAAGTAGTAGCCAAACTAAAAGGCGCTAAAATGTCAGCGCAAAAGGCGCGATTGGTCGCTGATCAAATTCGTGGAAAGTCGGTTGAATCTGCATTGGAGATTTTGCAGTTCAGCGGCAAGAAGGGCGCAGATATCATTAAAAAGGTGCTTGAGTCGGCTATTGCCAACGCAGAGCACAATGATGGTGCTGATGTAGATGAGCTCAAAGTGTCAACTATTTTTGTTGATGAGGGCACGACCATGAAGCGTATCAAGCCGAGAGCAAAAGGTCGTGCAGATAGAATTCTTAAGCGCAGTTGTCATATCACTGTGAAAGTTGCTGAAAAGTAGAATTTAGGTTCGGGAGTCCATTAAATGGGTCAAAAAGTACATCCAACTGGTATCCGTCTAGGCATTGTTAAAAAGCATGCCTCAACTTGGTATGCCGGCAACAAGGATTATGCGGACAAGCTCCATCAGGATCTTACCGTGCGCGAGTATATTCAGAAGCGCCTTGGGCATGCGTCGGTAAGTCGCATTGAGATAGAGCGTCCATCTGACAGTGCGCGCATTACCATCCACACCGCTCGCCCAGGTATTGTGATCGGCAAGAAAGGCGAAGACGTTGAGAAATTGCGCAACGAAGTTTCCAAGCAGATGGGCTGTCCGGTTCACATCAATATAGAAGAGATTCGCAAGCCCGATTTAGATGCGTCTCTGGTGGCTCAGAATGTAGCTCAGCAACTTGAGCGTCGCGTTATGTTTCGCCGCGCTATGAAGCGTGCAGTGCAAAACGCTATGCGTGGCGGTGCACAGGGAGTCAAGATACAGGTCGGAGGTCGTTTGAACGGCGCCGAGATAGCAAGATCTGAATGGTACAGAGAAGGTCGAGTGCCATTGCACACACTGCGTGCGGATATTGACTATGCCGCGGCAGAGGGAAACACCACCTACGGGATCATTGGTGTCAAGGTGTGGATATTTAAAGGTGAAATTCTGGGCGGTGAAGAAGCTGAAGTAGTCTCTTCACACAGTAAGACTAACAAGAATTAAGCGATTAAGAGTAGAGCGAAATGCTACAACCTAAACGTACAAAGTTCCGCAAAATGCACAAGGGTCGCAACCGAGGTTTGGCCCATCGTGGCAGCAAAGTTAGCTTTGGAGAATTTGGCCTCAAAGCAACGGGTCGAGGTCGTTTGACCGCCAGGCAGATTGAGGCAGCACGACGTGCAATGACTCGTCATATTAAGCGGGGCGGCAAGATTTGGATCCGAGTTTTTCCAGACAAGCCGATTACCAAAAAGCCACTCGAAGTGCGAATGGGTAAAGGTAAGGGTAATGTTGAATACTGGGTGGCATTGGTCCAGCCTGGTAGTATGCTTTATGAAATGGAAGGTGTTAGTGAGCAGTTGGCTCGCGAGGCATTTGCACTTGCGGCAGCTAAGTTGTCTGTGGCAACCACCTTTGTAAAACGCACGGTGATGTAAATATGAAAGCTAAAGATTTACGCGAAAAGTCGGCTGAGGAGTTACAGGCGGCCCTAGGCGAAGAGCAAAAAGCCCAGTTTAAGTTGCGTATGCAGCAGACCACTGGTCAGCTTAATGAAAGCCACAAGGTCAAGCAGACGCGTCGCAATATTGCGCGCATCAAGACAATTTTAACTCAGAAGGCAGGTGAATAGGTATGTCTGATATCCAAACGTCCACACGTACTCTGAGTGGTAAGATTGTCAGTGACAAGATGGATAAAACCATCACAGTGATGGTCGAGCGTCGGGTTAAGCACCCTGTTTATGGTAAAATTTTGACCAAGTCGTCAACAATTAAGGCTCACGATGAGTCAAACGATGCGCGACTGGGTGATAAGGTAACAATTGCTGAGTGTCGACCTATTTCCAAATATAAGGCTTGGAAGTTGGTTAACATTGACGAGCGAGCTTCAGCAGAATAAGTCTGCAAGTAGTTATAGTTTCGGGGAACGAAAATGATTCAAACAGAAAGTTATCTTGATGTAGCAGACAACAGCGGCGCACGTCGCGTTATGTGCATCAAAGTATTGGGCGGCTCTCATCGGCGCTATGCTCGAGTTGGCGACGTTATTAAAGTGACCGTCAAGGAAGCTATTCCTCGTGGCAAGGTAAAAAAAGGCCAGGTAATGAGTGCGGTAGTTGTTCGCACCAAAAAGGGATTGCGTCGCCAAGATGGCAGCTCGATCAAGTTTGATGATAATGCTGCAGTGTTGCTAAATGCGAACCTTGCACCTATAGGAACGCGTATTTTTGGGCCGGTAACACGCGAACTTCGCTCTGAGAAGTTTATGCGTATTATCTCGCTGGCTCCCGAAGTACTTTAATCGAGGTTTTACACATGGCAATGTTAAAAATTAAACGTGATGATGAAGTCGTGGTTATCGCTGGAAAGGATAAGGGCAAGCGAGGCAAGGTACTGAAAGTGCTAGCTGACAGTCGCTTGTTGGTGTCCGGTGTGCAAATAGTTAAAAAGCACCAGAAGCCAAACCCTCAGGCGGGTATTCCTGGCGGCATCATAGAAAAAGAATCGCCTATTCAGGTTTCCAATGTGGCGATTTTTAACAGTGCAACAAACAAAGCGGACCGAGTTGGATTGAAAGTCCAGAAAGATAACACAAAGATTCGTGTCTTTAAGTCAAGCGGCGAAGCCGTCGACGCTTAAGTATAGGTAGACCAAATGGCAAGGCTGAAAGAAGTTTACAACAAAGAAATAGCGCCAAAGCTGAAAAAAGAGCTTGGGCTAGCGAATGTAATGGAAGTGCCACGCATTCTCAAAGTCACTCTCAATATGGGTGTGGGAGAGGCTATCGGGGACAAAAAAGCACTGGAACATGCTGTTGCAGATCTCACATTGATATCGGGTCAGAAGCCGGTTATTAATAATGCGAGAAAATCTATTGCTGCGTTTAAGGTTCGTCAGGGCTGGCCAATTGGCACCAAGGTAACTTTGCGTCGCGAGCGCATGTATGAGTTTTTAGAGCGATTAATTGGTGTTGCGATTCCGAGGATTCGAGATTTCCGAGGTATTAGCCCAAAGCAGTTCGATGGCAGAGGCAATTTCTCAATGGGTGTTAGTGAGCAGATTATCTTTCCAGAGATTGACTATGAAAAAATTGATAAGTTGCGAGGTCTGGATATCACTATCACCACTTCAGCCCGCACTGATGATGAAGGTCGCGCACTACTGCGTGCCTTTAACTTCCCGCTGAAAGGTTGAGGTAGCAGATTAATGGCAAAAGTATCTATGGTTGAGCGCGAAAAGCGTCGCACCAAAACAGTTGCGAAGTACGCCGCTAAGCGTGCCGAATTAAAGGCTGCGATTAGCAATATTAACGCTTCCGATGAAGAGCGCTGGGAAGCGCAACAGAAGTTACAAAAGTTGCCCCGTGACGCGAGTCCGGTTCGTCAGCGCAATCGCTGCCGAGTCACCGGTCGTCCTCACGGAGTGTACAGAAAATTTGGTTTGTGCCGAAACAAGTTGCGCGAAGAAGCAATGCGCGGTTTTGTTCCCGGACTGCGTAAAGCCAGCTGGTAGTTTGAGGAGCAAAAATAGATGAGTATGCAAGATCCAGTAGCAGATATGTTGACGTGCATTCGCAATGCACATCACCGCAGCAAGCCGCAGGTGGCTATGCCGTCGTCGAAGCTCAAGGCCTCTCTGGCGCGAGTTTTACAAGACGAAGGATATATTGGCGGATACAGTGTGAGTGAAGAGGTGAAGCCAACATTGACTGTGGAATTGAAGTATTTTGAAGGCAAGCCGGTTATCGAAGAGATTGTGAGAATCAGCAAGCCGAGTCTTCGTCAGTACAAGGGCAGTAATGATTTGCCCAAAGTGAGAAGTGGTCTCGGTATTGCGATAGTCTCCACCAGTAAGGGTGTGATGACAGATCGAGCTGCAAGAGCTGCCGGTATTGGCGGCGAAATTCTTTGCACCGTATTCTGATAGGAAACAATAATGTCTAGAATTGCAAATAGTCCAGTAGAGTTACCCAAAGGTGTGGAAGTCACCCTTGGCGGTTCAGAGATTTCTGTAAAGGGCTCTAAAGGAACCTTGGCGATGGCAATTAATCCTCAGGTGGAGATTGCAAAGGATGAGAATATTTTGACCTTTGCCGCCCGATCTGGAGATACTTTTGCGCGCGCCATGTCCGGCACTACAAGGGCGCTGGTAAACAATATGGTAACTGGTGTTTCCCAGGGGTTTGAGACCAAACTTAATTTAGTCGGCGTGGGTTACAGAGCCCAGGTGCAGGGAAAAAAACTTAATTTGACACTTGGATTTTCTCACCCTGTGGTGTACGCATTACCAGAGGGTGTTAGCGCTGAGACGCCAAGTCAGACCGAAGTGTTGTTGAAATCCCCAGACAAACAGAAGTTGGGTCAGGCAGTTGCTGAAATCAGAGCCTTCCGCCCACCAGAGCCGTATAAAGGTAAAGGTGTGCAGATTGCTGGTGAACATATTAGACGTAAAGAAGCCAAGAAGAAGTAATAGGTTAAAATCATGAGCGATAAGAAACTATCACGTCAACGTCGAGCCCGACGTGCACGAATGAAAATCCGTGAGCAGGGCGCCACGCGTCTCTGTATTAACCGTACACCGCGGCATATCTATGCGCAGGTTATTGCAGCTGGTGGCGATAAAGTGCTCGCCAGCGCCTCAACACTAGATAAAGATTTAAGGTCTGGTAGTACTGGTAACGTCGATGCAGCGGCAGCGGTTGGTAAATTGGTTGCGCAGCGTGCAGTTGCCGCGGGCGTGACTGCTGTAGCTTTTGACCGCAGCGGTTTTAAATATCATGGCCGTGTGAAAGCATTGGCAGACGCCGCGCGTGAAGCCGGCCTCGAATTTTAATAGGTAGAAGATATGGCTCTTACAGATCAGAAAGATTCTTCAGCTGAAGGAATGCTGGAAAAGCTGGTTCAGGTGAACCGCGTCGCAAAAACGGTTAAAGGTGGGCGTATCTTCGCTTTTACTGCCCTGACTGTAGTAGGTGATGGCAATGGCAAGGTTGGTTTTGGTCGCGGCAAGGCTCGTGAGGTGCCAGCTGCAATCCAAAAAGCCTATGAATCAGCGCGCAGAAATATGATCGATGTGGCGCTCGATGGCTCGACCATTCAGTACGCCACCAAAGGCATCCACGCTGCTTCTGAGATATATATGCAGCCGGCGTCCGAAGGTACGGGTGTTATTGCCGGAGGTGCAATGCGCTCTGTATTGGAGCTTGCCGGCGTTCAAAACGTACTGGCTAAATGTTACGGGTCAACTAACCCAGTGAATGTTGTACGTGCTACGTTTAACGCTCTGAGAGATATGAAGTCTCCTGACGATGTTGCTGCCAAGCGCGGCAAATCAATTGAAGAAATTCTGAACTAGTTGGCGTTTTGAAAGCGTCTCAGTGATTGGAAATAGATCATGGCAAAAGCAAAAGTAAAAAAGGTTAAAGTCACTCAAACTAAGAGTGCAATCGGGCGATTAAAGAACCATAAAGCCTGTCTAACAGGTCTGGGGTTGCGACGCATCCGCCACACAGTTGTTGTGGAAGATACGGCGTCTAATCGCGGCATGATCAATAAAGTTAACTATATGTTGCAGGTTGAGGAAGCTTAAGATGCGTCTGAATACCCTAAGCCCGGCCCCGGGTAGAATTCAAGAGGGCAAGCGCTGTGGCCGAGGTATCGGCAGTGGCATTGGTAAAACCAGCGGTCGTGGCCATAAAGGCCAGAAAGCTCGGTCTGGCGGTACGATTCGTCCAGGCTTTGAGGGTGGTCAAATGCCACTGCAAAAACGCCTGCCTAAATACGGTTTCACGTCGCGTTTGGCAGCGGTAACTGCTGAAATTCGTTTGTCAGAGTTAAATCTGATTGAAGGTGATACAGTGGATATTGAGGCGTTGCGCAAGGCGAGACTAATCAATAACAGCATTACGCGTGCCAAAGTTTTTGCGTCCGGCGAAGTGACCAAGCCCGTTACCTTAAAAGGGATTGGTGCGACAAAGGGTGCCGCTACAGCGATTGTTGCAGCCGGCGGCAAGGTAGAAGAGTAAGTCTTATGGCCAGAGCAGATACAGCATCTATGGGTAATTCGAAAGGTTTAGGAGAGCTGTGGGCTCGCCTGCGCTTTTTGCTTCTGGCCATCATTATTTACCGAATAGGTACGCATATTCCAGTTCCGGGGTTCGATCCGGATCGTCTAGCAGATCTGTTTAATCAGAACCAAGGTACCTTTTTGGGGCTGTTTAATATGTTCTCCGGTGGCGCTCTTGAGAGAATGAGTATATTGGCGTTGGGTGTGATGCCTTATATTTCTGCGTCAATTATTATGCAGTTGCTGTCGGCGACAGTACCTGCTCTAGAACAGTTGAAGAAAGAGGGCGATAGCGGTCGTCGTCAGATTAATCAGTACACGCGTTACGGCACGGTTATACTGGCTTTAATTCAGGGAACCGCGATGGCTGTCGGATTTGCCTCGCAGGGCCTAGCCTATGAAGTCAACTCGCTGTTCTATATGGTGGCTATTTCGTCGCTAGTAGCTGGAGCGGTGTTCCTAATGTGGCTTGGCGAACAGATTACCGAGCGCGGCATAGGTAACGGGATTTCAATGCTGATTTTTGCCGGTATTGTGGCAGGCATACCTGGCGCCATAGGACAGGCACTTGAGTCAGCGCGACAGGGGGACCTCAGCTCACTAATGCTGTTGGTGGTTCTGTTTATCGCAGTGGCAGTGGTTTACTTTGTGGTGTTTATAGAGCGCGGGCAGAGAAAACTTACGGTTAACTATGCGCAGCGTCAGGGTCGCAAGGCTTATAATGCTCAGACCTCTCATCTGCCTCTCAAGGTGAATATGGCGGGTGTAATCCCAGCTATCTTTGCCAGTAGTTTGCTGCTGTTCCCGACTTCGATTAGTCAGTGGTTTGGACAGGGGGTTAACGCGCCGACATGGCTTCAGGATGTTGCGCTATTGATAGGTCCCGGCCAGCCGCTATATATTTTATTGTTTTCTGGCTTAATTATCTTTTTCAGTTTCTTCTACACGGCGTTGATGTATGACCCTAAAGAAGTTGCTGATAATTTGAAAAGGGGCGGTGCTTATTTGCCGGGGATTCGACCCGGCGACCACACCGCTAAATATATTGACAGTGTGACTACACGTTTGACATTGATTGGTGGTGTTTATATTACCTTGATCTGTCTTATGCCTCAGTTCTTAAACGTCTACTTTAATGTACCGTTTTACCTGGGCGGTACCTCGCTGTTGATTGCGGTTGTTGTGACAATGGATTTTATGGCTCAGGTGCAGTCTCATCTAATGTCTCGGCAGTATGATTCGCTAATGAAAAAGGCCAACCTTAAAAACGTTGGTCGCAAGTAAAGAGGTGATGCTGTGAAAGTACGCGCATCTGTGAAAAAGATTTGTCGTAATTGCAAGGTTGTCCGTCGCAAGGGCGTGGTTCGCATTATTTGTAATGTGGAACCCCGTCACAAGCAACGCCAGGGATAATCTGGTTGATTTTTGAGACGTCTATCGGTATCCTAGCGCGCCGTTTTAGTGGGTCAACAAACCCGCTGTCGGTGTGTAAGAACCGATTAAACTCATAGTAAAAGTGGAGTAATGTGAATGGCCCGTATTGCCGGTGTCAACATTCCTGATAACAAACATGCAGTCATTTCTTTGACTTACGTGTTCGGTATTGGGCGCCCAACCGCCAAGAAGATCTGTGTGGATGTGGGTATTGCAGAAGACACAAAGATTTCTGAGCTCGACGAGGCACAACTCGACCAACTGCGTACTGCCGTAGGGCAAGGCGAAGTTGAGGGTGACCTGCGTAGAGAGAATAGTATGAATATTAAGCGTCTAATGGATCTGGGTTGTTATCGCGGCCTGAGACATCGACGCAGTTTACCTGTGCGTGGACAGCGCACTAAGACGAACGCGCGTACTCGTAAAGGTCCGCGTCGTCCCATCAAAAGATAATTAGGATCGGTTTCTAATGGCAAAAGCAGCAACCAAAACCACCCGTAAAAAGGTTAAGAAGATAGTTGTAGACGGCATAGCTCATGTTAATGCATCCTTCAACAACACGATTATCACCATTACTGATCGTCAGGGAAATACCCTTTCTTGGGCGACGGCTGGCGGGTCAGGTTTTCGTGGTTCTCGCAAGAGTACTCCTTTTGCAGCTCAGGTCGCCTCCGAGCGCGCTGGTGAAGCTGCCAAAGAATACGGTCTGAAGAATCTAGATGTACGTGTGAAAGGTCCGGGCCCTGGTCGAGAATCGGCCGTCCGTGCTTTAAACAGTGCTGGTTTCAAAGTGCAAAGCATAACTGATGTGACGCCGGTACCCCATAATGGTTGTCGGCCGCCCAAAAAGCGACGTGTGTAGAAAGGATAAAAAATGGCTAGATATTTAGGACCAACTTGTAAGTTATCACGCCGTGAGGGGACTGATCTGTTCCTGAAGAGCGGTGTTCGTCCATTGGAATCCAAGTGTCGCTCAGAGAGTGTACCAGGCCAGCATGGCCAGCGACGTAGCAGACTGTCTGATTATGGCGTGCAATTGCGAGAGAAGCAGAAAGTACGTCGTATATACGGTGTGCTGGAAAAGCAATTCCGCAATTACTACAAATCTGCTGCTCGTTTGAAGGGTAACACTGGCGAGAATCTTCTGACTCTGTTAGAGACCCGACTTGATAATGTGGTCTATAGAATGGGCTTTGGTTCCACTCGTGCTGAGTCGCGGCAATTAGTCGCTCACAACGCGATAGTGGTCAACGGACAGAAAGTAAATATAGCATCCTACAATGTTCAGATCGGTGATGTTGTAGGACTGCGTGAAAAATCTAAAAAGCAACTTCGCGTACAAACTGCATTGCAGTTGGCTGCGCAACGCGGTGAAGTTGAGTGGATTCAAGTCGACAGCAACAAGATGGAAGGAACGTTCTCAAGAAACCCTGACCGTTCTGATTTACCTGCTGAGATCAATGAGAATTTGATCATCGAATTGTATTCTAAGTAACCGCTGAATAGCTCTTACAGGACATAATATGCAAAATTCTGCTAACGATTTTCTTACACCAAGAAATATTGATGTAACTTCTTATGATGCCAATCATGCCAAGGTGGTTCTAGAGCCACTAGAGCGTGGATTCGGACATACTTTGGGCAATGCTTTGCGGCGCATTCTGCTCTCTTCTATGACAGGTTGTGCGATCATTGAGGTAGAAATAGAGGGTGTTGAACATGAATACTCGGCCATTGAAGGTGTTCAAGAAGATGTCATGGAAATCCTTCTTAACCTAAAAGGCGTTGCTGTAATGATGGAAGGTCGTAATGACACAACCGTCAGTTTAAATGTTCAAGGCCCTGGCCCTGTCACTGCAGGCGATATTGAGAGCGATGGACATATTGAGGTGGCCAATCCTGAGCACCCCATTGCCAATATCACTGGCAAAACCAAACTCAGCATGCAGTTGAGGATTGTTCGTGGACGTGGTTACCAGCCCTCTGATGCGCGAGTTGCCGATGAAGAGAGTCGAACTATTGGTCGACTGCAACTAGACGCGACCTTCAGCCCAATTTTTAAAGTGTCTTATGATGTTGAGAGCGCTCGTGTAGAAAACCGCACCGATCTCGACAAACTGGTTCTTGAATTAGAAACTAACGGCACTATTGATCCGGAAGAATCTATTCGTCGAGCGGCTACGATTCTGCAGCGGCAGTTGGCAGTTTTCGTTGATCTCGAAGGTGAGACTACAGCTGAACCCGAAGAAAAAGAAGACGAGATAGATCCGATTCTATTGCGTCCGGTGGATGATCTTGAGTTGACAGTAAGATCTGCTAACTGCTTGAAAGCGGAGAGTATTTACTACATTGGTGATTTGATTCAGCGAACTGAAGTTGAACTGCTGAAGACACCTAACCTAGGCAAGAAATCACTGACTGAAATTAAGGACGTGCTGGCATCTCGTGGATTATCTCTGGGAATGCGCCTAGAGAATTGGCCGCCAGCGAGCCTACAAACTGAACGTGAGTTGGCGTAGAGCCACAACTCGTAAAAGTCATTGCTGAGACAGCAGCGAATTAAGGAATAAAATCATGCGTCATAGATACAGTGGTCGCAAACTGAATAAAACTGGCTCTCATAAAAGAGCGATGTTTCGTAATATGACAGCCTCTTTGGTTGAGCATGAGTTAATTAAAACGACTCTGCCAAAAGCCAAAGAGTTGCGTCGTTTTGCCGAGCCTTTAATCACATTGGCCAAAGAAGACAGTGTTGCCAATCGCAGACTGGCGTTTGATCGCCTGCGCGACAAGGCTACAGTTGGAAAACTGTTTAGTAACTTGGGTCCGAGATATCAAGAGCGCCCCGGTGGTTATATGCGCATCCTTAAATGTGGAACTCGCACCGGTGATAATGCACCTATGGCCTATGTGGAACTTGTCGATCGTGAAATTGTAGAAGAGATCGAAGATGTTACAGAGGTTGTAGAAGCAGCTGAGTAATTGCTTCTGCAGTTATAAAAAGACCGAGCTTTGGCTCGGTTTTTTTTCGTCTTAATTTTTTTGTTGAGAATTTGCTCAAGGATAATGGTGGAATAATTTTTTGGTTTCCAGCGCCATTATTCGCAATGGCCCACCCCAGACACAGCCGGTATCCAAGGCAAACAGATGTTGTCCGCAATCTCTTCCCTGAAGGCTGGCCCAGTGGCCAAACACAATGTTGGCTTGTCGCTGCCGACTGCGCTGGTGGGAAAACCAAGGTTTAAAGGGCGGCATCTCTAGACTGTCCTTGGTGGTGAGTTCTAACTCGCCCTGTTCAGTGCAAAGGCGCATACGGGTAAGATAGTTGGTAATCACCCGCCAGCGTTCAGGCCCCTTAAGCTGCTCTGACCAAACCTCGGGGCTATTTCCATACATTTCGCTAAAGTATAGCCCGCGTTGATCTGACTGGATAACCGAGGTCACCTCAGCGGCGAGCTGGTGGGCTTGTTCAATAGTCCATATATGCGGGATTCCCGCATGCACTATATGGTATCCATCGACTTCAAGAAGCAGTGGATGTGACCTGAGCCATTCGAGGAGTTCTGCGGCATCTGGCGCATCTAGAATATGTTGTAGTCTATCTTTCGGGGTAGGCTTTCTAACTCCCTCAGCGATTGCTAGCAGATGCAGGTCGTGATTGCCGAGAACCATTTGGAATGAGTGCCCAAGACGCTTGCAGTAGCGCATAGTCTCCAGAGACTGGGGGCCGCGATTAACTAGATCCCCAACAGAGATTAGCCGATCTCTGGCCGGCTCGAAACAAACTTGGTCCAGTAGCGCCAATAATGGATCTAAACAGCCCTGAATATCACCCACTACATAGGTTGCCATGGGCTGCTAATGCACTGTATTTGGCGTTGCCAGCAAGAAGGGCTCTACAGTTGCCTCCACTGGGTCGCCCAGTTCATCGACTAGCTGGTAGGAGCCGTGCATGGTGCCTACGGGCGTTTTTAACACCACGCCACTACTATAGCTATAGGCGCCGCCGCTGGGGATTAGCGGCTGTTCACCGATAACACCAACCCCTTTGACTTCTTGACGTTGTTGATTGGCATCTATAATAATCCAGTGTCGCTTAAGTAACACAGCGTCCAGCACGCCGCGGTTTGAGATGGTGATATGGTAGGCAAATGCATAGCGGCTTTCCTCTGGTAGTGATTGCTTAGAGAGATATTCAGTGGTGACACTGACATCAATCAAATGACCATTATTGCTATCCTTATTTTTTATGGTATTACTCATTTGGCGATACTGATGCTCCGGTTGATAGAGTTGCTAAGGTCGACAAATTCTTTCACTGTAAGCTGTTCTGGACGCCGCGTTAAATCAATATTATCCCCCAAATCGGGCAGATACTCAGCAAAATGATTTAAACAGTTCTTTAATGTTTTACGGCGCTGCTGAAAGCTTAGATTGACCACCTGTCTTAACAGGTTATGGTCATCTGCCGGGTAGGGCAACTCTATGTGTGGCGTTAACCTAACCACTGCAGACTGGACCTTGGGCGCTGGGCGGAATGATGTGGGTGGAACCGGTATCAGTGGCATTACCCGACAATGATATTGAATCATTACCGACAGTCTTCCATAGCTCTTATCGCCGGGTATTGCTCCAAGTCGATCAACCACTTCTCTCTGCAGCATAAAATGCATATCTTTAATCCGCTCCCTCACATTGAGTAGATGAAAAAGTAGCGGGGTTGAAATATTGTAGGGTAAATTGCCTACCAGCCGTAATTTTCTGCCGTCGTAAAACTGCGCAAAATCAGTTTGTAATGCATCGCCACTGCGGATAGTCAGAGCGGGGTAATCCTGAAATTTTTGTTGAAGATAGTCAATCAGATCTCGATCTAGTTCTAGCAGCGTCATGCTTGGGCAGTGTTTGACTAGATGCTCAGTGATGGCCGCCATTCCGGGGCCTATTTCAATTAGATTGTCCTCTTGGCCGGGGCCAATAGCGGAGACTATTTGTCCTATGATCTGTTGATCGACTAGGAAATTTTGCCCAAAGCGTTTTCTGGGTTTATGCGGTGCGCTCAATTGACACCGCCTGGGCCCGAGGATGCCATCTGCGTTGCCATCCTGATAGCGGCCTCAAGACTGCCTTGATTGGCTTTGCCGGTTCCAGCCAAATCCAGCGCTGTGCCGTGATCCACAGAGGTACGTATAATTGGCAAACCCAGAGTAATATTTGTAGCTCTACCGAAGCCTGTGTGTTTGAGTACGGTCAGACCCTGGTCGTGATACATGGCCAAGACGGCATCGGCGCCGACTAAATGTTTAGGCGTAAATAATGTGTCCGCAGGTAGAGGGCCCACAATATCCAAGCCCTGCTTTTGGAAATGATCGATCACTGGAGAGATTGTTTCGATTTCCTCCCTGCCGAGGTGGCCCCCTTCGCCCGCATGGGGGTTGAGGCCACAAACCAGTATCTTGGGCCGTTGCATAGAAAATTTCGCTGTTAAGTCGCGATGGAGTATTTCGATCACCGATTGCAGTGAGTCTCTGGTGATAGCATCTGCGACATTGCGCAATGGAATATGAGTGGTTGCTAAGGCAACGCGCATCTCGTCGGTTGCCAGCATCATTACAACGCTGGGAGTCTTGGTTTTTTCAGCTAAATATTCAGTGTGTCCGGAAAAACTAATGCCGGCATCATTGATAATGGATTTTTGTATTGGCCCGGTGACCAGCGCATCGCAGGCGTTAGTTTGGCAGGCCTCTAGCGCAGCATCTAAGCATTCGAGCACATAGGGGGCATTGCTGACATCGAGCTCGCCGGCAGGGGCGGGGGCGCCAAGAGAAATTGGCACTATAGAGATTTCCCCTGGCGACAGGGGGGTTGCCGGTCTACTTTTGTCGAAAGTTCTTAGACGCAACGGCAACCCGAGTTGATGTGCACGTTCCAGTAGCAGGTCTGGGTCTGCAAATGCAACAAGCTCTTGGTGGCAGCCACGCTGAATATATTGGACCAACAGCTCTGGTCCAACACCCCCTGGCTCACCTGGAGATACGGCCAGTCTTAGGCACATGCTACTTAATCTCTTTAATTTCAATAAAGGCTTCGTCGCGAATTTCCTGAAGCCATACTTGTAGCTCTTCGGAAAATTTACGTTGGCGCAGCAGATTTTCTGCACCATTGCGCAGTATATCATCGCTAAAATCCTCTATGCGACGATCGCTGACTTGCAGAATATGCCAGCCAAATTGAGATTGAAATGGCGCGCTAACCTCATTGAGGGCGATGTTGCTCATAGTTTCTTCAAACTCGGGAACAAACATTCCTGGAGTTGACCAGCCCAGTTCACCGCCTTTGAGTGCAGAGCCGGGATCCTCAGAATACTGTTTGGAAATCAGCGCAAAATCTTCGCCAGCATTGATTTTTTGACGCAAATCCTCGAGTAGCTCAATGGTTGCAGCTTGATCGCGAATTTGGTTTGGCTTTAAGAGTATATGTCTTGCAAAGTGCTGTTCAATCAGTTTTTCTCCACCGCCCTGACGGTCATAGAGCTTTAGGAGATGAAAGCCAGCACCGCTGCGTAGGGGCTGAGAGACCTCGCCTAACTGCATATCTTCGACAGCCTCTATAAATACACCCGGAAGCTGGGCCATTTTTCTCCACCCCAGATCTCCACCTTCCAGTGCGCTTTGATCGTCGCTATTAGCGATTGCCAGTTGTCGAAAATCAACGCCCTCGTCAATTTGTTGAATAATGCCGTCTAATTTGGCGCGAACAGCGGCTGTTTCATCGGCACTGGACGTTGAGGACACTGACAGCAGGATTTGCCCCAACTTAACATCTGGAGATGTCACCAGTTTGCCCTCTTCAGAATTGAGAAAATTATTAAGTTCTTGTTCGCTGATGCGAATACGTCTCATCACTCTTCCCTGTTGGACGCGCATAATAATAATTTCATCGGCTATTTCCTGACGCACTGTCGCCATGGTGCTTCCGCTGGCATGGATTTGCGCCACATATTGCTGCAGGGTCAAATTATTGTCTGCAGCCACTCTCGCCAAGGTTTGATTGATTTCTTCATCTGCAATTTGGATGCCGGCGTTATAACCTATATTGAGCTGAAGGCGCTCGGAAATTAACCGCTCCAACACCTGTTTTCTTAATATTTCTTGCGCTGGCGCCTGAGTTCCGGACTGTTGTATTTTCTGATAGATGGCCGCTGTGCGCTGGTCGAGCTCAGTTTGCAAGACTACGTCATCGCCAACGATGGCGACCACTCTGTCCAAAAGTGCCACCTCGGCAATGCTGCCCACAGGCAGGAGCAGAGCGCTGAGAACTAGGGTCATCAAGGCGCCACTAGCAAATGAAGATTTAAAAGTTTTCCAGTGGTTCATAACCATGTATTCCTCTTTTTAACATTGTGTCTACTCGGCCGCCAGTTCCAGCCAGACTTTTAAATTGAATTTGCAAGAAGATACCATTTTTGGGTTTTAGGTCTTGCTCTGGGAACAATAGTTCATCTTCGCGCTCAAGCCAGCGGCGCATTACCAAGCTTGCCCGCCAGCAACAGCTGTTATATTCGAACCCAGCGAGCAGCTCTAGTTCCCTGCGATTGGTAAAATCATGGGTCCAGCGTCCCACCCAGTTAAAATCCGCGCCCATAGGAATATAAAAAGACATATCTGCCTGGGCTATATGCTGCTCTAATTTCATGTCCTCGAAGGTGCGAGGAAGACGCCTGGAGTATCTGTAGGCGAGATTAAAAAGCCTATCTCGGTGATCATTGTAGCGCAAGCTAAGACCGCTCTTTTCAAGATGATTGTCGCTACTATCATAAATAATTTCACTGGTTACGCGCCAGTTTTTGTTTATGCGCCCGGCCAGTTCGAAGGCCAGAAGAGATTGCTCGCGGCGCAGTTCAAGCTGTTCTTGAATACTGGGGTCCGCGGGCATTGCCACCTGTCTATCATCAAAATAAACGGCCTGTGCCAATCTGGCTCGAAAGCGCTCTTGGCCGGATTGTTTATCGACGAAACTGGTCGATAAGCCCAGAGTCAGTCGATGATTATCGGCGATTCTGTCGCCACCATAAAAGCGCTTATCTCTAAACAGCAGATCGTATGAAAGGGTGATTTCTCTGCTGTCAAAGTCGGGTAGTGATTGTTGATCTTGAAACTCAGCTTTTAGATAAAATAGTCTGGGCTCAAATGTTTGTCTTAACCCTGAGAACCAGCTGTTATCTCTGTCTAGGAAAATACCGGTGTCGACACTGACTATGGGTACCGAAACGGAAGGGTTTTCTGCTAGCGGCAGTGTCGTTAGGTTATCGACAGTTGGTAAATCTAAATCGTAGGACAGATGTTTGAAGCCAACCTTTGGTTTCAAATAACCCCAGCGCCATCGTTTATCCCAGCTAACACTGTAGTCCAGTCTAGCTCGACTGCCGGTGATAAAATGCGGATTATCGTGATCGAATACGCTGTGTTGATGGTTAATATCTAAGCTCACAGAATTGGCAAATCTGTAGTTGCCGTCAATAGAGATATCGGGCAAGACTGAATATTGATCGGAGAGACCCGCAGTGATGGTCTGGTAGTCCTGTGTTTCCAAGGCGAAGTTCCAGTGCGCTGTGCGATAGGCGAGGGAGGCGCGCCGCCCGAGATGCGTTCGACTGTTTTCATCTAGGGTCATTTGACCCATATCACGAAAGTAGTTTGTATCACTGACATTGTTAAAGTCTAAAAAAGTAGACCATGGACGACCGACACCGCCCTGATGTTGAATACTTGCCATATAACGATCTTCGCCTTCATTGGGGTGAAGTCCGGTAACAGAGTCTCTTTCAGAATCGTTATTGCCACCCTTATCGTTGCCTAGATAAGCCGCTGTGACTTCGGTGGTGGACCAGTTGCTCAGATGCCGAAATGTAGCCTCCAAGCCGGCACCTCGCTGCTGAATAAATCGCGGCGAGAGGGTGGCGTCGTAGTTGGGTGCCAAGTTCCAGTAGATAGGTTGTGAGAAGTCCAGACCATTTTCTTTATCCACAGCGATGCTTGGGAACAGGAGCCCCGAGGAGCGGCGATTGCTGATTGGAAATTTAGCATAGGGAAAGTAGAAAACAGGCATGTTCCCAATATCGAGGCGAGCGTTTTTGACTGTTGCAAAACCGGATGCTTGGTCAATCTTTATCTCGCTAGTTTTTAATTGCCATGTTTTATCTGTAGGCTGGCAGCCGGAATAGGTGGCATCCTTAATTAGAATTACGCCATCTGTTTTCCTTAGCAGTGTTTTCGCAGTGCCTCTAACGGAGGTTTGGTGTAGGACATAGGTTGCGTTATCTATTTCTACCTCCTCACTGTTCAAGTCAAGTTTGGCATTGTCACCCATCAACAGCATATTGGGTTCTCGGAAACGGACATTGCCACTCAGAGTGATTTGACCACTGTTCTGATCAACTGTGGCGCTATCACTGCGCACTTGACGATAACCCTGAGAAATATGTACATCGCCATCAAGCACAGCCACGGACTCGGTTTGTGCCTCGGTGCTTAAAGCATTGACTCGCAGTGGTGCCTGTTCTGGATCTAGATTGGCATCTGGATAGCCTCGTTTAGGTTCTATATAAGCGCCACAGCAATAACTGGCTAAATCAGCTTGCTGTTGAGGTGTCATATCCTGTTTTTCAACCCAATCCAAGTTGTGTGCCGCTGCGACTCTAGGTTGTTCAGAGTCACCGCTATTCTTAGCACCAGAATTCGGCTCAGTGGTTGGCGTTAGCGCCCCCGCCGTTGCGCAGCACAGGCAGATTATCGATGCGAGGGAGCTATACTTAAGCGCTTTGGGCAAGATCTGGTCTCAGCTTGTTTATAAACTGCGGCTATTCTAACTGATATAAGCATAAATTTGACGGCTCAATGCCATCAAATGCCGGAGATTTAGGTTTTTTTAATCTGCCGCACTTGGTACTCTGTGAGTTAATGGTCTGCAATCTGGTATCACAGTAGTTTCTATGCAAAATAAGCGGCGTTTCTCCCATTGGATTCAGTGTTCGTTACCGGCGAATATCAGCGTACCCAGTTCGCTGAAATTAGAGGCTCTTGCCGGCGATGCCGGCTTTCGACGATATTATCGCTTAAATACGCAGCCCAGTTTGATTGCGGTCAATTCCCCGCCTCTTAAAGAAAAGAATCCAGCCTATGTGAATATTGCTCTGTTCTTGCAAGCTGAGGGCGTGCGAACGCCAAAAATTTATGCAGTGAATTTTGAACAGGGGTATATATTGTTGGAAGACTTTGGCGAGCGCCTTTTCCAACATGAGCTCTGTTTGGAAAATCAGTCTTGTCTCTATGATAAGGCGGAGTCTACATTGCTGGAGATCCAGAATTGCCCGGTCGAAAATTCCCCGACCCCAGATTATAACCATCAGAAACTTGCTGAGGAACTGGCACTATTTGAGCGGTGGTTTGTGAGGGAACTTCTAGGTATTAGATTGGGCGCTGATGAAAAAGCCACGCTGGATCAGCTATTCGAGCAGCTGATTGACAACGCACTACAGCAACCGCAATTTTTGGTTCACAGTGACTACCACTCGCGCAATCTGATGCTGTTAGAGGATGATCAAATAGGGGTCATAGATTTTCAAGATGCGATGCGCGGTGCCATTACCTACGATTTAGTATCTCTTTTAAAAGATTGCTATGTACGCTGGCCTGCGACTTGGGTAAAACAGCGAGCACTGAATTTTAAGCAACGCCTTGAGAAAGAGGGCACTCTGGTCAATATTGATGATAAACAGTTTATGCAATGGTTTGATCTTATGGGTTTGCAACGCCATATCAAGGTGCTGGGAATTTTTGCCCGCTTGGCGTTGAGGGACCATAAAAAGGCCTATCTTCAGGATATACCCCTAGTGGTCCGCTACTGCCTTGAGGCTGCTGATGGCTACCGGAAAACTGCGGAGTTTAGCCTTTGGTTCAAACAGGCGGTTGTGCCATTATTGACTGAACAGAGCTGGTATCAAGAGCATCGGGACGCTGAACTATGAAAGCAATGCTACTGGCCGCCGGCTACGGAAAAAGACTTTCCCCTCTGACCCAAGAGACACCAAAGACGATGCTCAAGGTGCGCGGCAAACCCCTATTGCAGCATCATATAGAGCGCCTAGCGGCTAATGGTATTTGCGAGCTGGTGATTAATACCTCATGGTTGGCAGAACAGATAGAAGACTATTTTGGTGATGGGTCACAGTTTGGCGTCAATATAAGTTGGTCGAGGGAATCTGAGCCCCTAGAGACCGGTGGAGGCATTACTAAGGCGCTACCGCTGTTGGGCGATCAGCCATTTTTATTGGTCAATGGTGATATTTGGACGGACTTTCCACTG